>NZ_JBSYOO010000026.1:0-166993 GCF_058244675.1 Candidatus Thiodiazotropha sp. AKIB8 | reverse complement strand
CAATGTCGTCACAGTTCCATTTTTCGAGGTCCCACCTGAGCTCTTTGAGCGATGATTCTTCTGATGCGCTCAATGCCACAAGGAAAAACACTTCACTTTCAGAGATCGTTTCCATTTTGTGCCTAACGCTTCAATCAGCCGACGCTTTAGCGGTCGGCTGCATTGACTTGTTAGTTTCGCCCGAATTGAACAACAATATTGATATAAACGCTAAGGAAATTACCATGATTATGGGCATTACCCAATTCTTCGTAACTCGAAACGACTGTTCTCCACGCTTAACTCGTTCCCATTCCCCCTTCAAAATACCTTGTGAATAAGAAGATGCGCGTTCAATAGCATTAATTGCCTCGGTGTAATCTGTACCTTTTTCTATATTTACTTGATTCTGGGTGTTTGTTGCCACATCTAACAATCTATTTAATTCTGTATGCTCCGCTTCATTTTGATTTAGCCTGAGCTTTATACGGTACAAAGCTTCAGCACCTTCAAAACGCATTTTTCCCACTTGCTCTTTACTAAATCGAAAACCCATAACGTCTTCATCTGTTGCATTATGACTTCGGGCTTCTTGCATTACTCTACAAAGCGCTCGAGCTGATGAAAAAAATATTGCCAGATCATTTCGTAATCCGTCTATCCACGCTTGCCTAAATTCGGACGTTTTTTGTTCCTTACTTAGCGTTAAATTAACAAAGGCGATAAGCGCTGTAATTAACGCTGCCACTACAGTTGCGATTGGAGCTAGAGGTATATTTGAAAAGTCGATGTCCATTCTCCCTAGAAACTAACGCCCCGCTAAATTGCGCCATTTTTTGGCGTCAAGTTTGAACGGTTTGTTATAATTATTTTTCATTCTCTTTGGCATGCCAAATTCTTAATATAAAAATGATCTCACTAGCGACTAAATAGCGAATAGTATATTGGCCTATGTAGAGATCTCTAATTTTCTCTGGATCAGAGGCTTTAAGCACTGGCAAACCAATTAGAGGAAAACCTTTTAGCTTTTGGACACCCTCTTGAATGTCGATAGCAACTCTACGAGCAGCATAAGGATTCTTATTCTCTATGAATTCGACAACTCGTTGAAGGTCTTCGATTGATTCCGGTGAATATTTAACCTTCATACTTGAGGCGGGGATTTTCTGGCGCCTGTACCCCAACTATTGAGCCAGGCATTAACATCTGCTTCGTCAAGGGACTTACCCGCTTTAATGGATTCAAGTGCCTCAAGGGTATCTTGCCACCTAGAGTCCTCAAGAGACTGCTTTACTAAAAACTCCTTAATTGCTTGATTTATTAGATAGTTTTTGCTCCTATCGAGCTTTTTAGCCAAAGATTCTAGAGGCTTATCAACATCGTCAGTAAGCCGGATACTTGTAATACTCATGAGACCACCCTGGGTGTAGTGATTTGTATTACATATTAGTACAGTGAGAGAGAAAGGGCTAGGAGAATTTATAACGGCCCACATAAACAGCGCGAGGTATGAGCGTCCGGCGACCGAAGGGAGCGAATTTGATGCGATGGTTATGCATAACTTCGATGTTGATTAAGTACCTGAGCACATATTTGATTTAGAAATAATGTAAGAAAGAAACATAAATGTAAAAACACTAATAAAGAATATTCTTCTTCCTAAGATTCCTAACCTTTCTTGACGAGCAGGAAAAAACATTAACAAAGCACCAATGCTAAGCATATATAAGAAGTTAAGATTTCTATTATTAATATTAACGACCATCATGCCAAAGCCTATCATTGCAACAACCATGATTCCTAGATTCAGCCATAAAACCATGGCCTCTAAAGTCGTGCACTTACTTAAAATAAATTCATAATGCATTTGGTTTAACTGCTGGTGCCACTATTTCATTGAGATTGAGTAACGCCGTTGTAAATTGCAGTTTTGGAGGAGCCCGTTTGTGCTACTAAGCACAAAAAGGAGCGACGGAAAAATTGTCAATTTGACAACTTTGTTAGGGCATGGGCCCCAATATTGGTTGTAACTGTAAAAACCTTTTATCATAGCCTGCCTCCCAAGGGTATTTACCTTCCTTATCAGGCCAAACCATTTGTACCACTGGGTAAGGTTTAGGCATTGACCCATAATACCAATTTGCATAGCCCATATATTCGCCGTAATGCTCAAGGTCAACCGGAATAAAAGCTATAGACAACCCCTCGGTAAAATCATCATATTTTTTGAAAGGCTCAATTTCCTCTTTAGCTCCAACAATTTTTACAACGGCAATATTGAGCAGTTGATGAGCCGTTTCAGCGGGTAAACCTATGACAATAATTTCTGGATGATTATGCTTATGAAAATGGCCTAATGAGAACGCGAAGGCGGGCGCTCCATTCTCCTCTGCAACGTGTATGTTATGCCACCCAACTTTATCAATTTGAGCCAATAATTTTTTATCGTACTCGCCTTCTGGTACCGGAACGGAAAAATCACTTGGCACCGCCTCCATAAACATATTCTCTCCCCCTTGCGCTTGTATAGTAGCAACTGTAAACAATATCGAAAAAAATAATTTCTTGATCATGGTGTTGCCCTAATCGGGATAGGGAGGAGCCTTACAGCCCCTCTCCTCCCACACCACCGGGCATACGGATCACGTACCACGGCGGTTCGGTTGATTGAGTCATCTATTGCCTTCCCACAGGAGAGGCAACCCCAAGCCCAGAAAGTACGACGTGGGCATTCCGTAGTTCAGTGCAGGACTCTTGCTCAGCCGCCAGGGTCCATGAGCCGATTTGGCTGTATTCCAAGCCAAACGCACATCTATCCCCAGCTTCCTGAGCTGCCGGTATCCTGATCGTCCCCATTGCTTCCAAGCATAGCTGCGCAGTCGCCTGCGTATCCATTTGTCCAGCTCTGCGAAAGGCCGCTTCACCTCACAGATACCATAGTAGGCTTTCCAGTCGAGCAGGTATTTGCGCAGTTCGGCGATAACTTGTCGCAAACTGTGGCCTCGGGTGCGACGGGTCAGGTGGCGTACCTTCTCCTTGAGCGCTTTCTCGGCCTTGACGCTGACCTTGGTGCGTATTCCACCCCGGTAGCTGAAGGTGATTCCGAGAAAGCTTCGGCGCCAGGGCCGGTCTACCGCGCTTTTGCTCTGGTTGACGCTTAGCTTGAGTTTGCGTTCCAGAAAGCGGGTTAGGCTTTCCAGTACGCGCTCACCCGCGCGCCGGCTTCTGACGTAGATATTACAGTCATCGGCGTAGCGAACAAAGCGGTGGCCTCGGCACTCCAGTTCCTTGTCCAGGTCGTCCAGCAACAGATTCGCCAACAGCGGGGACAGCGGTCCGCCCTGCGGCGTACCTTCTTGCGAAGGCTCCACCTGGACGCCCGTCATTACCCCTGCCTTGAGGTATCCGTTGATCAGTTTCAGTACGCGCCGGTCTTCGATGCGGTGCTTCACACGACACATTAACTTGTCGTGGTTTACCCGGTCGAAGAATTTCTCCAGATCCATGTCCACTACCCAGCGATAGCCGTCCTTGATATGGCTTTGCGCTTGGGCAATGGCTTGATGGGCCGATCGGCCCGGTCTGAAACCGTAGCTGGAATGGGAGAAGCTTCCGTCCCACTCCGGTTGGATGACTTGCAGCAAGGCTTGCTGAATCAGCCTGTCGAGTACGGTAGGTATGCCAAGATGGCGTTCGCCGCCACCGGGCTTGGGGATCTTTACCCGCTTGACCGGTTGCGGTTTGTAGTTGCCATTGAGGAGTTCCTGCCGTATGCGTGGCCAATGTGCCTTGAGGTACATCGGTAGTTCATCGAGGCGCATGCCGTCGATGCCCGCACTGCCTTTGTTTTGGGTTACCCGTTTTAGGGCCGCAAACAGGTTGGCCCTGTCGAGTACGCGTTCCATCAATGGATCGCGGATGACCGGAGCGTCTTCTTTCTTTTCCCCAGGCAGGATTTCATCCCCTCTTTCGAGGGACAGCCGGGGCTGCTTTTCTGATGCAATATCCTGTCTCGTCATTCGAATAACTACTCGCTTCATTTAATCCCTTTCGGGAACCGTTCGGGCCTTCATGGGTTCACGTTGCGGCTCGGCTTGTCTGTTGCTCCCGCTTTCGCCTGGAGTGCCTAAATAGCTCTGCCTGTTCCCTCACTACTATGCCCTCTGCTGACTTCTGCATGTCGGTCATGCCGAATTGCTTCGCCATCAGTGCTTCCTTGTACAACATGCAGACCTCCCGGGGTAAGACACGAAACTTTCCCTGCGTAGACGCCGGATTTATAAAGCACACCCCATGCGCAGAGGGAGGACTTCGCTGTCACGTGCCAGCTCGTCCCAGGTGTACCACACCTCAGATCCGGTTCCTGTACGTCGCCCCGCAGTTTTGAATTGGGCTTCCTCCAGACCCCACCTCGCGATGACGCCCTTGCCCTTCTTCTAACCTTCGGCTCTGCGAATACCTGGTGAGAGGACTTTCACCTCTCTAGTTTCGTGCCATGCCCGGCACACACGTTACCCATAAGCCGCGCAGGTTTATCGCGTCGGCTTGATGGGCTGGTTAGGTTGCCTTGACTGCGCATTATATTTAATGCGTTTTTTTGCATATACACCACTACCTAGCAAAAATAACCAACCGACTAAGAGACTAGCAATAATTAGAAAGAATTTAGATCTATTATTTTTAGGGCTCTCTTTATAGAAATAAAAATCACCATGATTAACACTAAATGAATTAGCCCACTCCGGCGGCTGCTCAGTATATGACTCGTACATACTTAATTTACCCATCTCATGTGATGTTAGCCAAGGAATGTATTTAACAAAAAGGAACATCATGGTTATAAAAGTAATTAATTGCAGCACAGCAAGTACAATGAGAAATCCATCCTTTAATGCGTACCTAAAATAGCTAATCCCGGTCATTTATTCATCAACCTAACGCCCCACATCACCGGCAGTAAAAAGCAGAGCGACGAGGAACGAGGCGCGGCGCTTTTTGCTGTCCGAGTGCATGTGATTGTTATGGCTTTTTGATATGCCTATGATTAAACTCCATATTCAACCTCAACTGATCGACAATATTTTTGATAAACGTGTATGCGTTTATGATTCCGAGGACTAGACACCATAAAGTTATGATGGATAAATATACATTATCTATCTTATTTGTCAGGAGTAGCATTATAGACAGTACAGTATAGATTATGATTGCTGCTATGTACGCTGACAAGTATACGTTATATGCATTTTTCTCATAAAGCCACTGCGAAAACGCCGTATCTGATCTTGAATAGAATGTCCAGAAAAAACCAATTGAACCAGCTAACATAATTACTGAGAAATAAGAGGCAAAATCAGAAGCGGACGAACGAATAAACTCTGCTATTAATTTTACATCATAAAACACAAAAAGAGCGCCAACGATTAAAGTGCTTAAAGCAATCTCAGAAATATATGCCCACAAAATAGTTAGTTTAAGCTTCATCACTAGCATTTAACTCGATGGGATGAATTCTATCTATTTCTTTTGTTATTTCCGAGAGTACAGTATGTGTTTCTTTGGCTTTTGCATTTGCCTTTAGACCGCGCACAAAATCTTTCAAGCTATCAATTGATCCTCTAGTTGCCGTTGAGCTAGAAATAACTTTCTCAAAACTATCATCTCTATACCCCTCCATTTGAACGTCACCATCTTTATAACCTTGCTGGGCAAGCGCTGCAGTTGCAAATGGCCTGGCACTTTCACTTTTAGAAAGTCCGTTTGGATTTTTCATATCCTGACTATACTCCCTGATATCACTTTGTTTGAGATCATTAAAAAGATCTTGTGTATAACGAGATAGTTCAGGGTTTGGTATCCTCAAGGTTGCTTTAATACGAGTAAGGCGGTCGAAACTTCTGAACAAAGAAAGAATTTTATGCTTCTCAGGAACTGGCTCGAGCTTGATTTCTGATGCTTTATCCAAAGATAGTGCAACATTGGCCATTATTTTTTCAACGAAGTCTTTCCACGCAACTTGAGATATTTCTCCAGAATGCTCTACGGCCACAAGATGGCGTTGCATATCGAAAAACAATATCATTGTTGATGCCAAGGGAGGATTGGACATGGAAGACCCTGAGGATATTCCATCATCTGTAACAATTAGGCCATCCTTCTCAAGGATAGACCTGGCTAGTACTACAGACAGTACATTTCTTCCTGGCAAGATGCTTGAGTAATTCTCAAAATACCGAAGACTCCATTTATACCTTGCATTTCGTGTTTCTTGTTCTTCATCGAATTCAGGAATGCAAGCCTTCTCTATTATTTCAAATAAATCGTCGTCTCCCCTGATACGAAGAATATCTGTATCAACAAACAAATCCTCAACATCCACGACATTCAGTCTATAAAGGTCAAAATTAAATTTCCTTTTCAAAATGATCCACCCTTGTTTTTATTACCTGCCATAACGATCAAGCTCAGCGGGGGGTGGCGCGATAGCGCCAGCGTCCGCTGGAGCTGCTGGTTATAAGCTAACCACATGGTGAACTACAAAAATCTATAAATTGATGCCCAAAATCAGTTACACGGCCTCCGTGACCTAATAAATCTAAACCTTGCCCTGTTGTCATTAGGGTAAATACTGATTTATCAGTATTAATTAAACCATATTGATACAATTCACCAAATGCAGATTTTATTACCTCAATAGTTACATCTGGAATTGCTATTGGGAAAATCCTAGAGAATCCTCCAGTTATTCTCTCTTGCGGTATTCCATTTTGCTCGAGATATTCATCTGGCCTAGCTACGAACTTTAAAATCTTTATGTGTAAAGCAGATAGAGTATTCACTAGATTTAAAAAATACTCTTTTTCTGACTCTGGAGGTGCAACACCTAACGCAGAGTTGATTAATATTCCCCTAAATGAATCTAATTTTTCGGATTGATAATGTTCTGCCGCACCCCGAAAACACTTTTCAAAAACATAAGCGAACTCATCTGTAAGTATCAAACTGTCATCGATTTGATCTTGTAAATTGCTAAGGTCTCCGGCTACTTTTGTCGCAAATTCTTCGAGTCTAGCTTGCTTTGAATTGGGTATGTAATCAGTCATCAAGGATGCAATACCGCCAAGAAATGGGGCTGTAGCTAATCCAGCTTTTAATACATTTAAAATGTGCTCGACAGGTGTTTTAGTATTTCGATCTTTTATTAACTCAACTAATGAAGTTTCTTCTTCGTCTGTCATAAAATTCACCTTCTTGCTTATAACGTTGCCATAAACCGCGCGAGGAACGAGCGTCGGATTTGATGGCCTGGTTATGCACAACCTCGCACTCGATCATGATTTCTTTGACCTTTCGTATTCTTCGATTGGCCGGAAGTCTTCAGGAAAAGGTGGTTCAATACCAGCCAGCTCATAGAACCTTTTCCATACAGTTGTATCTTCGGAAGATAGCAATACACCCTGCATAAAAGGGATAAACTTGGGGTTGTTTTCTGCTTCCTCTTCCACTCGATCTATTAGCTTCTCTCCATATTGACACATAAGATCTTCAAATGGCCCTGCCGCTAACAAATCCATAACTTTTAAATCTTCCTCTTTTTCAAGAGCAATAAGTATCAATTTCCATAAAAGCTCCGGATCTTCTTTGGGCAACTCCATAAATGCTTCTATGGCCCACCAATTTGCTTCATAGATTGGAGAGGAACCACCAGCCCTATTAGCAGTTAACCAAGCATCTACCAAATCTTTTTCTTTCTCTATATCCATGATTTCATGCATAACAGCTTTATTAACTAGACCCCGTGTCTAGTTATTCATTTTTAGAGATTGTTGGTACATTCATTGGAATAAAGCTTTAACGTTAGCTTGCTTTAAATATGTAAGTATCCACCAAGAAATAATAAGCGGAGGGATAAACAGAATTATCTCTAATACAGCAACATCCGACTGAAAATATTGCACAGTCCCTTTCACTATAAATAATGCAGATGTAAATAGCGCACCAATATTTATCGCAGAGACAATGTAATATGCTTTTTTCTGTAAACCATAGAACATTGCTCCTAATATTAATTGCAAAACACCAACACCAATTAATACATACCAAAGCTTAAAGTCACCAATAATACCTCTATATACATTCCAGCATGCTGTCAGCAAGAAAAGAGCAGCTATGATAGATATTCCTCTTGGCCTTTCTTCATGGATTTCCATTATTCTTCTCTAACGGCCCGGCTCAGTGGGGCGAGCGATAGCGAGCATCCACTGGTGCCGATGGTTATGTGTTCTATGCATCAAGAATTTACTTGCATTCATTAGTTTGCGCTCACCCATATTGCAGCGACTAATTTAATGGGTAACTCAAGCAACCCTGCGCTTAATGCAGTATCACAGATAACATCATGTGTTGGTTTATGCGGCAATATAGATGCAACGACAAACCATATTCCAATAGGCAGAAAAACCACGATAAATAAGATATTCCATATTTCCAACTCAGATTGAGCCCAGACTATTAAAGCCAAGCCGGCAATAATAAGGCCAGTAAAGAAAGTACTTACTCTCATCAATAACGAATACACTTTCCCTTCTCTTTTTTACGCATAACGCTGCGCTAAATGGAGCGGAGGCGCGTAGTGGCGGAGCTTCCATTTGAGCGCCTGGTTAGGTGATTTATTCATAGTTCTTTGATAACCACAGGTTCTTTATATGCCATAACGGACAAACACTCATTGTTAGTAGCAACAAGATACTCGGTGTGACCTGACGTGACTATATTTCCGAACTCAGCTTCTTGCTGTGACCACCCCTCTTGGTTAACTCCCTGAACATAATTCCTTGTACAATTTTCCGGGAAGGGGTAATTGAGCATATCTCCTTCGTCGAGGTATCGAAAACCACGGACACCTTTAAATATAACGTGAACCATGCCTTTTACCGATTGATCTTTAGCGTAAGCCCTGAGAGCAATAGTAAGTATCCATTGATCGAAATTTACTGATGCAACTTCAATGTGCGTAATATCTTCTTCAATTGCAGTTATATCATCCATTATATTCACCTAACGCCGCCATAATTTGCCGCCTGAAGCGTAGCGTAAGGCGGTCAAATTGATGGCTTTGTTAGGGCTTTTACTTTCCAGCAATTTTAGCTGCCTCTTCAATCCACTTAGCCAATGCTTCTTTGTTTGTGTACTTGTAAGCTTTAAACCCATTTGATTTTATTTTTGAGGGAATGGCTCCAGGAGAATTACCAGATACGTTAGGGTCGTTTAAGTGGTGAATCTGAACGGCTACCAAGCCATTTCCCCGCGCGAGAGATTGATCTATCTCGTAATTTATATATTCTCTGTTCGCTGCGCCTTCAGTTATTAGCACAACGGTTACTGTCGTATTTTCTAAACCTTTATCTATCATGCTTTCTATATGCTTTCTTCCTTTTTTCTTGGATTCCTCCCAAAGAGAGGCATCTTGAAAACCAGCAGCAGCAGTACCTGTTATATTTGGCATACTTCTGATTTGGTTTACTTTCCATATGTGTTTGTAATGAAAACTAAAAAAAGTTCTTCTGGCCATCTTACACACTCCCTTTAAAAATGATTATTAGCATTATTAAAACTATTACTCCAAATATGACACCATGAAACAATTTTAGAGTTGTTGAGAAGCAAATCGAAAACCATGAATCTACTTCATCTTTAAATTTGGTTGCGTTCATGTCGAAATCAATTGATTCTTCGCTTTTCTTTGCAATGTCCTGATATAGCTTTCTGTACATTCTCTCCTGCCAAAGAAAGTAGCCATCTAAACTCCAAAATGCTACGCAAGGAAAATATGCTAAATATAGAAAGAGCTGATTTGAGTCTTTGGCGGCTAGCGCAAATAGAGCGGAGATTAAAGTCACACTCCAACCTTTTAGAAGGAAGGAGTTTCCAGCCATTCTATTTATTATCCCTTGCGTCATCTCGAGGTGCTTTAATTTCGCTTCCATATTGGACTCCTTGAGGCCCTAACAGTGGATTATGTGGACGGCTCATAAAACGACTTATGACGCCGGCACATATATTGTCTTATGACGCCATATGTACTATAAATGTTCTCAAGCATAGAAGGACAGACTTTAGAGTTATAATACGCATGGAATCTTCCGAAGATCGCTAATTTTGGCGAAATTGTGCAAAGATACTTTAATATTTCCGTATTCCCCCAAAGTCTATCCCCTGGTATCGACGCCATATTGAAGCTTTTCTGGCTGATCATCCCAATGTAGGACTCAGATCTCATTTCGATAAGAGTGTTACTGACTGGCTTGAACGCACTGGAAAGATACCAATAATAATAGCTGGCAATTCCGTCAAAAGGTCGATGCCCTTCGATTGTTGATCTGCCACATCTTGAAGCTGCCCTGGAGAAGTTACTTTGACTGGGCAAACTGGTCTACCGGGTAGCAGGCTCTTGAAAAGAGCCACCCTACGATTACCCGCACTTATGAGATGATTCTTAAGACGGTGGAAGATCCAAAAAACCATTTGGGGAAGAACTTCCCTGATTAGAATCGGAAATTTCTTGTTGTAACCAGACTCCCCGACTATTCGAGCAACACCGAGCGCTGCTATCTCGGATGGATCAACCGGTTTCTCTATTTCCATAAAGAGAAGTATCCCTGCGATTGTGCTGAAACTGATGTTGTTCCTTTCTAGAACATTTAACGCTTCAACGCAAGGTTTCTGGAATCTAATGTACTGGACAGCCCCTAGGAGATATTGAAGGAAATAACAGAACAACGGGCGATCTAACGCACCTTAAATGAGCGCATCAATCAAAACCCAGGGATGTTAAATCAGTGACGGCATGCCCGGGTAGAGAACCCGGGCAGACTATGCATTACCACAAAGGCAGGTCGGTGGTTCCCATCAGGTACTCGTCCACTGCGCGGGCGCATTGACGGCCCTCACGGATGGCCCATACGACCAGGGATTGACCCCGACGCATGTCACCTGCAGCGTAAACGCCATCGATGGAAGTTTTGTAGGCTGATCCTCCCTCGGTGGCCGCCTTGACGTTACCCCGGTTATCCAGATCAACGCCCAGCTCTTCCAGCAGGCCTTCATGTACGGGATGAACAAATCCCATTGCCAGGGTGACCAGGTCGGCTTTGAGTTCAAATTCGGAACCGGCGACTTCTGTCATTTTCCAGTTGCCGGCGGAATCCTTCTCCCACTCAACCTTTACGCAGAGAACTCCGGCCAGATTTCCGTTGCCATCATCGATGAAGTTCTTGGTCGCCACCTGCCACATGCGATCACACCCCTCTTCCTGGGAGCTGGAGGTGCGCATTTTATTGGGCCAGTTAGGCCATGTGGTGCCCTTTTCCTCTTTTTCAGGAGGTTGGGGCAGTATCTCTAACTGGGTTACTGACGCAGCGCCGTGTCGATGTGATGTACCGATACAATCTGATCCGGTATCACCACCACCGATTACTACGACATGTTTTCCGTTAGCGGAGATAAAGTCATCTACCTGGTCGCCCTGTACTTTATGGCTGTTACTGCGCAGGAAATCCATTGCGAAGTGCACACCATTTAACTCGCGGCCTGGAATCGAAAGATCGCGGGGCTTTTCGGAACCGCCAGTCAGCACAACGGCGTCAAAATCATCGATCAACTGCTTGCCTGGAAGATCGACACCAATGTTGATGCTGGTCTTGAATTCCACACCTTCTGTTCGCATCTGAGCCATGCGGCGGTCGATGATCTTTTTGTCGAGCTTGAAATCGGGAATGCCGTAACGCAGTAAACCACCGATTCGATTCTGCTTTTCATAGAGCACGACCGCATGACCCGCTCTGGCAAGTTGCTGAGCTGCTGCCATGCCCGCCGGGCCTGATCCGACCACAGCAACCCTTTTGCCACTCTTGTGATCGGCAATCTGGGGCTTGACCCATCCTTCATTCCAGGCCTTCTCGATAATGCTGAACTCGATGGTTTTGATCGTTACCGGGCTGTCATCTAGATTCAGGGTGCAGGATGCCTCGCAGGGTGCGGGACAGATGCGACCGGTGAATTCAGGAAAGTTGTTGGTGCTGTGCAGCACGTCGATTGCAGCTCGCCAATCACCCCGATAGACCAGATCGTTCCAGTCCGGGATGATGTTGTTGACAGGGCAACCCTGATGGCAGAAAGGGATTCCGCAATCCATGCAGCGCGCACCCTGTTGACTGACATTATCATCACTCAAGGGAATAACGAATTCACTGTAGTGTGTGACTCTGTCTGCCACCGGAGCATAGGTCCGGTCCTGACGATCGATCTCTTTAAATCCTGTTGGCTTACCCATGATTAGCGACCCCCATGGCTTGCTGCTGAGCCATCACTCTTTTTTGCCTGCATCTCTTTCAATGCACGTCGATATTCAACCGGCATGACCTTCACAAACTTCGGTAGCATGGTTTCCCAGTTATCCAGAACCCTTTTCGCTACTGCGGAGTTGGTGTAGTGCAAGTGGCGTTCAACCAGCTGTTTTAAACGCAAATCATCGTAACGGGTCATGTCATGGCTCAGATCCACCATGCCGTGCGTCTCCAGATCCCCACCCTGGTGATCCAGGTCTTCCAGGGCCTGATCCTCTGCCTCTATCGGCTCCAGTTCAACCTGAGCAAGGTTACAACGATCGCCGAAGTCCCCCTCCTCGTCGAGAACATAGGCAATACCCCCGGACATACCTGCTGCGAAGTTTCGACCGGTTGAACCCAGACAAACCACGACACCACCTGTCATATATTCACAGCCGTGGTCTCCCACGCCTTCGATAACCGCAGTGGCGCCAGAGTTACGCACACCAAAACGTTCACCACCGACACCGCGGAAATAGCACTCGCCTTTGATGGCACCGTACAACACGGTGTTACCCACAATGATGTTCTCTTCCGCTTTGCCGATAGCAGACTCTTCTGGTGGATAGATAACCAAACGTCCCCCGGAGAGACCCTTGCCGACATAGTCATTACCTTCACCGGCCAATTCGACAGTGATACCTTTTGCCAGCCAGGCGCCGAAGGATTGGCCTGCGGTCCCTTTGACCTTGATATAGATAGTGTCGTCAGTCAAACCGGCGAGACCATATTTCTCAGCAACCCGGCCAGAGAGCATGGCGCCGAATGTACGGTTGTAGTTGTGAATGTCGATATCGATCTTCACCGCCTCAGCTGACTCCAGAGCCGGCTTGGCCAGCTCTATGAGTTTCAGATCCATGGCTTTGTCGAGTCCATGATCCTGGGTTTCGCTGTTGAAAATAGCCACTCCATCAGCTGCCTCAGGTTTTTGCAGCAGACGGCTGTAATCGAGACCTTTGGCCTTCCAGTGGTTGATCGCTTTGCGCATATCCAGGCGATCACTCTGCCCGACCATCTCATTCCAGCTCTTAAAGCCGAGCTCTGCCATCAGGCGTCGAGCTTCTTCTGCTACAAAGAAGAAGTAGTTGATCACATGATCAGGCGTACCGGTAAAACGTTTACGCAATTCGGGGTCTTGGGTGGCAATACCAACAGGACAGGTATTGAGATGGCATTTGCGCATCATCAAACACCCTTCTGCGATCAGTGGTGCGGTTGCAAATCCGATCTCATCAGCACCTAACAGCGCTGCAATCACCACATCCCGGCCTGTTCTCATTCCGCCGTCAGCCTGAACTGCAATACGTCCACGCAGTCTGTTCAACACCAGGGTCTGATGTGTCTCTGCCAGACCGATCTCCCAGGGTGAGCCAGCATGTTTGATCGATGTGAGAGGACTCGCCCCGGTGCCACCATCATACCCAGAGATGGTGACGTGATCTGCATGGGCCTTTGATACCCCAGCTGCCACGGTACCCACACCCACCTCAGAGACAAGCTTGACTGATATACGCGCTTTTGGATTGACGTTTTTCAGATCGTGGATCAACTGAGCCAGATCCTCGATTGAGTAGATATCATGATGGGGCGGTGGCGAAATCAGACCCACGCCTGGTGTGGAGTGTCGCACCCGGGCAATCTGCTGATTGACTTTATGGCCAGGCAGTTGTCCACCTTCCCCTGGCTTTGCACCCTGTGCCATCTTGATCTGAATATCATCGGCGTTGACCAGATATTCAGTGGTGACGCCGAAACGTCCTGAGGCGACCTGCTTGATCGCAGATCGCTCGGGATTTCTTGATCCGTCCGGGAGCGGGTTGAACCTTTCAGGCTCCTCACCACCTTCACCGGTGTTGGACTTGCCACCGATCTGATTCATCGCTTTGGCCAGCGTTGAATGGGCTTCGTAAGAGATTGAACCAAAGGACATCGCCCCAGTTGCGAAACGCTTAACGATCTCACTCGCAGGCTCCACTTCATCCAATGACAATGGCTGATCAGCCCGTTTGAACTCAAAAAGCCCACGCAGTGTCAGCAGGATCTCATTCTGAGTGTTAACCGCATCGGCAAAAGTCTGGTAGGTATTCCAATCATTACTGCGCACAGCATGCTGCAGATTGGCAATGGTCTGAGGTGTCCAGTTATGGTCTTCACCCCGCAGTCGATAGGCATAATCCCCACCCACATCGAGATGCTTTTTATAGATCTGCTGATCGCCATAGGCCTTGTCATGCCACTTCACGGCTTCAGCTGCGACCTCACTCATTCCAGCGCCTTCAATGGTCGTTGTGGTACCGGTGAAGAAGTCATCCACAAACTGACTGGAAAGCCCTATGGCGTCAAAAATCTGCGCGCCACAGTAGGATTGATAGGTTGAGATGCCCATCTTCGACATCACCTTCTTCAGACCCTTGCCAATGGCTTTGATATAGCGATGTTGAGCATCCGGGAAGGACAGTGACTCTGGCAGATTGGGCAACAACGCCTGAATCGTATCGAAGGCCAGGTATGGGTTGACGGCCTCGGCACCATAGCCAGCCAATGTGGCAAAGTGGTGTATTTCCAATGCGCCACCTGTTTCCAGTACCAGACCGGATTCGGTGCGCAACCCTTTTCGGATCAGATGGTGGTGTATCGCTGAAGTGGCTAATAGAGCAGGAATGCCTACGTTGTCTGCATCCACTTTACGATCGGAGAGGATGAGGATGTTGTAGCCCTCTCTGACTTTATTTTCCGCCAGCTCACAGAGAACCTTCAACGCAGGCTTCATGCCTTTGGCGCCATTTTTTATCGGATAGATGATATCCAGGGTTTTGGTACGGAAGGCACCACCGGTATTGTCCTCAATGTGGCGTATGCGTTCCAGATCCTCGTTGGTAAGCACGGGCTGACTGACCTCGAGGCGCATATGTTCGCCTGCATCAGCCAGATTCAGCAGATTGGGCCTGGGCCCGATCAGGCTTACCAGAGACATCACCAGCTCCTCACGAATCGGATCGATCGGTGGGTTGGTCACCTGGGCAAAATTCTGTTTGAAGTAAGTTGAGAGATGCTTCGCTCTCAGTGACAACACAGAGGGCGGATTGTCCGCGCCCATCGAACCGGTTGCCTCCTGTCCTGTCAGTACCATCGGTGTCAGCAGGAACTTGATATCCTCCTGGCTGTATCCGAAAGCCTGTTGGGCATCCAGCAGATCTTCATCGTTAGGTGCCATTGGCGCTACATCTGAAGGGAGTGAATCCATGTGGATCTGGGTCTGATCAAGCCAGTCCTGATAGGGTTGTGCCTTGGAGAGTTCAGATTTTATCTCGGCGTCGTCAATGATCCGCCCCTGATCCAGATCGATAAGAAACATCTTTCCGGGTTGCAGACGCCACTTTTTAACAATCTTCTCTTCCGGTATGTCCAATACACCCATTTCCGAACCCATCACCACCAAGTCATCTTCGGTGATCAGATAGCGGGCAGGGCGCAGACCATTGCGATCCAGGGTCGCACCAATTTGACGACCATCGGTAAAGGCAACAGCTGCCGGGCCATCCCAAGGCTCCATCAGCGCGGCATGATATTCATAAAAAGCGCGCCGCTGCTCATCCATCTGTTTGTTGCCACCCCAGGCTTCTGGAATCAGCATCATCATCGCCTGAGCAAGGCTATAACCGCCCGCCACCAAGAGCTCCAAAGCATTGTCGAAGCAAGCTGAGTCGGACTGACCCTCTGGAATCAATGGCCAGATCTTCTCAAGATCATCTCCCAGCACATCGGAAGCCATGGAGTTTTTGCGTGCCCGCATCCAGTTGACATTGCCGCGCAGTGTGTTGATCTCGCCGTTATGGGCAATCATGCGGAACGGGTGGGCAAGATCCCAGGTCGGAAAGGTATTGGTGGAGAAGCGTTGATGCACCAGAGCCAAGGCTGAAACCATCCGCTCATCCTTAAGATCCAGGTAGTAATCGCCCACCTGATCAGCCAGCAACATACCCTTGTAGACCACTGTTCTGGATGAAAAAGAGGTGAAGTAGAAGTCACTGCTACCCTCCATTTCAGACTGTTCGATCTTGTTTTCTATCTGTTTGCGAATAACAAACAGCTTACGCTCGAAGGCATCCTGATCTGCACACTCCTCTCCACGCCCAACAAAAATCTGTTTAATCACAGGTTCCGTGGGAATGACACTGTAGCCAAGATCGGTGTTACTCACAGGCACATCACGCCAGCCAAGTAGCTTTTGTCCTTCCGATGCTATAAAAGATTCGATGATCTCTTCAGCCGCTGTGCGGCTGCCGCTGTTTTGCGGCAAAAAGGCCATACCAATGGCGTAATCACCACTCTCCGGCAGATCGAAATCTATCTCAGCACGAAAAAAGGCATCCGGAATCTGAAGCAGAATTCCAGCACCATCCCCAGCTTTGGGATCCGCGCCTACAGCACCACGATGGGTAAGCCGCTCCAGTATTTCCAACCCCTGTCGGACTGTTTCATAGCTTTTAACCCCTTTGATATTGGCAACAAAGCCGACACCACAGGCATCGTGTTCATTTGCGGGATCATAGAGTCCCTGTTTTGGTGGTAAAGCACCATGGCTCATTTCACAAACCTCATTTTGCCCGCCCTTGGCGGATACCAATCACGCCAAAGGTCATGCATATAACCTAAAATAAGGAAGTCACAACGGCGAATTAAGCCGCCAAGTGTCACAGAACCTTGCAGGATACTTGAGAAATGCCTCTCAATCTAGAGCCTGAGGCTTTTTTCATTAATCCAACAGATTCACTATCCTAAAAAAACCGCTATTCGGACTCTTAGATTACACCTTCATGGCGCTGAAATACCCTGCCGCATACCATGGCAATCTGGAATCCAAACCCGCAAAGCAGTGAATTGTTGAGTTCAGCACTATCAGCCACCCGGCGGGCCGGTCAGAGATGAGAAAGTTCTCGCCCAAACGCCACTTTTTTGTACCGCCAGCGGAAGTTGTGTTTGTGCCTTCAATGCCTGCTCCCGACTTTCAAAGCTGCCCCAGACAAGTGCATACCAAGGCAAGCCTTTTCTTTGCGTTTTCACTGTAAACACTTGATTGACGAGGTTATTTAACTTAATGAACCGTGAAAGCGAGGCGATATTTTCAACAGCTATTAATTGAAGCGTATAGTTTTGAGGTGGCTGTTCATGCGCCCACTCCATGGACAGGGTAAGCTGATCTTTTTGTACCGGTTTTGTCGGTGTCTCTATAGGCGGTAGAGTCACCTCGGCCAAATTTTCAGTCGCTTTACTCTCTATCTGGGATGGAATTTCATCTGCTATTTCTGGCTCCACCGCTTCAGCAGCCAGGCCAACAACTTCTGTAGATTCTGGGGACTGAGCGCCACTCACAGCACCTGCATCTGGCTCTTCGACAGGAGTCACCTGCTCTGCTAGACGTATCTCTTCTGCCGCCACTTGCAGCGACTCTTCTTCCGCCTCAGGGATATCGATGGTTTGCGGTGGCAGATCCTCAGCCAGGGGCGACTCTATCGGTACCGGATCGATTACCGGCTCCTCTACCAGAGTTTCAACTGCCTTATTACTTGCGAGATCCACATCTCCAACCGGAGTTTCAGGTAGTGAGGGTAGCAAATCAGCGCCAGAGTCGCTCTCAGCTTGGGTATCGACAAGCTCAGCTTGTGCAGTTGTGTCTACTTCATCTGGCTGTTGCGCATCATTACTGCTAACGGCTTCCTCTGGTGATGGCAGGACAATCTGACTGCTTTCCTGCCCTGTGACAGCTGCGGTTGGGTTCTGCTCTACCTCAGACGGGTCAAACAGTGAGTTGATCGGACCCTGAAACAGTAGCAGTATCAGAATAATGGAGAGAATGGGTACGCCAATCGTGACAAGCTGCTTTCTGTAAACACTGAGAAAAGGCTGACTTGCGCTGCCTAGTTGTCCAATCTCATTCAGGATTTCATTTGCTAACCGCCCCGGAACCCCTCCTGTCTCCCGATGTAACCGGCTTAATTTTGTCTCATCCAGGTAAAATTGCTCAGACAACCCCTCACTCTTCAATACAAAGTGCATGAAGCCAGTTGCCTCCTGCAGAGTCAGTGCAGGCATGTCGATGGCCTGTATCGCTTGTGGCGTCATCACCTGCAGCTGAGGTGTTGAAAGCAGCAGATCAATCTGCTCATCAGCGAACAGGACGATACTGACCAATCTTGCACCTTCCACCTGACGCTCAAACAGACGCAGCAGGGTCATCAGGCTGGTTGGCGGAAGCATTTGCGCATCGTCAATCAGTAAGACGGGAACCCGACCTCTTTTCCTCAAAACCTCAAAGCGATCAGCGAGACGCTGCATCAGGTCTCCTGCAATATCAGGCAAGCCACTACAACGCGCAATAAATGCAAGTAGACGCTCAGGCTGCAAGGTTGGTTCAGCAGAAAAATGGCATACAACCCAATTCTCCGGCGCTGACTGCTGGAGTCTGGATGCTAAAAGAGATTTGCCAATACCCGCCGGCCCTCTGACCAACGGCACCAGCTCACTGTTCTCGATTAGATGACGAACGAGATCGAGGTGAGCGCTAACTTCTGGTGTAGAAAAGAACTCATTGGAATCAGACACTATTGTCCCCGCAAAAAAATGAGATCAATTAGAATAATGCACTAAGGTTTGCTCTAACAACTCTCTATCGAAATCATCAGTGACCAAAGATTGGCCGATTTCTTTAAGAAGAACAAGCCTCAACTGTCCATCCACAACTTTTTTATCAACTGCCATCAATTCAAGAAAGCGTGCTGGTGTCAGTTCTCTAGGTGGATTCACAGGCAACTTAGCCCGCTCTATGAGACGAATCGTACGATCAAACGACTGCTGTGAAAACCAGCCGAGTCTAAGGGATAGATCGGCGGCCATACACATCCCTGTTCCTACAGCTTCACCATGCAGCCACTCTCCATAGCCCATTCCAGTTTCTATAGCATGCCCAAAGGTATGACCCAGATTAAGCAATGCACGCTGACCGGCCTCTTTTTCGTCAGCCTCAACAACATCAGCCTTACATCGGCATGAGACCTGAATGGCATGGGCCAATAAAGCTGGATCTCGTGCCAGCAGGCCATCCATGTTCTCTTCAAGCCAACTGAAAAACGGCTCATCGACGATCAGTCCATACTTGATTATCTCAGCCAAACCCGATGAAAACTGCCTGTCATCAAGGGTTTTCAATGTCGCGGTGTCTGCCAGCACCAACCGAGGCTGATAGAAGGCGCCAACCATATTTTTTCCCAGCTTATGATTTACACCCGTCTTACCCCCGACAGAAGAGTCGACCTGGGCTAACAGCGTCGTTGGCACCTGAATAAAATGAATACCACGTTGATAGGTTGCCGCAGCGAAACCGGTCATATCGCCAATCACGCCGCCACCCAAAGCGATGAGCGTGGATTGACGGGTGAAGCGATGCTCAAGCAAAGCAGTATAAATACGATTCACCATATCCAGGGTTTTATACTGTTCACCATCAGGCAGAATAGAGGTCGCCACCTCATAGTCAGCCAGTGCATCAATGGTTTTCTGCAGATAGAGCGGTGCTACTGTTTCATTGCTCACCACCATAACCTGACGCCCTGGAATCGCTTCTCGGTAGTGGTCTCTGTCGGCATAGAGACCTTCGCCAATGAAAATTGGATAACTTCTGTCGCCTAAATCGACATCCAATCGTTTTTCATAGTTACTCAAGGCTTAAATCCTACGAATTAAGTGAAATGATCTGTTTACGTATATCCTGAACCACGGCCTGGGTGTTCCTGCCCTCAGTACTGACCAATATATCAGAGGTCTGTCGATAGAGAGGATCCCGTTCCTCCATCAGTGATTTCAATTTCGACTTGGGGTCATCAGTCTGAAGCAGCGGACGATTCTTATCTCTGTGGGTTCTCTCATACTGCTGCTCTACAGTACAGTGCAGATAGATCACTAAACCCCTTGATGACAAGACTTTACGATTCTCCTCGTTGGTCACTGCCCCACCACCAGTCGCCAGAACAATCCCGTCTCTTGCCGTTAATTCGTTGATCACCTCTTGTTCACGTAAGCGAAAGCCCTTTTCTCCTTCAAACTCAAATATGGTTGGAATATCAACACCCGTTCGGCGCTGTATTTCCTGATCGGAGTCGATAAACTCCTTTCGGAAATATTCGGCCAGCTGTCGTCCGACAGTGGTCTTTCCAGCTCCCATGGGGCCGATTAGAAATAGGTTTTGAACATGCATACAATCATTGATAAACCGAAGTGACAGAAGAGTAATGATCAACTTATACAGCACATTAGGCCGCACAGAAAAGGATTATTCGCTTAGTTAGCAAGATTCCTGAGACAAGCTGGCAAAGAATCAGTGCTGAACAGGTATATTCTACAAAAAAAAAGGCGCGCCTTTCAGGCGCGCCTTACTCATGATATCTGAGAACGAGCTAACGAACTGTAAGGGTCTCCTTGAGGATTTTCGGTGTTACGAAAATCAGCAGTTCGTTATTGTCGTCAACCTGCTCGTTACGTCTGAACAGCACACCTGCGTATGGGATGTCGCCGAAGAAAGGTACTTTCTCCGTGCTCTTGGTTTTGTTTCTCTCAAAAACACCACCCAATACAACAGTCTCCCCGTTATCCACAAGTACTGTAGTCTCGATCTTACGTGTATCGATAGGAGGAACGCCTAAAATTGAACGTGTGTAATCAGGATTGTCCTTGTTGATGACAAGGTCCATTCTGATTCTGTCGTCAGGGGTGATATGAGGCGTCACATCAAGCTTCAACAGCGCCTCTTTAAAGGCAATTATCGTCGCTCCACTTGAGGTTGCTTGCTGGTATGGTATTTCAACACCCTGCTTAATAGAGGCTTGGGTCTGATCAGAGGTAATCACTCGAGGGCTTGAAATCAATTCGCCCCGACCTTCTGTCTGCATTGCCGTCAGCTCCAACTGCAGCAGATAGCTCCCAACCTTGCCCACCAAAAAGTTCAATCCGCCGGAAGCTGAGTTGACCGGTAAATTCACCATCAGGGCTTCCCGGTCGTGATCATTAGTGTCTTCACCATTATTCTCGATACCAGGGGCAATACCGGCTGAGTTATCCAGATGGCCTGGCAAAGCGCCTGCGGTCAGAGTGAAATTATCGTCGAAAGAGCCATCGAAATTTGCACCGAAACGTACACCTAAGTCCTTGGCAAAATCGTTGTTGGCAATCACAATTCGTGACTCAATGAGCACCTGCCTGACAGGGATATCCAGCTTCTGCAGCAGGCGGCGGATATCTTCCAGTTTCGCAGCTGTATCCTGAATCAAGAGTGTATTAGTTCGAACATCAACGGTTACATTGCCCCTTTCAGAGAGAAGTCTGTTCTCTTCCGATTTCAGCAATTCAGCTAAATCCTCAGCCTTGGCGTAGTTAACCTGAATGAAATCGGAGCGAAGCGGCGCCAGCTCTTCAATTTTCTGTTGAGACTCCAGCTCGAGCTGTTCCCGTGCCGCCACCTCTTCAGTCGGCGCCACCATAATCACATTATCGATCTGACGTTTGGTCAAGCCCTTTGATTTGAGGATGATATCGAGGGCCTGGTCCCAGGGTACATTTTTCAGCCTCAGTGTGATCCGGCCATCCACAGTGTCACTGGTCACCAGGTTCAAGCCGGTAAAATCTGCCAGCAATTGAAGCACAGCACGTACCTCGATATCCTGAAAGTTCAGTGACAACCTGTCTCCGGTAAAAACCAGTCTCTCTTTAAGTAGGTCATCTTTCTCCTGCTTGGAGAGTGAACGAACCTCTACTGCAAAGACTTCGTTTGCCTGATAGGCAAGATAGTCATATTCACCGGTAGGGGTAATTTCGATGACAACATTTTCACCAACAGGTTTGGTTTCGATCTTGCTTACCGAAGTAGCAAAATCCATCACATCTAAAGATTGTAAAAGGGAACTATCTATAGAAGCTTTGAAAACCTCCATGATGATTTTTCCGCCAACTTCGCGCACATCAATCGGAATTGATGGATTGCCCAAAGTTACCAGAACACGTCCCTCACCTGCCTCACCACGACGAAAATCGACATTAGCGATATCGAATGACTGCGCAGAAGTCGCTGAGTCTTGTGTCTCATCATAAGAAGTCATACTGGAGGCCGCCTGAACTGGCTCCTCCATTAAACTGGCACTTGAACCAATACCCTGATTGCTCACATCAAGGGTGATCAATACATTGGAATCAATGACTTCTGTTTTATAACCCACCATCGCAGAAAGGTTGATCACTATTCGAGTTCTGTTACCAGCCTCCAGTGCAGTGATGCTGTGTGCCGGGCCAACACCAATCAGCTTGGTTTTGTAACCCAGGGAGCTACTAACATCGGAAAAGTCGAAAGATATTCGAGCAGGGTTTTCAGTGACGAAACTCGCCGGCTCATCGACAGCCCCTGACATCCCCAAAGTAATCTGAACCCTGTCTCCAGGTAGCGCGGAAAAATCTATCGCCTGCAGGGAAGGCCCGGCCATTGCCGCGAGGGGCAAGCCCCACAAAATCAACAGAAACATCAACCCGTTAACTCGGTGCGTTAAGCCACGAACCAGTCCAGATTGTTCCATCCCACAGTGTCTGAGTGCCATTGGCAAACCCCTCATCTCGAAATCCTCTTGACTATTCCGCCAACGCTAGCGAAGCCTGACGCTCAATGTAACCACCAGAACCATCCTGGACGATTTCGTTCAATTCGATTCTGTCTTCAGTAATCAGCATGATACGGCCATGGTTCTGGCCCATATAGTTGCCATTCTTTACCTTATGCACCGTACCCTCTTTGGTCTTCACAAGACCCCAAGCAACTCCGGTCTGCTCCAAGGTTCCAACCATACGGATCGAATCTAGCGGAAAACCTTCCAACTCTTCCTTGCGACGATTGATATCGGGCCGCAGTCCGTTACCAGTAACACTGGTTGCCTCCGCCTGTTCACCCGACATATCAACGAATGGGTTGCGGCGACCCGCTTCAGTGTAGAGAAAGGTTTCAATCTGCCTGATCTCAGGCAGGGGTTCAATCCGTGCAGGAGGCGCCGATTTCTGATCAGCTACATAATTTCTCAACTCATCCAGATTAGGGTTTGCGCAGCCAAAGATCATTAGCATGGGCAACAAAGGGATCAGCAATCTGCATTTTTGCAGCATAATACTCATGCTCACTCTCCCTCCTCTTCATCAAGATAGCGGTAGGTCTTGGCCGTTGCTTCCAGCATCAGTTCGGAACTAGCCGATTTTGGATCGCCCCGCTTAATCTTGATGTCATGAATGGTGACGATGCGCGGCAGCGCGGCCAGTCCACTGATAAAATTACCGAACTCGTGGTATTTACCATTTACAATGATCTGTATCGGCAACTCAGCGTAAAACTCTTTTGGTACTTCTTCTAGCGGCTTGAAGAGTTCAAACTCAAGTCCCGATGCCAAACCGGTCTGTGACACATCCACCAATAATTCGGCGACTTCTGTCTTATCCGGCAGCTGCCTCAACATGGTACCAAAAGACTGCTTCATCTCTTCCAGCTGCTGGCGGTAGGCATCCAGATTTGAAGCTTTCGCCTGTTTGGTCTCAAACTCCTTGCGTAAGGTCTGCTCTTTACTCTGTACAGCTTCGAGACCAATGAGCTGATCTTCGATAATCAGGTAGTAACCTGCTGCAATCACAATCACTGCAACAAGCACCACAACAACAGCCTTAACCGGTGTTGGCCAAATACCTATGTTATTCAGGTCTAGTTCATTGAGATCTTCAAAATTCATTCTTCCACCTCCACATTCTGGGAGGCTTGCTTAACCGTGAGCTTGAAGTGGCTGTAACCCGTTCCGGTCTTCTCTTTGCTCTCGATAAAATCCAGTGTTGGATTATCCAGCCACTCAGAGCTATCGATATTTCGCATCAAGGAAGAGACCCGGGCATTGGATTGAGCCTGCCCTTTAAAAGCAACTTTATTACCTGACTGCTCAATCTCATCGAGATAGACCCCATCGGGCAGAGTTGACACAACCTCATCAAACAGATGTACGATCTGTGGCCGACTACTCTGCAACTCTTGAATGATGTTCATTCTGGCCAGTAGATTTTGTTTGGTCTTATCCAGATCACGAATTTCGCTAATCTGCTTTTCAACCGCCTTGATCTCTTGCTTCAGGTAGTTGTTTCGCTGATCTTGCGCCTCTATTTGAGACTGGATGATGCTGTGAACACCATATACAGCAAAAGCGGATAGGAGCGCCCCTGCCAGGACCATCATCCCAAACTCTTTCTGGCGCTCTTTACGTTCAGCTTCCCGCCATGGGAGTAAGTTAATGCGCGCCATCAGTCGAAACTCCTCAGTGCGAGACCACAGGCAATCATTAATGCGGGAGCATCAGCACTCAACGCCTGTGGTTTTACCCTGGATGAAACCGACATGTTAGCGAACGGATTCGCCACCGATGCCGGGGTTCCCAACTTCTCTTCCACTAAATCATCAATACCCGGTATGGATGAACTGCCGCCAGCCAGGATAATATGATCCACGCTGTTGTAGGCACTGGAGGAGAAGAAAAACTGAAGTGATCGGCTAACCTGCTGTGCCATCGCCTCTTTGAAAGGCTCCAACACTTCAGGGATGTAGTTATCAGGAAGACCACCCTGACGTTTAGCCATACCAGCCTCTTCAATTGAGAGTCCGTAGCGTCTCTGAATCTCTTCAGTCAGCTGACGGCCACCAAAATTCTGTTCACGTGTGTAGATGATCTTATTGTTGTGGAGTACATTCAGTGTCGTTGTCGTAGCACCGATGTCAGCAATGGCGATGGTCTGATCCTCACCATGCTCGGGAAGCTGATCCAGTAACTGGGAGCAGGCATTCTCCATCGCGTAAGCTTCAACATCCACAATATTGCCAGTAAGACCTGCGATATCCAAAGCTTCAACCCGATCATCCACGTTTTCGCTACGGGAAGCAGCCAGTAACACATCCACCAACTCCGGATTTTTCTCCGAAGGCCCGATCACCTCGAAATCGAGATTGACCTCTTCCAATGGGTAGGGGATGTACTGATCCGCTTCTAACTGGATTTGGCTCTCCAGCTCTTGATCAGACAGGGAGGCAGGCATGGAAATTACTTTCGTAATGACTGCCGACCCTGAAACGGCTACAGCAGCATGCTTTGCCTTCGAGCCGGAACGCCGGACCGCAGCACGTATCGCTTCGCCAACAGCATCAACTTCAGCGATGTTCTTTTCAACGACAGCATTGCCAGGGAGTGGCTCCACGCCATAAGCTTCGACACGATAGGTCGAACCGGTGCGCCCAGTAGCTTGCGACAACTCCAGCAGCTTAACTGCCGTAGAACTGATGTCGATGCCTATTAAAGGCGGCTTTTTTCTTCCGAATAGTGACATGCGGTTTACCCAAACGATCCTTATGCCGCAGAACTTAACTAGGATTCTCTTTAACTAGAGTAAGTAACTATATAGCAGCAAATGATTTTTTTGTGAAGACATTTTTTCACAAATGAGCTGAAAAAGCTCGCATTTTATTTGCTAGACTATCTGACTTTGCATGGAAACCATTCTGTTCCCTCCGGATCAACCAATTCTGTGAACCAGCGCATGAAGTCGTTCTACAAACTCTCAAGATACCTCGTTTACTTCTTATTCGGCCTTTCGGCGATAGGTGCCATCGGTCTATATGGTACCTACCTCTACCTTGAACCCAAGTTGCCATCCATCGAAACACTCAAAGATGTGCATCTACAGGTCCCCCTTCGTATCTACAGCAGCGACCACCTGTTGATCGCAGAGTTTGGAGAAAAACGTCGCGAGCCTCTCGACTTTGACGAAGTTCCCCCACTCATGATCCAAGCCTTCCTGGCTGCTGAAGATGACCGCTTTTTCCAGCACCCTGGCGTGGACTATCACGGCATAATACGAGCAGCCGTTCAACTTCTCCTAACCGGTGAACGCCGGCAAGGTGGCAGCACCATTACGATGCAGGTCGCAAGGAATTTCTTCCTTAGCAGTGAGAAGACCTACACTCGTAAATTGAATGAGATATTTCTCTCCTTCAAGATAGAGCGTTTGCTCTCCAAAGAGGAGATACTCGAACTCTATCTCAACAAAATCTATCTCGGTCACCGTTCATATGGCGTGGGTGCCGCTGCTTTAGTCTATTACGGCCGGCCGGTTGAAAAACTTGAGCTTTCTGAAATCGCTATGATTGCCGGCCTGCCTAAAGCACCATCGCGACTTAACCCCCTTTCAAATCCTCAACGCGCATTGATTCGCCGTAATTATGTTCTACGCCGGATGCTGGATCTGGACTACATCAGTCAAGCTGAATACGAAGCTGCAAAGACAAGTCCAATCAGCGCTGAACCACATAATGCACCAAGTGAAATTGAGGCACCTTATGTGGCAGAAATGGCGCGGGCAGAAGCAGTTACGCGCTTTGGACAAGAAGCCTATACCAGAGGCTACACCATCACAACCACTATCGAAAGCCATCTTCAGGAGGCTGCTAACAGGGCATTGCGTGATGCAATTCAAAGCTATGATAAGCGCCATGGTTACCGGGGTAGTGCTGGATATTACGAAATCAGCGAGGAGACCGAAGAGGCGACATTGATCGAAAAACTCGCTGATCTGGCCGATGCAGCCGACTTAAAAAAGGGCATAGTGATCGCTGTAACTGAGAAGGAGATCACAGTTCTGTCAGCGCAGGGAGAGCACCTCACCATAGATTGGGCCGGTTTATCATGGGCTAGTGCCTATATCGACACTGAGCGTAAACAGACAGAACCCAAACAGGCAGCTGAGATAGTTAAGCCTGGTGACATGGTCTATCTCTATAGCGAACTGAATGAGGATGGATTACCCTACTGGCGGCTTGCCCAGATACCTAAAGTATCTGGCGCCATGGTTTCACTATTTCCAAATAACGGTGCAGTTAAGGCCTTAGTTGGCGGCTATGACTTCTACCTCAGCAAATTCAACAGGGTCACGCAGGCAAAACGCCAGCCAGGCTCTGGTTTCAAACCCTTTATCTACTCATCTGCACTGGAAGCTGGCTTCAACCCTGCCAGTATTATTAACGATGCCCCTGTGGTCTTTGACGACGAAGGCCTGGAGGCTGCATGGCGACCTGAGAACTACAGCGGAAAATTCTTTGGCCCGACACGTCTCAGATACGCCTTGACTCATTCGCGAAACCTGGTCTCTATACGACTACTGAGAAAGATAGGTATCAAGCAGGCTATCAACTACGCAAGCCGCTTCGGATTCGATAAAAAACAGTTACCGCATGATCTATCTCTTGCATTGGGGAGTGGTGCAGTCACCCCTCTGGCTATGAGCGAAGGGTATAGCGTGCTTGCAAATGGCGGCTTTTATGTCTCATCGCATATTATAGAATCTATACGAGATGATCAGAGTGAGCTCCTATATCAAGCCAACCCTCTGCAGATATGCGACGAAGCTATGGAACAGGCCGCAGCTGAAGCGGCTGATCAGATATCAATAAACGATCCAGAGTCGGAAATCACAGAGCAAGCCGAGCCGATAACTCCCCGCTGCGCCGCGCAAGCCATATCCCAACAGAACCATTATCTGATGCACTCCATGCTGCGTGATGTGATTCAACTTGGCACAGCCCGGAAGGCCCGTGCACTTGGAAGAAAAGATATCGCAGGTAAAACAGGCACCACCAATGACCAGAAAGATGCCTGGTTCAACGGCTTTAATCACTATCTGGTGACCACTGCCTGGATTGGGTTTGACGATGTTTCCCCACTTGGCAGAGGTGAAGTGGGTGGTCGTGCCGCACTACCCGCCTGGATCGACTATATGAAGGTAGCACTCAATGGCATAGAGGAGCGTATCCCTGACATGCCTTCAGATATGATCACCATGCGCATCGATTCTGAAACCGGCCAACCAGTCGGAGTTGGTCACCCCAGAGCAATGTTTGAAGTTTTCGAAGTTGGCAAAGCACCTGCTCAAACGAAGCAAAACTCCAACAGCAATACGCAACAGGAGCAGAGGAGAGGAAGCGTAAAAGCCATTGAGGATCCGTTCTGATATCGATGACCTCGGGCGAATCGCGATGAACTTTCAATCAAAGAAATGGCCAATGCTATAGAAACATGCTACGAATAGTCGGCGAGTGAGGATATCTCAAATCCAAAAAATTAATCGATGTAAATAGGCTATCCAGTCCGGCAGACAACACACTTCGGTAAATACTCCTATGACCAACGGCAAACGACTTCTACAAAAACGCATTGCCTACGAGGCCGCACGCATACTGACTGAATTACGTTCCGATAATATTGCCTACGCATGTCGAAAAGCTGCAGCTAAACTTGGCGTTACCCGGCAGCAGATGATGCCGAACAGGGAGGAGGTGGAATTTGCCCTTCAGGAACAGCAACGTCTGATTCTGGGTCATCAGCAACCTGATGCTTTACAGCTGTTGCGTGAAAACGCACTTGAGGCGATGCAGGCGTTGAAGACCTTTCATCCACATTTGGTTGGACCGGTACTTCGCGGCACTGCAGACAGTAACAGCCGGATAGAATTACATCTCCATGCCGAGACGCCAGAAGAGGTACTCTTC
Organism: Candidatus Thiodiazotropha sp. AKIB8; assembly: GCF_058244675.1. Taxonomy (NCBI): domain Bacteria; kingdom Pseudomonadati; phylum Pseudomonadota; class Gammaproteobacteria; order Chromatiales; family Sedimenticolaceae; genus Candidatus Thiodiazotropha; species Candidatus Thiodiazotropha sp. AKIB8. The sequence continues at coordinate 137,983 of NZ_JBSYOO010000026.1, read as the reverse complement.
ACCCTTAGCGACCTGCATATTCCATGGCAAGAGAAACAGCGAAACCTGCATTTCAGCGATGGCAGCCATGAGACAATACCCTGCTTTACCTTCTCAGCCGACGAGATACAGTTTTTATTGGTTGTATTTCCTAACGACAGCCGTCATAAACGCCCATTGGACTCTTTTGACAACCGCCCCTACGAGGGGATTAACCTTAAGCAGCTGAGAGATTTGCTGGCGAAGGAACAGGCAATGGATGAGCCATTGCCTGAGAACCGTGCCTTGATCTGAGCCATAGTTGCCTATCGCTTATCCATCGGCACATAGTCTCGCCGCGGATAGCCTTTGTAGATTTGACGGGGACGGCCGATCTTCTGCCTTGGGTCATCCATCATCTCCAACCAGTGCGCAACCCAGCCAACCGTTCTGGCAATTGCGAACATAACTGTGAACATATTGTTAGGTATACCGAGTGCCCGGTAGATGATGCCGGAGTAGAAATCCACATTCGGATAGAGTTTGCGTTCGATGAAATACTCATCATTAAGCGCGATCTCCTCCAGACGCTGGGCTAACTCGAACATCGGATTGCTGTCGTCAGCAAGACGCTCAAGTACCTGATGACAGACTTCTCTTATGATGCCGGCACGTGGATCATATTTTTTATAGACGCGATGACCGAATCCCATCAAGCGGAAACCATCATCCTTGTCTTTCGCTTTGGCCAGATATTTATCGATTTGTGATACATCGCCAATCTCATTCAACATATCCAGAACCGCTTCGTTGGCACCACCATGGGCAGGCCCCCACAAAGAGGCAATACCTGCAGCAATACAGGCAAAGGGGTTAGCCAGCGAGCTACCAGCAAGCCTGACTGTTGAAGTACTGGCATTCTGCTCATGGTCCGCATGCAGAATGAAAAGCAGATTGAGCGCCTTCTCAGCAACTGGATCCAATTCATACGGTTCACAAGGGGTGGCATACATCATGTGCAGCAAGTTCGCACAATAGGAGAGGTCATTGCGTGGATACATGATCGGCTCGCCAATATTGTGTTTGAAGCTGGCGGCAGCAATGGTGGGCATCTTTGCGATCAGACGATGGGCAGCCACTTGTCTCTGCTCAGGATCATTGATATCCAGTGAATCGTGGTAGAAAGCAGACAAGGAGCCAACAACCCCAACCATGATCGCCATAGGGTGAGCGTCATAGTGGAAACCGCCAAAAAAGTGCTTCAAAGTCTCGTTCAGCATTGTATGACGACTGATCAAACTGTTGAAATCAACCAATTCGCTTTTCGTGGGAAGCTCACCATTCAAGAGCAGATATGCTGTCTCCAGGAAATCTCCGCCATCAGCGAGCTGCTCAATGGGATAACCTCGATATTCAAGGATACCCACCTCACCCTGGATAAAAGTGATTTTACTGTTACAGCTTGCCGTGGACATAAAGCCCGGATCGTAGGTAAAAACACCTGCATCACTATAGAGCGAAGAGACGTCAATTGCCGGTGGACCCTGTACCGACTCCCGAACCGGTAGCTTGATTGACACACCGGTCTCATCATTGGTCAAGGTATAAGTTTTTTGATTATCCGCCATGGTGAACTCCGTAAATTACCGCAAACCAACCCGCTGCACGACACGATATGCCGATTTAGCTAAAAAGGCCAGTCACAGTGAAAACAGGCATAACCCTGTGAATTGATTATTTATTTTTACTGCCCATGGTAGGGGTAGGAGCTATAATGTTGACTGAACACATTCAGAGATTCAAGCTTTGCAAGTGACGCGGGGGCTCCTGTCACTTAGTAAAATCACCTTAATGCGAGCAGAAAACCGCTACAGGTATAATCTCCATACTCCTCATATAATATTTTTATAAGGCCCCAAATTATAACTTAAAGCCATGCTGAAACATCAACAAGTTTATGTAAATGATAACTATTGGGTTTTACAGCAAATAGTCTGCAGGCAACACCATCACCCCTGAATAGTCACCAGAAAACAGCAGAACATCTCCGATCCGGCCCAAAAAGGTTCTATCTTTGTGGCAAGCTGTTAATCCAGAATCGCTCTCGCCCTGGCACCTACAAAGTGACCGGATCACTAAAAAAGCGGGCCGAAGCTTCATTGGCAGGCCTCAATTGATCGAACCAAGTCGCCCTTTCATCATATTTTGCGAAAAAAGGCTGCTGAACCCAAGAGGGGTCTCTCGCCTGAATGAATCGCAGCACGAATACCTTTTCGCCATCGACCTCAGCAACACCCTGAATCTCAACCTTGCCTGGGGCTGCACTCATACTGGGACCACGAGCGGTGCGACCAAGACCTGAGACCTTCTGCATCGCTTCTCTGTAGATTTCCCAGGCCTTATACAGCGGCACTTCAAAATAGCGTCTTGCGCCAGTATCTCGCTCAACGAACTGGTAGTAGGGAATAACCCCCAGCTTAACCTGTTCATTCCACATTCTCACCCAGTCATCAGCCTGATCATTGATATGCGCCAGCAGGGGACCCTGACTCCTTATTTCAGCACCCGTCGCCCTCAAGCGACGAATCGCGGCTCTTGCGATGTCCGTATCCAACTCACGCCAGTGGTTATAGTGCGCCATGATGGCGACATGTTTCCCCGCCAGAACCAGATGATGTATCAGCTCGATCAACTCATCTGCATCACTATCGGTAATAAAGCGTTGAGGCCAGAAGCTAAGCGCCTTGGTACCAATCCTCAGCGATTGAATATGACTGAACTGTGGGTGCAGTAAGGGCTCAAGATAGCTCTTCAACTGACGACTCTTCATCACCATTGGATCGCCACCAGTCACCAGCAAATCGGTTACTTCGGTGTGTTCCCGAAGATAGCTGTATAGACGCTCAGACTCAGTGGTGGCCATCCGCAAAGATTTATCACCGACAAACTGAGCCCAACGAAAACAGAAGCTGCAGTAACTGTGGCAAGTTTGACCCTGGCTGGGGAAAAACAGCACAGTCTCGCGATACTTGTGCTGCAAGCCCGGAACAGGTTCACCTGACTCATCGCGGGGTATGTTCTCACCCAGCTGACCCGCAGGATGAGGATTAAGTTCTGCTCGAATCGAATCAGCTAATACTCGCAGGGCCTTCTTATCCACGCCAGAGCGTATTGCCAAAGCCATGCGATTGAAGTGTGCCTCTGAAAGCATACCTTTCTGCGGAAATATGAGCTGAAAAATTGGATCCTCAGGCACACAGCTCCAGTCTATAAGCTCTTCGATCACATAGGCATTAATCCTGAAGGGTAATACCGACGAGACGACCTTCATCTCAAAAAGCAACTCACTTGGAAGCTGCTTCAATTGTTCGATTTTATCGAAATCTCGAGCAGTAAATACCTTGAATTGCTGTGGTGCGTCTTCAAACTCAACTTTGTGTAGCAAAGTTCGAGTCATTGACGATTGTTGTGACATATTCGGCTCCAGGTCTTCCGCCTAACCTACGCAAAGGTCTCAGATGACTTAACAGCCAGCTGAGTTGCACCCGATAGATCAAGTTAAGTAGCTGTGGCAGATGACAAATTCATCGCCTAAAGTCTCAGCGAAAGATAAAGTTAGCGATTAACAGGCTCTTTTTTATGATTAACACTACTGTTTTGAGCTGCATTCACCTTGAGAAATGTTTTCGGTGAAACAGTAGCTATGTCCCTAAATCGAAGAAATTTTCCACCCCTCAGCAAATCCCTTTCATGTAGGAAGGAGGGCGCATACCCTAACAAACAATAGTCATCGGAGCAAAACAGTAGCGCACAGCCTCCGGCATAAAAAAACCCATCTCACCGAAATTAGCGTCATTTTAAAGCAATTAGCCTCTATATCATAAAACATAGATATACATTACGTTAAACAATACTTGATTACATAAGCATTAAAAACTATATATATTGTCTTGACTGCTATGTTAGACAAATAATTGCCAGCAACCTGTTTAGACACCAAATAACGAATATGGACACTTATTGTGCAAAGCACTATAAATTTTTTTCGCTACCATCCATAATTCAGCTTATGGACTCATAATTAAAAACAGATAGCCGACAGACCATCCACCAAGGCAACGATATGAACCTACACGAATACCAAGCTAAATCACTATTTGCCAACTACGGCATACCCGTTCCTCAGGGGCAGGCGGTTTCAAGCCCGAGTGAAGCCCGTGCCGCCGCACAGGAACTTGGAGGCGACCTTTGGGTAATCAAAGCCCAGGCCCATACCGGCGGACGTGGTAAGGCAGGCGGCGTACAACTGGCCCGCACCCTTGATGAAGTAGAGCAGATGGCTGGAGAGATTCTCGGCATGACACTGGTCACCAATCAGACCGGTCCAGAGGGATTGCCAGTCAACAGTGTTCTGGTGGAGGAGGGGAGTAACATCGACAGAGAGCTCTATCTCGGCGCTCTGCTTGACCGGTCACGTTCCCGTATCGCATTCATGGCCTCTGCCGCCGGCGGCATGAACATTGAAGAAGTCGCCGCCAATACCCCGGAGAAGATCCTCACCACAGTGATTAACCCAGCCACCGGCATGCTCCCCTATCAATGCCGCAAACTGGCTTTTGGCTTAGGCCTTACCGGGGATCAGATTAAACAGTTTTCGAAAATTATGATGGCGCTTTATCGACTCTATATCGACAAAGATATCAGCCTGATCGAAATCAACCCACTGATAATCACCACTGACGGAAAACTCATTGCTTTGGATGCAAAAATCAATCTGGACAGTAACGCCCTCTATCGTCACCAGGATCTGGTTGCCCTGCGAGATATATCTCAGGAGGACGAAAAAGAGGCCGCAGCCGCGAAGCATGACCTCAACTATATAACCCTGGACGGCAGTATCGGCTGTATGGTCAATGGAGCCGGCCTGGCAATGGCTACTATGGATATGGTTAAGCTTCACGGTGGGGAACCGGCAAACTTCCTCGATGTGGGTGGTGGCACTACGGCCGAAAGAGTCACTGAAGCATTTAAACTCATTCTCTCTGACGACAAAGTCAAAACAGTATTGGTGAACATCTTTGGTGGCATTGTTCGTTGCGACCTCATCGCTGAAGGCATTATCACCGCAGCACGTAGCATCGGCGTACCGGTTCCAGTGGTTGTCAGGCTTGAGGGAACCAATGCAACAGAGGGCCTCGAAATGCTCTCTTCGAGCGGTCTGGACTTCATTACCGCCAATGACTTCACCGAGGCCGCTAAAAAGGCCGTCTCGGCCGCCGCTTGAAACCACCAGCTGACAGGAAAAAAGAGACATGAGCATTCTCGTAGACAATAACACCCGCGTCATCTGCCAAGGCTTTACCGGCAAGCAGGGTACCTTCCACTCTGAACAGGCAATCGCCTACGGCACCAATCTGACTGGTGGTGTCACCCCGGGAAAAGGAGGGCAGTCCCATCTCGACCGCCCTGTTTTCGATACAGTCCATGATGCTGTGGCAAATACGGGGGCTGATGCCAGCATGATCTATGTTCCTCCGCCATTTGCTGCCGACGCAATCATCGAAGCAGCGGACGCAGGTATCAAGGTTATCGCCTGCATCACTGAAGGCATACCCATCCTTGATATGCTGAAGGTCAAAGAGGCGTTGAAAACCTACCCATCCCGACTCATAGGACCCAACTGTCCCGGCATCATTACACCAGGCGCATGCAAAATCGGCATTATGCCTGGCTCGATTCATCTACCAGGCAGAGTCGGGGTTATGTCACGCTCCGGCACCTTGACCTATGAAGCGGTTCATCAGACCACCCAGGCCGGACTGGGTCAAAGCACCTGCGTCGGACTCGGAGGCGATCCGATCAATGGCACCAGTTTCATCGATTGCCTCAAACTCTTTGAAGATGATGAGCAGACTGATGGCATTATTATGGTTGGCGAGATCGGCGGCTCTGCCGAAGAGGAGGCAGCCGAGTACATCAAACAGCATGTGAAAAAGCCGGTAGTCGCCTATATCGCTGGAGTCACGGCACCTCCGGGTAAACGCATGGGACACGCTGGCGCAATCATCAGCGGCGGAAAGGGTACAGCTGAGGCCAAGTTTCAGGCTCTGGAATCTGCAGGGGCACATGTGGTTCGCTCCCCCGCCGAGATGGGTAGGCGCATGGCGGAACTGCTCGATTGAACGTTACAGGATCCATGATGAAAAAAGCCAATCTGACCAAACCAATCAAGAGCCCTTATCTGATACCCCTCGACGGGTCTTTAAAGTTAAAAGATCTCTCCACCCAACCTCCCGATGACGCCCCAGGAAAAAAGGACTGTAAAAAAAATCTAGCGAATGAGGTCGAGGCACTCAATGAACTGCAGCGACAACTCTATGCCGAGGATCGGCGTTCGCTGCTGATTCTATTCCAGGCGATGGATGCCGCAGGAAAAGACAGCACAATCCGGGCAGTGATGACAGGCATCGATCCCAGCGGCTGTCAGGTATTTTCATTCAAGCAGCCCTCCAAACTCGAGTTGGATCATGATTTTTTATGGCGCACCACACGCTGCCTGCCAGAGCGTGGTCGTATTGGCATTTTCAACAGAAGCTATTATGAAGAGACCCTGGTAGTGCGGGTTCATCCTGACTATTTAGACTCCCAGCGCATACCAATTCCGTCAAATCTGGATGATCTTTGGCAACAGCGTTTTGACTCGATTCGCCAATTTGAAAAACATTTAGCCCTGAATGGCACCGTGGTCATCAAATTCTGGCTCAATGTCAGTAAAGACGAACAGCGCAGGCGCTTTCTCTCACGTCTTAACGAACCACACAAACATTGGAAATTTTCAGTCAAGGACGTTGAAGAGCGGCAACACTGGAAAACCTATATGAAGGCATATCATGAGACCCTGACTGCCACATCAAAACCCGGAGCGCCCTGGTATGCCATCCCGGCTGATAACAAACCCTATATGCGCTGGCAGGTAGCACGAATTATCCGCAAAACCCTGGAGTCTATGGCCCCTCAATACCCTGAAGTAGATCAACAGGAGTCGGGGCGATTCGAAGAGATGCGCCAACTGCTCAGCCAGGAAGACTCATAAGGCAACCCAATCAAGTTATCAGGCGCTGATCAGGCGCCACTATAGCGGATCTACCAGTGTGGGCGCATAATAGGGTGGTTGCCCACTCTCCTCTTCAGCAGCCTCACGAAGAGGACGGTAATTGATGAAGCAAGATGCAAGGAAGAGATTTTTTTAAACCAATGTCGATAAACTGACAGCCATCTGGAAAAACCATGACCCGTTGGATTCCCCTACTCACCACCATCGGCCTGATCATATCTCTCCCAGTTAGCGCCGATCGATTCTCCGAAACCCGAAGCAACCGCCAGAATGCGGCTACCACCTGCAACGACTATCGGGTTAATAATCGATTACCCTGCTTTGTTTCCCGCAACCGATGCCCTAACGGCTTTGAGGTATTAGAGCGCTTTGACAGTGGGCCTGGTACAGAATTTGTTGCCTGCCGAGACTTAAGACATGAACGTCCAGCCACCGTTAACAGAGCTACAACTGTCAGCAGCAGCAAACGCCTATTGTCGCAGCAGTTCAACCGACTGGTACGCCTGGCCCAAAATAGTCAGGTTGGGAAGACTTACCACCTGCCTAAATCGACCCAAAAAATACTGACCACCTATTTCTCTCAGATCAGTCTCGATAGGATCACTATCCACCAGAGCAAGGCGATAGAGACAGGCTGCTTCAACGACTGTCAGAGGATCTACTGCTCGCTCAAGGAACCGGTCGAAAATTGGATCAAGCCAAACAGGGGGCAGATTGCATCCAGCCTGTTACATCAGGTAGCCCACGCTGAGCGCTGTGATATTCAAGGTGGAAGGGAGAGATTTATAACAAACTGGCTAGATAACCTACCCGATGAGGTCATCAACAGTCTGGAGCAAGGCACCCCATTCGACGCCTCGAATATTCACTACGAGAACTACATAGAGCGACATGCACAGAATCGCACTGAAAGTGTTTGCCGCCGTATTCACTGCTCCAAAGAGTGACATGCATTGGCGTCACAAGCTATTGACCCTTAAATGAATCTGCTTGAAGCCACAACCCTCTACTGTCCCTATTGCGGTGAGATGAATGAGATTTTGGTTGACCGCAGCGAGACAGAGCAATCCTACATTGAGGATTGCTCTGTCTGTTGTCGTCCTATGGCGCTTCAACCTAAAAAGATCAGTTGGGCAGCGTGAAGTGTGCGTTTGTGGTGGTGCAGGGCAAGGCGCAACGACGCGGAATAGCCCGCTATTCCAAGGAGTTGCAACGCCGCTATGCGCCGCCACAAGCGTGCAATTCATGCTGTAGCGTGATTCACCCAACAGGTGACCATCTGCATCGAAGCTATTTTCAACAAAATCAGTAACCTGCTATTAGAATGGAGCGGTCAACTGATTTTTTTAGGTTCAAATCAACTGTGGTCCCGAAATCAAACTGAGCGTTAAACGGGATGATGAGTGATTACTCTAAAACTATTGCTTATAGGTAGCCTTAAGCGCCTTTGATAGTGACGCCCACGATTTTTCATCTGCCTCTTTCTGATAGGCCAATGGCAGCTCAAACTGCTTACCGAATTTATCAGCGTCAGGATTGGTAAATGAGTGTTTTGCACCAGGATAATTGGTGAAAGTGTGTTTCACGTTCGCATGGGCCATCTCTGCCATGAATGCATCGATATGCTCCTGTTTAACGAAAGGATCATCAGCCCCGTTATACACCAGTACTTCGGCCTGTACGCCCCCTTTTTCCGCTGGCTTCGTGGCGGGCAGACTACCGTGAAAACTACCCACCAGATCTAGGTCTAAACCTCTACGGGCCATCTCCAGCACAATCCCACCACCAAAGCAGTAGCCGATGGCAGAGATATCCTCTTTTTCGACTGTCTCATGACCTTGCAGACTTGCCAGCGCCGCCTTGAAGCGAGCCGTAGCAACCGACATATTCTTTTTGACTTCACCAGCAAATTTACCTGCATCCTTTGGATGGCTGGCCTGTTTGCCTTCACCATACATATCAACGGCGAGCGCAGTATATCCCATACCAGCTAACTGCTTGGCCCGGTTACGGGCGTACTCATTGTGTCCCCACCATTCATGAACCACCAGTATGCCAGGGCGTTTACCCTGAATCGCATCGTCATAGGCTAAAAAACCCTTCATCAGGGTATCGCCGTCACGATATTCAACAGGTTCGCCCACAACTGCAGCGGAGACCGCTATGGAAAAACAGTATAAAAGAGTTCCAATCAAGCTTCTTTTCATGACTCCATCCTCTTAGATTTAACCTGAATCCGTGGGTTCAGGTTTAATTTTAATTTATCGTGAAAGCAGAGTGGCAAAAGTTGTACCATTCCGCCCATGCGACACTTTTTTTCAATACTCCTCACCCTATGCAGTTTTACCGCCACTGCTGATGAAATCAACCTGATAGACTCTGAGGAGAATGATATTGCCATCCAGGTCAGCCCGGCAGAGGGTGACCTGCTGATGATTTGGTTGCTTGATCACGATCAACAGCGCCCCCTGTTTGATACCCTGCTGCAAAATATCGTAAAAGCCGGTATTGAAGTCTGGCGTGTGGATCTGCTGCAAGCCTATTTCATGCCCAGGTCGAGCGAGAACATTCGGACCCTTGATGGCAACGGCGTCGAAGCAGTACTGACTGCGGCCCATAAGCACAGTAATAAACGCATCCTGCTTGCCTCCTATGATCGTATGCCACTACCTCTGCTTCGCGGCGTGCGCCAGTGGCAGGCGCAGACTTCCGACTCGCGTCTGAGTGGCGCCCTGCTGTTCTATCCCAACCTCTTTGGCCCACCCCCCATTGCCGGGGAAGCCCCTGTAGCCGATCCCATTCTCTATGCGACTAATATCCCCCTGGCCATCTTTCAGCCAGCCCTGGGCAGCCACCGATGGCGAATGGATGAGATTCTTTCAGCCCTCTGGCAAACTGGCTCTGCAAGCTATCTCTATCTGGTACCTGGGGTTAGAGACTGGTTCTTTATGGGTGAGGGTGACGACCCTCCCACCGAAGAGGAGCAGCACGCAACAGATCTGATACCAGAACAGATTAAACAGTTCGCCAAATTGTTCGAGAGCCACCCCAAACCCAGCACCGCCCTTCCAATGGATGCTCATCACGACACCCCCAGAGTAATCCGATCACTGGAACAGCTCAAACAGCCAAAACCAGGCAGCAGTTTCACTCTATCTGACATTCATGACCAGAGGTTCGATAGTCACATCCTGGATGGCAAGGTGGTTTTACTCAATTTCTGGGCGACCTGGTGTCCACCCTGTGTCGAGGAGATCCCCTCTCTGAATCGCTTGAATCAGCTCTTCAAGGATAATGAGCTGCGTATTGTTTCAATCGATTTTCGTGAAACCCCTGAGGAGATGTCCACTTTTCTTAAGCAAATCCCTGTCGATTTTCCAGTACTGATGGACAGGGACGGGTTGGTTTCAATGGACTGGCAGGTCTTCAGTTTTCCCAGCTCTTTCATCATCGACCGGCAAGGTCAGATTCGTTACTCCGCTAACCGGGCGATCAGTTGGGATAGTGCCGAAGTGGTCAACACCTTGAACAATCTGCTTACAGAACAGGCTCCTACAGCAAAACCCAGCAGCAGATAGCACACCAGGGTTGAGGGAACTCTACAGCGTTCATAATGTGATCAAAATCATATCGCTGAATAAGTGTTTTATAATAAACTAATAAAACCTTACTCCATTTCAAGTGAGCAGTTTGATCATGGCTACAAAAACCACAAAGAAAACAGCGGCGCCGGCAAAGTCCAACGCCGCCTCAAGCAGCACTAATACCCGCAAGAAGAGCACCCCGAAAAAATCAACTGCACAGAAAAGCCAAGCCAAGAAACCCTCCTCAGACAACAAAATTCTTCCAGGCCTGATGCAGGGCTTACAGTCAGTCTTTGACAAAATCCACAAAGATAACCAGATTCGTGAAGATCACCATGAGAAGATCATTGAGGAGTTCAGTGATCGTCTCACCCACGCCTTCAAGCAAACCCATGAAGAGGCAGAAGAGCGGGAGAAACTGCTGCAGGAGAGACTTGAGGCGATCGAGAAGGAACAGACCTATAAGATCCAGAGAATCAAGCTCTTCTCCCTGCCCGGCACACTCATTGCGATAGCAGCACTGATCTATCTGTTCTATGTGGTGCATGTTATGGAGAGTTCCATGACCAGTATGTCAGCAGATATGCATAAGATCCAAGGCTCTATCGCCGCCATCGGCCAAGACACCTCCACTATGTCTGTTGGCGTGACAGACATGAATGAAAACATAACTGACCTGAATGGCAATATGAAGTCTATGACCAGTGAAGTGAAAGGCATGAATGGTAATATGGGGCATCTAAACCGTAACGTTGGAGTAATGACCCGGGATGTTGGTGATATGTCCCACACTGTCAGCCCAGTGATGAACGGTATGCGTACCTTCATGCCCTTCTAATACACTATCTACGATGGATTGCTAATAATAGGAGCCAGGATGAAGGATCATCTACTCACAGTAATACTGGAGCCGAGCAGAGATGAGATCAAACCCATTCTCGATGGACTCACCGAGTTTGGCATTCAAGCTATCGGGGGAGAGCACCCCCGATCTATAGCTGCTTTACTTCATGATGCTTCTGGAGTGGTAATTGGAGGCGCTACCGGACAAACCATTCTGGGTCATTTTCATCTCAATCAGCTTTGGGTCGAATCATCACTACGAAACCAGGGGAATGGTGGACGTATCCTGGAATGCATAGTCAGCCAGGCAATCGAACAGGGTTGTAGTGAAATTCGCTTGGATAGGCATGAATCCCAGGTCGAAATCATTTTATGAAAAGCACGGTTTCAAAATCTATGCTGAGATAGCAGATTACCTTCCTGGTTTTACACGTACCTTCTACACCAAGCTGGTTTAATATAGCTCTTAAGGCACTGAAGGGGTCGGAGTCGAGTGCTCCTTATTGTATATCACCTCGAAAAAAACAGAACTGCATTTCTCTAGCAATTCAGTCCGTTCTAGATTCGACTCCGCCCCCAGAGATCAGTAACTTCATTACCTTAAAGAGTCGGAGATTTCCGATTGACGAAACGGATCAAGTCGACAGTTTCTCCAATCTGTGCCGGGCCAACATCAGCTGCCATAACAGCGAAGCCGATGACAGGAACCCCAGTCCAATACCCGAAACCATCACCATTGATTCCGCCAACTGCTTCAGTCAGATTAATGATTCTTACGTCATTGTTGTAGTCGTATCGAGACATATCGATCTGAACCCAACCCGCCTCAAAACCCTCATCAAGTTGCCAGTAAAAAATATTCGCCACTGGTGTTCCCAGCACTGAGGCACTTGTACCGTCACTACGATGAGTCTTGACCACGTTGACCGCGCGCTCCAAAGTGTACACATCAAGATAATCGACTGGTGGAAGTATCCAGTCCCAGGTTTCTTCTAGGGTCAGAGAAGCAGCGCGCTCGTCGTAGTCATAGTAATAGAGACTGACCTCAACATCGGGTGCACTTTCTACTAAACCACCATTTTCACAGTAAACACCAGCAATAACTGGGTAATCCTGAGCAGTGATACCAGTGTTGGGAATAGTAACAGCGGCACCATCGTCAATCCCATCATCGATGTCTCCGTCACAAGCAACAACTTCACGATCAATCTGGTCCGTCAAGACAGTGCCATTGTAGATACCGTGCTTTCTCATTGGGAAGGTGGCCACGATTTCGGTGCCACCGTTGATTCCGGCTTCAGTGAAATATGGCGCTGCGATGACATCAGCACTCAGAGCCACAGCAATCGGGAAAGGGTTAGAGCCCATCGGGACCGAAGGATTTGGCGCGATATCGTTGACCGCACCGGTATCCCACTCAGTAAGACTCAAAGGGCCGGTAGATTTAACACCTCTACTGTTGTTCAACATGTGCGCCTGAGTGACATCACCAGAAGCCAGTGAAGGTAGCAGGTAGTAGGATGAATCGTTGCTGCGATAGTGCTGTGGCAGTGTGGCGTAATCATCAATATGAGTACCAGGCTCAACGAAAGCGGCGCCGCTGGCAGCGTTGATCATTATCGCGTAGGCAGTGATGCCACCACGATCCGTCGCCTCATAGACCAGTCCGGCATTGAGTGTACTGTCGTAGGGGTCATTGGTGGCACTACTGGCGGCTATACCCTCAGCAGTCAATCCGCCTGGCTCAAAACCATTGATGTTGGCATCGACCTGACCAGCACTCCATGCATCCTCGACAACTGAGCAATCAGCGGGAATCCCGTTAGCATCATGTAGAAGACCAGCAGCGATAGAGCGGTCACCATCAGTAATCACTCCGTCAGCAATGCCAGTGGCGTCGATCTCAGCGTATTTATTATCATCAGTGGCACTAGAGCTACCGGGGCCATCAGCGATAACACCCATCTCTATAATCTCAACATAACCTTCTGTCAGATCGTCGTCACTGATGGCATCGTAGTTGTTATTGAAGTCAACGCCAGCCTGAAGAAGTGCTTTGTCAGGAAAGGTGCAAGATTCATCCTCTGTGATGAAATTGGGGAGACCTGTCGCTGGGTTCAGGCGAATAGTACCGTTCCAGACGTCATAAGGTGACAGATAGAGGTTGACGTCGAACACATCTGCAGAGATAAGGGAATCACGAAAACGCACCTTTACCGCTTTGAACAGACCCGTGGTATTGATGATGTTGATGCTGGTGATGATGTTGTTGTTTACATTATAGTAAGGCAGCAGCGCGATCTGGCCAAAACCATCACTATTGACGAAAGCGGCATTTCCAACAGTTGTGATGCCAGCTATCAGCATGGTCAGGGCAATCCTGGATCTCCTTAACACGGGTGCATCTCCTATTTCCTTATACGATGCTGGATTATAAACATAACCAGCCAGTGACGCTTTGATAATCGTACCCTGAAGGGGTCGACCCCTGGGATAAAATCAACTATCAACAGCACTTCCAGGTGAAAAGGCTTGCTTGGCTAAGCTGCTATTCATCCCCAAAACTGGTTCCCACCCGCTTCGCACTGATTACCCAGGGGTGATCCGGAGGTACCAGTTTTTTGTAGCCTGCCACATCAACCAACGGCACAGGCACCGCCTGGTCACCCCTGGATGCCACCATCACACCGAACTCACCTTCTGAAATCAGATCGGTGCATGCGGTTCCCAGGCGGGTTGCCAGTAACCGGTCTGCAGCAGAAGGTATTCCACCCCTTTGCAGATATCCGAGAATTGTCACCCGGGACTCCAGCCCTGTCAGCTCTTCAAGCTGTCTGGATAGGGTGACGGTGTGGTTCGCATACTCAGATTCAATCGCTGCCAGATCAGCTTTAATCTGTTTGCGCACCTTCTTTTCTGTCTCTTTCTGTTTTTTGTCACGTAGCTCCTGCACCTCTTCCGCCACCCCTTTGGGCAGCGCACCTTCTGCCACGGCAACGATACTGAACGGCTTGCCACCAGCAGCGCGGGCTCGAATGGCTTCTGCTACGCTTTCGATCTCATAGGGGATCTCTGGTAACAGAATCACATCAGCGCCTCCTGCTAATCCCGATCCCAGAGCCAGCCAACCAGCCCGATGCCCCATGATCTCCACCACAATGATGCGGTGATGGCTGTGCGCGGTGCTGTGCAATCGATCAATGGCGTCTGTCGCAATACCCAATGCGGTATCGAAGCCAAAGGTGGTGTCTGTATGAGCTACATCATTGTCGATGGTTTTCGGCAGGGTAATCACATTCAACCCCTTTTCCATCAACTGCAAGGCGTTCTTTTGTGTTCCCCCACCCCCAATACAGACCAGAGCGTCGAGATGGTGTGCCTGATAATTCTGTGCGATAACGTCAGTCATGTCCTGGCGTTTTCCATTGAAGTACATCCGATGAGGTTTCTCGCGACTGGTTCCCAGAATAGTGCCGCCGCGAGTGAGGATGCCGGATAGTCCTGCCCTGTCCAACTGCATGGTACGATTTTCAACCAGGCCACGAAAACCATCCCGAATCCCTATGACCTGCATATCATATTGGCCCAATGCTGCTTTGCCGACACCACGGATGGCCGCGTTCAAGCCGGGGCTGTCACCACCGGAGGTCAGAATTCCGATATGCTTGGTCATGAAAACTCCTGCACTGCTGAGGGTCAGTTTTGCGTAGTGTACATTGTCAGGAGGATTGTGGAAGGCCTTGCGTTTTATTAACCCGTAGATCAAATCCTATCAGTCAGTCCAACCAGCGTATCGAACTGGGATGGCGAATCCTCAGGCGTTGCTGACCTTTACGCTGGTATAGCCATCCTCTGGCCTCTAGGGAGTGACCAACCAGCTGCTCGGGATCATCAATACCGAAGGCCTTCCAATCTTTCCAGGTAATGCGTAACGCTAGGGGGCCTTCCAGGTTTAGCCACAAGGCACTGCGGCTCTCACCAACCCGTACAATACGACCTTCAAGATGGTGAAACCCAGTCTCATTCCCCTGTAGCGAGGTAGCTCGATTCGGAGCCTCTTTCCATATTCCAAACCGCTTATCCCTGGCTTCAGATTCTGCGGCAAAATAGCAATTCGTACGACTCAGGTTGGGTGGTACGGCGATCGCCCAGCCCATCCCTTCACGCAATAATTGTGCAGCTATATTCTGCCCATCCTGACCGGAGAGATGGGCAAGTTGACGACCGTAGCGATCTTGTTTCTCAGCGCCAGGACAGACAGCGACCCGTCCTAGGTTCTGAGAGATCAGCTTCTGCAGATACTCCTTCGCTGCGAGGCCGCCAGGTTGCTCCGGTTTCCCCCAATGCCCAAGTTCAGGTGTATTGATCCCAATCAGACGAATTTTTTCACCACTTTTCAGCCTCAGGGTATCCCCATCGACTACCCGGTCCACTTTATGGGGAACACCACTGCAGGGCTTACAAACAGAGGCTTCAAGAGAGAGAGAGGAGAATATCAGGAAGGGGAGAGCGAAAAGCAAAAAGGCTCCGCGTTGCGGAGCCTTTTTAAACACTTTCGTGACCATCGACCAAGCGTCATGACGACGCATGAATAAGCCGATAGCTTAACGGCTGTATTTTTTGCGGAACTTGTCTACACGGCCAGCAGTATCAACCATTTTCTGCTTACCGGTATAGAAAGGATGACAAGAAGAGCATACTTCAACATGCATCTCTTCCTGACCCAATGTGGATCGGGTGACAATTTCGTTGCCGCAACTGCATACGACTTTGATGTCCTCGTATTGAGGATGAATGTCCGCTTTCATGACTGACTCACTCGTGAGAAATTAGTAATGATCCTGCCACATCGGCAGGCAAGGCGCGAAATAATAGGCCAAGATGGCTCATAAGGCAAGTACCAGACCCAGGAAAATCGAAATTATCAGCTGGGGCGCAAAGGAAAATCGAGAATCTGGCAGCAGTTTCCATCCGCGTGCATGCCAGTTGCAGTGGAATTTACACCCTGTAAATATCCAAGCATCCCTTTTGGGCCGACCATATTCTCCCACATCAAGCCTGATATATGCATACAAGCACTTAGTGGAGATCGATTCCGCCGCTCCTGGTCAATACGCCATTGAAGTCTGCGCAGCAGTACCTGGCGCTCATTGGGCAGTGTAGTAATGTAGTTGTCGATCGCATTCTGACGCAGATCCTCGAATTTTACCGGGTCCCTCTCGGCCAATTGGAGCAAATGGTCGAAATCCAGATCTCTAGGATCATCTTTGTTCATGGCGCTATTCTCTGGCGTCGTCACTTATAAAGCTACCATACTCTCTGAACACTGTCTCAGATGGTAATTCCTAAAGTACGATACTTAACCAGCACCATAAACTACGATATTAATTATATTTCAATAAGTTAACTCCATTAACACTCTAGTGACGAATTTTAATCACCTAATATACGAGGACTTTGCCAGTTGATGCCTCCACTGCCTGTTCAATCCAATCAAGACGTATCTCCAGGGTCTGTCCACTTTTCTCTCTGAAAACCAGATATTCAGCTCTATCCCGGGTTACCACGTCCAGTGGCATTACCTGAGCTTGATGGGGCATACCTGACCCATCCCGCCAGTGTAGAACCAGCTCAGAACAGGCTAAAACCGCATACTGATAGGATTCATGCAGACCACAGTCGATAGGGCGGTAGGGGTTATCATTCATTAATCATACTCTAGTGTGATTTGCTATCATGCCTCAAAGGATTTTACAATTCTCCAGAATTAAAATCATAATGAGCAGAGGACTATGCCAAATATTGAGAAGCAGATCGAGGCCCTGAAGGCTGAAATTACCCGCCTGGAAAAGGAACAACAGAAGGCTGATCAGGAGAAGAGGGCCCTGCGGAATGCCAGTGAACAGATCACGGCCATCCTCAAGGAGAACGATGTCAGTTTTGAAGCCTATATTGGTTACCAACTTAAAAAAGTCAGCCGGATTGTAGATAAACTTCTGGAAAAACAAGCCACTAAAGCCAGCACACCTGTCAAAAAACCAGTAAAGTCACGCACCACCAGCAAAAAACGCCAGGCCGTAAAAAGCAAAGCCAAAATAACTGTAAAAATTCCTGCCGGACAATATGGCAAACTGCCCGCTCAACCAGAGCAGGTATTTGATGTCAAAGAGAAGGGGCCCCGTCCCAAGATTTTAAAGGCTTACGCAGAAGAGATTGGCCTGGAAGCTTTCCTGAGTCAGTGTCGCATCAACTAGGATTGATCCCAGAGCTAGCTGCTCAAAGCAGATTTAGTGGAGAAGGCCGGGAGAGGAGATCTGTTCTCTACCGATGCCATGCAATGGGGAAGGCTGAACTATCCCGTAGCCTTGGGCATAATCAACGCCAATATCTATCAGCTGTTCTAGTATCTGATCGTTTTCTACATATTCCGCGATGGTCTGCAACCCCATCAAGTGGCCAATATGGTTGATCGACTCAACCATCGCTCTGTCCACAGGATCATTCAGCATATTGCGTACGAAACTACCATCAATTTTCAGATAGTCGACTGGCAGATGTTTGAGGTAGGCGAATGAGGACATTCCAGTTCCGAAATCATCCAATGCAAAACGAAAACCCCGCCTTTTCAGCAGACTCATAAAACGTGCAGCCTGATCAAGTCGACTGACTACCGCAGTTTCTGTAATTTCAAAAGAGATCTTTTCGGCAGGCAGATTATAGAGGCGCAGTTTCTCAAGAATATATTCATGTAAATTTGTTTCGCCCAAAGACTGGCCCGATAGATTGATCGCGCACAAGCCTAACTCTTCAAGACGCTCAGGATTTTCCGAAAGCCACCGGAATGCCTCACCAATCACCCATCGGTCAACGCTGTGCATGATATTGTAACGTTCCGCTGCTGGAATAAAGGAGCCGGGCATGATCTGCTCACCATCTTCATCCTCCATGCGTACTAACAGTTCAATATGCTCATCCCCGATGGCATTGCTCTTAAGGGACATAATCGATTGTTGCAGCAATGAAAAGCGTTGCTGATCGATAGCGCTCTCTATTTTGGTTACCAGACGCATCTCCCCCTGTTGACGGTTGATCTCTTCGTCATAGGTTTGATAGATATGAATTCGGTTACGCCCCATATCTTTCGCAACGTAACAGGCGGCATCCGCTGAACTCAAAGCGCTGTGAGGACTCTCAGTTTTTGGCCCTATCGCCACAATACCAATACTGACACCGGTAGTGAAACTACGCCCCTCCCAACTGAATCGAAATGCTTTTACTGTTGCACTGATCTCATTTGCCTTTTGCCGGGCCTGATCCAGCTTACAGTTTTCCATCAACAAGCCGAACTCATCCCCACCCAAGCGAGCCAAGACATCATTTACGCCGATTGTGCTTTGCAGACGGTGGGAGAGTTGTCTCAGCATCATATCCCCGGCCACATGGCCACAGGTATCATTCACCAACTTGAATTGATCAAGATCCATGTAGAGCAGCACATGTTCAGCACTGTGCTCCTGGGAGTCAGCAAAAGCCTGACGAAGTCGCTGGTCAAAAGCGTGCCGGTTCAGCAGATGGGTGAGAGAATCATGGGTGGCTAAAAATCGCATCTCTCGCATCATTGAACGACTAGAGGTGACATCACGAAAGACAGTAACCGAACCTTTGAATACTCTGTTTTCCTCTATCGGATAGGTGGAATATTCAACTGGAAACAGGGTTTCATTCAACCGTAAAAAAGACTCATCCTTCACCCTGGCAGGATTCCCCTGCACCACAACGGTATTGTTGAATGAGAGACCCGCCTCATCAAACATTCTTACCTTTGTATGTATGGGCTTTCCAAGTAGCTCTTTCTGGGCGTATCCCAACATCTCTGCCCCAGCCTTGTTGATAAAAGTGCAGCAATCTTTTTCGTCGACGCCGAATATACCCTCTCCAGTCGACTCAAGCAGCAGGGAGAGCTGCCTGTTCGCCTCAGTAAGCTGCCTCGATGACTCTTCCGATGACTCCCGTGCAATCCTATGAGCCTGGTCACGCTCATAGTTCTCTATGGCGAAGGCAAGACTACTGACCATCGCATCCAAAAGATCATGGATCGATTGTGAAATAGTGTTCGGTTCAAGTGCATAGACGGTAAATGCTGCAACCACTTCCTGTTTTACCAGGATTGGAAACACTGCAACAGATTGACCACCACTCATCTGAGCTATCCGATGCCAAGTGGTTTTACCCTCTTCCTGGTCAATCCTGGTAATTACCGATGAACACTTCCCGTAGATTGCTGCCGCTAATGGACTGTCCCCCTGAGGGTCAGTCAGGTCGAGGTCAAATTTGCACACTTTGAGGTGCTCTTTTTTGATTCCGGCGCAAGCAATTGGGTGGAGTAGTTTCCCCTCAATCTCTACCTCACCAACCCAAGCTGCTACAAAACCACCGAAGTTCACAGCGATATCGCATGCCTTCTCAAAAAGCACATTGGGTGGTGGGTTTAGCAATACCATCTTGCTGATTTCTGATAGCGCGGTATAAACCTTTTTCTGTTGCGCTATAACCTGTTGATGTTTGAAGTTCTCCCTTGCCATCTGCTTAATGACATCAGAGAGCGGCGCCAAGGCCCCTGCTACAGGTAGCCGATGGGCTGCCAGATAGTTACCCTGCGACAACTCATCAGCAATTTTCCTATATTCAGATAGCGGTGAGCGTAATACACGGTTGATCAGCCAGTAGAGGAGTAGAAAGCTAAAAATCAAAGCCAGGCCATAGACCAAAGCGTTTTGCTTAACAGC
This sequence comes from Candidatus Thiodiazotropha sp. AKIB8, assembly GCF_058244675.1. Classification (NCBI taxonomy): domain Bacteria; kingdom Pseudomonadati; phylum Pseudomonadota; class Gammaproteobacteria; order Chromatiales; family Sedimenticolaceae; genus Candidatus Thiodiazotropha; species Candidatus Thiodiazotropha sp. AKIB8. Next base: position 117,698 of record NZ_JBSYOO010000026.1, on the reverse strand, counting down.
ATCCACTGTTTGCACTTCGAATTTTGCCCCTTGGTCTTTCAGGTCAGCTAGACCCTGAGATGTAGATGAAGAGTGAGCGCTTTGTTGGGATTCAGTATGGATCAGGCGGTAATCCAGATAGCTGTCCAGAATGAACAAGCAAGCAAACAGCACGGCCATCGCCGCAACAAATTTTGAGATCAGTTGCATTGCTCAGCCACTGCGCATGTCACGCCGAGGCCCCCCCCCACAGAACAGTAACTGGAATCCGGTCAACAGGCTTGCGGGTGCAAAACTTAATGACCTTTATAATGGAAGCCCAATGTGATGGATTCCGTTCGCTCCCTGCTTAACAGCTCGCGTATCCAGATCAGACGAGAGGTTTTTCTAACTCCTGGTGAAATCTTCTATCCTAATTAAACGCAGGATAGTGCCTATAAATTTAATACCTTAGATCAATTACGTCAAATTAATATCAAGAAGTCACTTTAACCTAAAAAGATCAGTTGCAGAGTGTAGAGCGTACGCATGACAAGGGCGTGCTGGAGCTCCACGCGCCGCCACAAGCGTTCTATTTAGTCACCGGATGGAGCATTCAACCGTTTTTTAGGTTTAATTTGAGAAATGAGTTATCAAGTCATTTAAAAACCGTCGCCCCAGATCAGTGGCACAGAGTCTCTGTTCTACCGGCAGTAGTAAACCCTTATCAACTGCGTGGCTAAGCAGACCTTCAATCTCTGCCAGTCCGATACCTGAATGGGCCTCAAACAGATCCACTTCCACGCCTTGATAGAGTCGCAACGCATTCATCATGAACTCCAGTATCAGATCATCCTGATCGAGGTACCTCTGCCCCTGGGTAAAATCCTCTGCTTCCGCTGCTGCCAGATAGGCTTCGGGATGGCGATGCTTCCAAAACCGCTTAACTTGCCCTCCTGGCAGGGTCAATTTAGCGTGGGCGCCTGCACCGATTCCCAAGTAGTCTCCAAAGCGCCAATAATTATTGTTATGACAACATTGAGCATCCGGCCGAGCAAAAGCGGAGACTTCATAGTGCTCAAAACCGGCTTCGGCCAGGATCTCCTCCCCCTGTTGCTGGATCTGCCACAGATGATCCTCTTCTGGTAGCGGGGGTGGGTTGTGATAAAACGAGGTGTTTGGCTCCAGTGTCAATTGATAGTAGGAGAGATGTTCACTGTTCAGGTCTATTGCAGCAAGTAGATCCTGACGGGCCATTTCCGGCGTCTGTTGAGGCAAGCCAAACATCATGTCGATATTAATGTTGTCAAACCCAGCCTTTCGAGCCAGGGAAACCCCATCGATAGCTTCCTCAGGGCTGTGAATTCTTCCCAATGCCGATAGGGCACTCGCCTGCAGGCTTTGAATACCCAACGACAAGCGATTGACCCCCGCTTCCCGGTATCCTGCAAATGCCCTGGAATCAACTGCTCCAGGATTTGCTTCAAGGGTAATCTCTATCGATTCAGTAAGCTCTATCTGCTGCGCTATACCCTGTAACAGGGTTGCTACCGCATCAGCGGAAAAGAGACTGGGGGTCCCCCCTCCGATAAAGATTGAGTTCAGTTTTCGCGCTGAAATGTAGCTCGAATCAGCCTTCAAATCACTCAACAAAGCAGCCACATAGGCCTGCTCTGGCAGGTCACTCTTCACGGCATGAGAGTTGAAATCACAATAGGGGCATTTACGCACACACCAGGGAATGTGGATATAGAGCGATAGTGGTGGCAAATTCACTTTGAAGCGGTATTACAAAGGTGTGGTATGCAATTGACTCTATGGCCCATTACAAGCCACACCTTCCTACGATATGAGATCAACCTTTGTCTCTTGCCTTCAAGTAGGCAAAATCTGAGATTGAGCCCCATTCCCGCGAGCCTTTTAGAAAGTTCATATAGGAGTCATACACCTTCTTGGCGAAAGCATCTTTTCCAGCCAGCTCCTCAACCACCTCACTGGAGAACTTACGCAGGGTAGCCATTACGTCATCAGGATAGGCACGGATATCCACCTTGTGTTTTTCAACCAGTGTCTTCAGTGCAGCTGGATTACGCGCTGTATACTCCGCGAGCATCTCCTGATTGGCAACTTTACAGGCATTTAAAACAATCGCTTGAAGATCTTTCGGTAAGCCATTAAACGCCTTCTCATTGATGATCGCTTCAAGGGTGGTACCCGGTTCATGGAAGCCTGGAAAATAGTAATATTTTGCAGCTTTGAAGAGACCGAAGGCCAGGTCATTGTATGGATTGACCCACTCGGTGGCGTCGATTGCACCAGATTGCAGGGAGGTAAAAAGCTCACCACCAGGTAGATTGACCGGTGTCCCTCCAGCCCGTTTAAGCACTTCACCACCTAAGCCGGGGATGCGCATTTTCAACCCTTTCAGATCAGCAACACTATTGATCTCTTTATTGAACCATCCACCCATCTGCATACCGGTGTTGCCACCAGGTGCAGGTATCAAACCAAAGGGTTTATAGAGTTCACGCCACAGCTCCAGTCCACCGCCGAAATAGAGCCAGCCATTCATCTCCTGGGCGGTAAGCCCAAAAGGGACAGTGGAGAAAAACTGTGCGGTTTCACTCTTACCTTTCCAATAATAGGCCGCGCCATGTCCCAACTCTGCAGTTCCACTGGAGACTGCATCGAAAACTTCAAAAGCTGGAACAAGCTCTTTTGCGCCATAGACTTTGACGTGCATGCGCCCGCCACTCATCTCATTGATGACTTCGGCAAGTTTGTTGGCGCCAGTTCCGAGGCCAGGAAAATTCTTTGGCCAGGTGGTGACCATCTTCCATTTGATCTCAGCTTTAGCTTCAGCCATACGTGTAGTAGACAAACCCACACCGGTTGCCAACGCACCCACGCCAACCTTTGTTATAAATTCACGACGTTTCATCTAACCCTCCTCTCTTTTTTATTCTCTCTGATGCGGTTGCTGCTCAACACCCAGCGCCCAACCGAAACGACTATTGTGGCTCAGTAGATCGATTCAGAGCTAAGCTGAACGACTTACGCACCATACTAGTGGTGCGACACTATTACCCCTATCAGGGATGAATTGCAAAACCTGTAGGGGCCGGCTCTGGCACTCTACCTGAGATGCTTTTATTTTTATTCACAACCAGTTGCGAGCTTAAAGACCAGCTTGGAGAGCTGCGTCAACAGGGAGATAGATTGGCATAGGCCACCACCAGCCATTTGCTGCCAACCTCCTCGAAGTTAACCTGAACCCTTGCACTCTGTCCCTCTCCTTCAGCATTCAGTACAACACCCTCACCAAATTTTGCATGGCAAACCCGTTGCCCCAGATCGAAGCCGCACAACTCAGTCGTTTCGAGATAGGGTGAAGCACCATAGATTGGCTGACTGACACTGGGGCCAGCGCGTACCTCCCGCATCAGTTCCGCCGGAATCTCGCGGATGAACCGGGAGGGCAGGGGATAGCTTTCGCTACCGTGCAATCGCCGACTCTCTGCATGACTGAGGTAGAGCATTTTCATCGCTCGCGTGATGCCGACATAGCAGAGCCTGCGCTCCTCTTCGAGTCGCGTGGGGTCGTCTGCTGACATGCTGTGAGGGAATAGCCCCTCCTCAACACCAACCAGAAACACCAGTGGGAACTCAAGCCCCTTGGCTGAATGGAGGGTCATCAATTGCACACAATCCTCAAACGGGTCTCCCTGGGACTCACCTGCCTCCAGTGCAGCATGAGATAGGAAGGCATCTAGCTCATCCAACTCATCATCATCTGCCCACTCAAACTGACGCGTGGCGTTGACCAGCTCTTCAAGATTCTCTTTTCGATCAACGCCTTTGCCATCTCTGCTTTTTTCAAAGTGAGCGGGAAGACCGCTGGCAGTCAACACCTGATCGACCTTCTCAGCCAGGGACAGATCAACTGTATCCACCTTGAGCTCTTCCACTAAATCAATGAATCGCTGAAGCGCGCTGGCAGCACGTTTCGTCATTCCACCACCCTTCAAAAGATCGACAGAGGCCTGCCACAGTGAGCAGTCAAACATCCGCGCATGACTGCGCAGTGCCTCCATGGTCTTCGCGCCTATCCCTCTCGGGGGGGTATTTACTGCACGTTCGAAACCACTGTCATCATCTGAATTGCTGAGCAGTCTCAAGTAAGCGAGTGCGTCTTTGATCTCTGCCCGTTCGAAAAACCGCAACCCGCCATAGACCCGATAGGGGATGGTAGACTGGATCAGCGCCTCTTCAAAGAGACGGGACTGGGCAGTAGTCCGATAGAGAATCGCAACCTCGGTGCGGGCATGCCCCTCCTCGATGAACTGGCGAATTCTCTCTACCACAAAACGCGCCTCATCAATCTCATTGAAGGCAGCGTATAGATTGATCGGCTCTCCATCACTGTCTTCTGTCCAAAGCTGCTTTCCCAGGCGTGAGGGGTTGTTGTTGATCAGCGCATTTGCCGCATTCAGAATATTACCGGTTGAGCGGTAGTTCTGTTCCAGACGAACCAGCTTTGCGTTTTGGAAATGTGACTGAAAGCTTTGGATATTCTCGACCTTGGCGCCACGCCAACCATAGATCGACTGATCATCATCTCCGACAATGAAGAGGTGACTCTTTGAACCTGCCAGCAGACGCAGCCAGGCATATTGAATGGTATTGGTATCCTGAAACTCATCCACCAGAACATGCTGAAAACGATTCTGATAGTGCTGCAACAGATCCGGACGATCACGCCACAGCTCATGAGCCCTTAGCAGCAGCTCAGCAAAATCTACCTGACCACCCCGCTCGCAGGCCGACTGATACTCTTTATAGATCTGAATCATCTGCCGTTGGTATGGATCACCACCATCATCCAGGTTTTGAGCGCGCAGCCCCTCATCCTTACGGCCATTGATATACCATTGAACCTGTCGGGCCGGCCAACGCGCCTCATCTAGATCGAGACTCTTCAACAGCCGTTTGATCATGCGGAATTGGTCGTCTGAGTCGAGTATCTGGAAACTCTGAGGCAATCCAGCCTCTTTCCAGTGGGCACGCAACAGTCGATGAGCCAGACCGTGAAAGGTACCGACCCACATCCCTCCCAGAGGTTGGCCCAATAGGGATTCAATGCGCTGGCGCATTTCTCTGGCCGCTTTATTGGTGAAGGTAACCGCCAACAGAGACCAGGGGGTTATCTGCTCAACCGCCAGTAACCAGGCGATTCGATGTACCAGAACCCGGGTCTTACCGCTTCCGGCGCCCGCAAGCACAAGCAGACTGCCGACTGGGGCAGTTACCGCCTCGCGTTGTGCCTCATTGAGAGGATCAAGTATGGGAGAAACATCCATCCGAGTATGATACTAGTGTTTCATCCTAGAATCCGCAGTTGAACATCGATTTATCAGAGATATCAGCGGTCAATTACGGAATCAGGCTTCATATTGCTTAACGAATTCAGATAACAATATAACCAGCGAGGTCAACCATGCAGATATTGGCAGGCGACATTGGAGGAACCAATACCCGGCTCGCGCTGTTCGACACCTCTAGCCCAACCTGGCCAAAAGCGACCATCGAAACCAGCTATCCCAGCCCGGCACACCCCTCGGTCGAATCGATCCTGGAACAGTTCATCAGTCAACATAGACTCAGCAACATAGATCGCGCCTGCTTTGGTCTGGCTGGGCCTGTTATCGATCAAGTTTGCGAAACCACCAATCTGCCCTGGCGAGTTGTTGCCGCCAACATAACCAAACAGTTCTCTTTCAAACAGAGCTGGCTGCTGAATGACCTGGAGGCAAATGCCTGGGGTATAGAGACCCTGGAGAGTAGCGATATCTTCACCCTCAACCAGGGTAGTGATAGTGCAGCTGGAAACCGCTCTATCATCTCTGCGGGCACCGGTCTGGGTGAAGCTGGGCTGCTGTGGGACGGCAATAGATACCACCCCTTCCCCTCAGAAGGTGGGCATACAGACTTCTCCCCCAACTCAAATCTGGAGTATGCACTCTACGAACACCTTGCCGGACACTATGGACATGTCAGTTGGGAGCGAATCATCTCTGGCCCAGGCCTGGAAATGTTATATCGCTTTATATGCAAATATCGAACAGCCACAACACCGGACTGGCTGCAGCAGCAGATGAACAGCATCGGGGTTGCACCGGCAGTTTCCGGGGCTGCAATGGATAAAAGCGATGCCACATGTGAGGAGACACTGGATCTGTTTATTCATCTTTATGGACGGGAGGCCGGCAATCACGCTTTGAAGATCATGGCCACCGGAGGCGTCTATCTAGGAGGTGGTATTGCCCCCCAGATCCTGCCCCTGTTAAAAGAGGGAGGATTTATGCGGGGTTTTCTCGATAAAGGACGCATGCAGCAGTTGGTGGCTTCAATGCCAGTAAAAATAATACTCAATGACAAGACCGCACTCTTGGGCGCAGCACACTATGCATCTTTGCAGAATTGATGCGGAAATTTCACCCTCGTGTTGATAGTCAGAAACTTGTTTCTGACTATCAACACGAGGGTTCTGGAGAACTACAAGCTGTTGCCGAACTTGCTACAAGTTGCAATCACACCATGGCCCGATTGGCGCCATGGCGTGATTCAGATGAACGGTGTAAACCGCTACTTAGTCGAAAGGTTTGGGTTGCGGTGTATTATCGGTTGACGGCGGTAGTATAGGCATCAGAAATGAGGGTTGATCCCCTGTCAGCGTCTTCAGAAAGAGAACAATCTGCTCATTCTCATGTTTGCTGAATTTGCGCCCAAGCTGCAGCCTGCCCATGATATCTACCGCTTCCGTCAGAGTCTCTGCCTCGCCATCATGGAAGTAGGGATAGGTCATTTCCACATTTCTCAAGGTGGGTACTTTGAATTTAAAGCGATCTGCATCCTTGCCGGTTACCCCACTCAGGCCCTCTGCAGAGCTTTTGGTTTTATAGGCTTCAACCAGACCCATTTTTTGAAATGAGTTACCGCCAACTGCCTCTCCATTGTGGCATGCTGTACAGCCGCTCTCTTTGAATAGTTTATAACCAGCCAACTCTTGCTCGTTCAGCGCAGCCTTATCACCCAACAACCACTTGTCAAAATCGGCATTTGGCGTCACCAGGGTCTTTTCAAACTCTGCGATTGCCTGAGTGACCTCATCAATGGTGATCTTGTCGACACCGAAGACCGCTTTGAACTCCATGACATATTGCGGAATCGACTCAAGCACTTCAATTGCCAGGGTATGGGTGCCTGCCATCTCCCCCGGATTGGCGATAGGCCCGCCGGCCTGCGCTTTCAGGTCTGCAGCCCGCCCATCCCAGAACTGAGCCAGGTTAAGACTGGAATTCAGCACTGTAGGTGCATTAATCGGTCCCTGTTGCCAGTTATGACCAATTGAGGTTTTAAGGTTATCGGTTCCGCCCATGCTCAAGTTGTGGCACGAATTACATGAGATGAAACCAGACTTGGAAAGACGTGGATCAAAATAGAGTTTTTTACCTAACTCAACCTGTCCTAGATTGATATTCTGCACCGGTTTTATAGGCTTTATCGGCTCTTCCGCCGCTGTTACAGAAACTGAGACACCCAATAGCACACAGACAATTATTGTAAGTTTAAAATTCATATCCCTTACCTACTCGTTCATTATGACATTTAAGACCATCCTCATAGAGAGAAACGCAGTTTCACTTGCAAATCAGCTGGGTGACACGGCAATTCCCACATTTAAATTGTTATCGTTTTTTTAGCCACACCTTCCACGCTTCAACCCACCACTAAATTAAACAGCGTGGGTAAACCATGAATAGCGCAGGGTTAATTTAGAATTAGTCTAAATCTAAAACAATGATGTAGGTCAATTGATCACATCGCTTCTGTTATGAAGGCGAATCTATGAAGTGCAAACAAGCAGATGCCTGGCTAGATCAGGGGCTCTTATTTTTAACCCGTATGACCAGGTCAAGGATCTCCATGGCCGTTCCGTCAGGTAAGTTCGGACCTAAGAAGTGTGGTGCTAAATGCTCTTTGATGTCGATCAAATCCCCGGTATCGACATTGTAGAAGTGATGATGGTGACTGTTATTGGAGTCATAGAAAGTACGAGTGGCATCGATGAATATCTCCCGAATCAACTTCTTTCGGGCAAAAAGTCCCAAGGTATTGTAAACCGTTGCCTTGGAAACTCGACTTCCTGATTGCTGAACTGCATCGAACAACTGATCAGCCGTCACATGCTGGTTCCGTGCAAAAAGAACATCCGCAATGATGCGTCTCTGTTTTGTCGGATTAACCCCGTGTGAATACAACATTTCAGTGATGTTGCGATTCTGTTGGATCTGATGTTGATCTTCCATTTCCACCTCGCCAAAGTAAGTCCCCCACGGAAGACTACCATAAGCGTGACTAAACTCTCAAGAAAACAGAGGATTATGACTAGATCCTCATTTTCGACTGTTCGCCTGAAAAACAGCGCCAGAAAGGTGTAAACTAATATTAGGCAAAAGCTATCAATACCATCGAAAAGACCATTCGCTTCCAATCATTTTTAGATCTATTCTAATCATCAGCGGAGAGTTAATTTGACTCATCGTAAAAATCCACAATAACCATCATTTCGGAGAACCAGATATGGAACTCAAAGGTAGTAAAACCGAGCAAAACTTAAAAGACGCATTTGCCGGAGAATCTCAAGCCAACCGTCGCTATCTCTACTTCGCAGGTAAAGCGGATATTGAGGGTTATAACGATGTCGCGGCTCTGTTTCGCTCAACCGCAGAAGGTGAAACCGGACATGCTCATGGCCACCTTGAATACCTCGAACAGTGCGGCGATCCAGCTACCGGTCTGCCGATTGGCGCAACCGGAGACAATCTGGCGGCGGCAGTTGCAGGTGAGACCCACGAATATACCGATATGTACCCAGGTATGGCTAAAACTGCCCGTGATGAGGGATTCGATGAAGTAGCTGATTGGTTCGAAACCCTTGCAAAAGCAGAGCGATCTCATGCCAACCGCTACCAAAAGGCCCTGGACGAGATGGAATAAGCCCCCTTTAAGGAACAGGCTTAAACCGATCAGGCGGCCTCCAATGGGGCCGCCGAGCATCAACCAGGAGCACATTCATGGCAGCACCCACCGGTCAGAGAGAAGGCAACCTGGAAGCCCCTACAAGGCATCCAATCGACTGGAAGAATCCAGAATACTACAACCAACAGAAACTGATGGAGGAGCTGGAACGGGTCTTTGACCTGTGCCACGGATGTCGACGCTGCGTCAGCCTCTGTCAGAGCTTTCCAAGCTTATTCGATCTGGTGGATGAATCGGAGACCATGGAAGTCGATGGGGTTGCAAAAGAGGACTATTGGCAAGTGGTAGACCACTGCTATCTGTGCGACCTCTGTTACATGACGAAATGTCCTTATGTACCGCCTCATGAATGGAATATCGACTTTCCTCACCTGATGCTCAGGGCCAAGGCCGTCAAGTATAAGAACGGCGACGTGAAACTGCGTGATCGGCTACTTACCAGCACAGACAATCTTGGCAAACTGGCAGGCATACCTGTGGTTTCAGGTGTCGTCAACCGATTCAATAAAACAAAAAATTTCCGTGAAATTCTCGACCACGCTTTGGGTGTTCACCCTGAAGCTAAACTACCGGAATTTCATAGCAAGCCACTACGCAAACGCCTGGCAGAAAAAGTTTCCATTGAAGCGCAAGGGGTACCTGCCGGTAAAACCAATGGCAAAGTAGCCCTGTTTGGTACCTGTTATGGCAACTACAACGAACCCCATGTTGGAGAGGATCTTGTCGCTGTGTTTGAGCATAACGAGATCCCGGTGACCCTTGCGGAAAAAGAGCAGTGCTGCGGTATGCCAAAGTTGGAATTGGGCAATCTTGATGCAGTGGAAGAGGCAAAAGAGGCAAATATACCTGTGCTCGCCAAACTGGTCGATGAAGGCTGGGACATTGTTGCTCCAGTGCCATCCTGTGCGTTGATGTTCAAGCAGGAACTACCCTTACTGTTTCCTGACGATCCACAGGTCAAGAAAGTTGCCAATGCGGTTTTCGATATCTTTGAATACCTGATTATTCGCCACAAATCAGGTTTGCTCAAAACCGACTTCAAACAGAGCCTGGGTAAGGTTGCCTACCATGCCGCCTGTCACCAGCGAGTGCAGAACGTCGGTGCAAAAACCAAAGAGATGCTGACACTGATACCAGATACCCAGGTTACCGCCATCGAGCGCTGTTCGGGTCATGACGGAACCTATGCTGTCAAAAGTGAATTTCATAAATATGCGATGAAGATCGGAAAACCCGTAGTCAATCGGGTTAAACAGGCCGAAGCGGATTATTATGGGAGCGACTGCCCAATGGCGGGACACCACATCGAGAATGGTCTCCAGGACGGTAGAAAACCAGAACACCCCATTAGCTTGATTCGTAAAGCCTATGGTATTTAAGACGGAGAATTACTATGTCAAATGAAGGGTATCACGAACCCGTAGATCAACTCAGTAATGAGACCAGAGATATGCATCGCGCTATCGTTTCTCTGATGGAAGAACTGGAAGCGGTCGACTGGTACAACCAGCGGGTAGATGCCTGCACCAACCCAGAACTCCGCAACATTCTTGCCCATAATCGAGATGAGGAGAAGGAGCATGCTGCGATGGTGCTGGAGTGGATTCGGCGTCAGGATCCCAGCTTCGACAAAGAGCTGAAAGACTACCTGTTCACAGACAAGACTATCGTACACGATTGATATATTAGGAGTGCCTCATGACACAGCTTTCCCATGAAGACCTCTACAGTCTCGAAGAGTACGCCCGCATTCGCCAGGAGTTCAGGGCTCGCGTTATGGATCATAAAAAAGCCAGACGTTTGCCAATTGGCCCTCATGCCGCGCTCTATTTTGAAGATCAACTGACAATGCAGTACCAGATTCAGGAGATGTTGCGTATCGAGCGCATATTTGAACCTGATGGCATCCAGGATGAGCTGGATGTCTATAATCCACTGATCCCTGATGGCACGAACTGGAAGGCTACCTTTATGGTGGAGTACCACGACGTCGAAGAGCGCAAAGAGGCATTGGGACAACTGATCGGCATCGAGAATTCGATCTGGATTCAGGTCGAGGGACACGAAAAAGTGCGTCCGATTGCCAATGAAGATCTTCAGCGTTCGACCGAAGACAAAACTTCTGCGGTACATTTTATCCGCTTCGAGCTCACCACTGAGATGATTGATAGTTTGAAAAAGGGTGCCAGCCTTTCAGCGGGAATCGATCACTCTAATTACAATTACACTGTTGATAACCTTGACTCTCCGGTAAAAGCGTCGTTGATCAAAGACCTCCATTGACCACTATTCATATCGGCACTGTTTTAGCAGTGTCGATATGACCTCTCTGATAAACGCCCAAAAGCGTTAACCACTCCCGTGACACTCCAATCGTTATAAATCGTAAAATCAGAAGATAGAGTTGCATTGGTTATTCTCAATCTGAGTTATACTTACCTGGTGTGAATCTGTTCGCGCCAGTATAAAATCAGAGACACTCATTACAGGTGTGGCTTTTTTGTAAACCAGATCTCACTCAAAGAAAGCGTGGTTGACGGATAAGCCAAAGCCTCCAATAATCGATCCACAATAAAAACTACCAGACTGCCGAATCTAAACAATAAGGAATGTCGTCATGCTGAACTCTCTATTATCAAATTGGCGGGCGTTTAAGTTCCCCGCAATCATTACCCTGATTTTCATTGCAATACCGGGGTGCAGCTCTGCTCCCAAGCCTGTAGCTGAAATCTCAGCCGCTGAAACAGCCCTTATTGCTGTAGAGAGCGATGAGGCCTCAAAACATGCACCCGTACGGATGGATCGTGCACGACAAAAGCTAAAACAAGCCAAGGCGGCGATGGCCAAAGAGAACTACAGTGAAGCCAAAAGACTTGCTGAAGAGGCTCAGGCTGATGCAGAACTGGCTCAGGCAATCACCGCAAAAGCGGAAACAGACATGGCCGTCAGCGAACTCGAAAACAGCATCAAGGTGCTACGTGAAGAGATCATGCGTGCCAGAAAAAGGCAGTGATAGATCCATTTAAAAACAAGATTTATAGGGAGTACCCGCCATGTCCCGGATTTTTTACAGTTTATTGATCTTTGCTGCCCTTGCGATAGTGCAAACAGGTTGCAGCACCATTCAGAAAAACCAAGCCCTTACTGACGCTGAGCAAGCCTTTGCAGAAGCAAAACAGGATGAACAGATTCTGCAGTATGCCTCAACAGAGCTTGAGAGAGCATCGAAGGCGCTGAACCGAGCAGCTTCTGCAGAAACAGAAGAGGATATGACCTCACTCGCCTATGTGAGTAGTACCCGCATTGAATCAGCCCGTGCCATCGCCGCACGAAAAGCGGCCAATGCCAGACTTCAGGAGCTTGGGGATGTCAAAAACAAGGAGCGACTCAAGGCACGTGAAATAGAGATTCAACTCGAGCAGCAGGCAAAATCGCAGGCCCTTCGTGATAAAGAGGCCGCTCTGTTGGAAAGAGAGAGTGCCTTGGCAAAGGCTGAAGCGCTTCGCCGTGAACTTGAAGAGTTACAGGCCCTCAAGACCGAGCGCGGCATGGTCATGACCCTGGGGGACGTGCTTTTCTCAACAGGTAAGACCGAGCTTCTTCCCGGCGCAATGAACACCATCGATAAACTCGCTGCGTTTCTACAGGAGTATCCTGAAAAAACAGTTTTAGTCGAAGGACACACAGATAACGTAGGCACTGATGAATTCAATATGGATCTCTCAGAAAGACGGGCCCTATCGGTAAAAGAGGCGCTGATCCAGGTCGGTGTCGATGCTTCAAGGATTGATACACTTGGCTTGGGTGAGACCTCCCCCATCACCGACAATTCAACCTCTGCTGGACGCTTGAAGAATCGTCGGGTGGAGATAGTCATTCGCGACTGATTGCTTTTTTGGTGGGGCCCTGCCCCACCAAAAGGCTTATATTAGGATTTAGCTAACGCAAAGAAAGTTTCGATTGTTGGAAATTCCGGCTCAGGAAAATCTACCCTATCCAGAGTGATTGGAAAGGCATTAGAAATTTAGGTTTTCACTGTAGACAAAATCTATTGGCAGCATGGATGGAAGCAAACACCTCACGAAGAATCTAAGAAAATTCATGATGCATGGTTGAATTCGGATTCGTGGATTATAGATGGTGTTGGGCACTGGGAAGAGATGCAACAAAGACTACTTCAATCTAAGGGAACAACCATTACCTGCGGGCTGCGCCTTGCACTCACGGCTTGAGCGGCTTTCTAAATACAGGGTTTATATGACGCACCACACTAGGGTAGGGTGGGGCCATGCCCCACCAAATGCCATCTTGAAACGAAAGGTGCAGCAGGGCTGCACCATAGGGATTCCAGATTGAATATTTCTTTTTAGGAAGACAAAAAAAAGCCGCCTGTTAAGGCGGCTCAATGATGGAGTTCTAAAGGAGGAGAACTTTCAACATAAAACTTTAGGCTACTTCTTTTTACGAGCGAGTCTGCTGGCACCAATACCAACCAGTCCAAGTCCAAGAAGTGCAATCGTGCTGGGCTCAGGTACGCTGACCTGGAAATTCTGAACAACCTTGTCACCACGCTCGACGACATCAACCATAGGTGCATTGAAATCCTGACCAATGAAGATGCCAGTCGCTTCAACCGGTGAAGTGCTCGGCGTTAGGTCAGTAAAGTTGGTGCTCCAAAGGCTGAAGTTCAGCACTGCATAATATTGGGTGTTAAGTGAAAAATTGAAACCGTCGTAACCGGATCCTGCAAAGCCATCAAAGTTGATGAAATCTTCAATACCGCCTACATCCTGGAACACATAGGTCGCATCACTCTGTCTGGATTCGAAACGAACATCGACAACGCTACCACTAGCAAGGTCGGTGAGGGCTACTTGGCCACCCCAGTCACCACGAAGCACTGTACCAAAATCATTACCGGTCCAGCGAACAGCCCATTCATCATAGGTGTCGTTGCTCCAGATGTAGTAGCCAGCAGCATTGCTGGCAGCACCACCAGGATTGGTGCGGAAGTCGGCCGCTGTTTCGCCACTATAGATAGGCAGCGCCTGGGTCACAGTGGATAAGCAAAGAGCAGTGAATGCCAAAGCCGATAGTATGATTTTTTTCATGACTCTTAAACCTCAAAACAAAATACGTCGTGTTATACCTGGACTCTTAAGCATTCTGCATGCCAATATTTTTAAGTCATTGATTACATGCAGAATAAAACTTAAATTCCTGGTAAGGTTTTAAGTCAATGTAAATAATACCGACACCCAGCAGCTCTCTATAAAAGGGGGGTGTGGCTTGATCAGAGTTAACCTAACATTGCCGCGTAACCCCGTGTACCGGGATTGCTGTCGAGGACAATCTTCATGGTCATAGTTAAAGGAACTGAGAGAAACATGCCTACTGGCCCTAAAATCCACCCCCAGAAGACCAAGGATATAAAGACAATCAATGGCGACAATCCAAGCCCCTTGCCCATAAAACGGGGCTCAATGCCATTACCTACCACGCTGTTGATAATTAAATAACCCACAGCTGTCCATACAGCCAGCTGGGGGCCCAATTGAATAAGTGCCAGAAGTACTGCTGGCACAGAGGCAATGATTGAACCTATGTTGGGTACGTAATTGAAAAGAAATGCCAATGTGCCCCATAGCAGTGGATAGTCCACACCAAGAAGTGCCAGCAATACCGCCACCAAAACGCCAGTCAACAGACTGGTCGAGGTTTTAATCACCATATAGCGCTTAATACTGGATGTGATTGCCTCTACTCTGGCAAGTGAACGCTCAGGACTCTCGGCATGATTTTTTAATTTGGTCTGAAAGGAACTCGCTTCAAAAAGCATGAAAATAACAGTAATCAGAATCAGGAAGGCCTGTGTCAGTACATTCCCCAGACTACCCATCAAACTACCCGCCAATGCCATTGCTTTAGAGGGATCAAAATAGGTTGTCATGGCATTCAGCTTCAGCTCGATACCCTGCTGCCCCAGCCAAGCCACAAATTTGGCACTTTGCTGCTTCAGCACCTCCTGATAGCTTGGAAGATTAGCGGTAAAGTCATCCAGCGAGCCACCAACCAGCCACGCAAGCATCAGACCAATAACAATAATCATCCCCACCACTGAGACCATCGCCAATCCACCAGGAACCCCTTTATCTTTTAGATAGAAGAGTGGTGGGGCCGCAATCACCGCAATGAACAAGGATAGTAAAAATGGGATAAGCAGTGTTACGGCTGCTTTCATACCCGCCACGATGACTACGAAGGCAGCTGCAGAGAGGAGAAATCTGGTGGTAGGCGAGAGCGCGTGATATTCCTCATTCATAGCCTTCAGGTGCCTCTATTTATACTCTGGAACCGGACTGTATAAATGCCAGGTCTCTGCCTCTTCGTCATAGCGCCACTCCTGTTTATCACTAACCTCTCTAAGTACCTGGGTATCCTGAAAAACAAATTGGATGATGACTGTTTGAATAGCCAGATCCTCACCAAGCATGGTAGGACCCTGTACCACTTCATAGTGGGTCACCTTGAGATTTCTGGATACAGGTTTGTACTCTTTATCCTTGTGCTCAGGGGGGAGGAAATTGTGTACCTGCTGGCCCGATGTCCAACGCACTGAAGCCTCATAACGACGTAGAACATTTTCCAGGGTTTCAGCCCGCTTGTGTTCACCCAATGTCTGACAAGCTGTCAAGAGGATGAAAAATGGGATAAGGAAATATTTTAATCTGATCACAGGCCGGCTCCTAAATACATTAGCCTAAGATAATTCAGCGTATCTATGAGAGTCTCATCTATACCACACGGTTGGGAATTACACCCCTCTGCTCCAGGGCCTCAACAATCTCACTGACACAAGCCTCCACCTCTTTATTCGCCGTTTGTATGGTGATCTCTGGTTTAACAGGTGGCTCATAGGGAGATGAGATTCCTGTGAACTCCTTGATCTCTCCGGCTCTCGCTTTTTTATAGAGCCCTTTTACATCTCGTGTCTCACAGACCTCCAGCGGACAGTCGACATAAACCTCAATGAAATCCCCATGGGGGAAGAGGCCCCGGGCTCGATCCCTATCTTCACGGATGGGTGAAATAAAAGCTGTCAGTGATATCACACCGGCATCGACGAAGAGCTTTGCCATCTCACCGATACGGCGAATATTTTCAGTACGATCCTCCACACTGAAACCAAGATCCCGACAGAGTCCATGACGTACATTGTCACCATCAAAAACGTAGGTACGACACCCCCGCTGAAAAAGCTCCTCTTCCAGTGCGTGAGCCAGGGTCGATTTTCCCGATCCAGACAAGCCGGTAAACCAAAGTAGTTTAGCCCGGTGTTTATTCACTTTTTCCCGTCGTTCCCGGGTGACTGTAGCTTGGTGCCAGACGATATTATTTTGCATTGAGATCCATCTTTCCTGATTGGAAGAAAACCATACCGCGTAAGTTAGCAGAGATGATATTTATTTGTAAGCTCAAGACATTCAACCTCCGCAACTACCCATCAACACTGACATAGCCATGTTCAGTCCAAGTGTTCCTGACAAACCACCTCGAAACCTTTGGATTTATCCGCCCTCTCACTGAGCAAGACTGATACAATGAGCGGCTTTTACAACAACTAAAAAACGACACCATGGAACAAACTGACCGGGAACCCATAAAGGAAATCCTTCTGGGAGAAAGCAAAATCACCCTTCTGGGGACAGCCCATGTCTCACGAAGCAGTGCTGAGAAGGTTCAGGAGCTACTGAACTCCGGTGACTATGATGCCGTCGCGGTAGAACTCTGCCCAAGTCGGTTCAATGCACTGATCAACCCGGATGATCTGGCAAAGATGGATCTGTTCAAGGTGGTCAAACAGGGCAGGGTGATGATGGTGATGGCCAATCTCGCCCTGGGCGCCTATCAGCAAAGGCTCGCCAACCAGTTTGGCATCGCACCTGGTGCTGAGCAAAGGGAAGCGATACGCATAGCTCAGGAATCGAACCAACCCCTGTTATTGATCGACCGGGAAATCAGCACCACGCTGAAGCGGGTTGCCGGAAACCTCTCCTGGTGGAAACGTCTGACTCTGTTTACCGGACTGCTAGCAAGCATCCTCTCAAAGGATGATGTTACAGAAGAGGAGATCGAACATCTCAAAGAGGGAGATATTCTTGAGACCACATTTGCAGAGTTTGCAGAGGATCGCCAGGATCTCTATCTACCTTTGATCGACGAGCGGGATCGCTATATGGCGGCACGACTCAGGCAAGAGATCGAAGAGCAGGGTCATGAGAATCTGCTGGTCGTCATCGGCGCAGGACATATGAATGGTATTGCCAACTATCTCCAGCAATCCGATCAAACCAACCCCACAGAAACCATTTCACAACTCGAGCAGGAACCCAAGCCCAGTTCCTGGCCTAAGCTAATCCCCTGGTTGATTGTCGTTTTGGTGTTGAGCGGATTCGCTATCGGCTTCAGCCGCAGCCCCGAACTGGGTTGGGAGCTTATCGCTGATTGGGTGTTGATCAATGGTGGCCTATCCGCCTTGGGCGCACTGCTGGCAGTCGCCCACCCATTGACCATCCTGACCGCTTTTCTTGCGGCCCCACTGACTTCACTCAATCCGGCGGTAGGTGCCGGCATGGTGACTGCCATGGCAGAAGTTTTTCTTCGTAAACCCACTGTGGCCGACTTCAGTCAATTACGAGACGACACCACCAGCGCCAAGGGTTGGTGGCGAAACCGAGTCTCCCGGACACTGCTGGTATTCCTTTTCAGCACAATCGGCTCGGCTGCAGGCACCTATATTGCGGGCTTCAGGATATTTGGCCGTCTGGTTGATTAAGGCTGGATTTCTACTCGCAGATCATTTTGCTGAGAAGCTCTCAGCAAAATGGTATCCGGTTTTTTTCACACCTTCCCGCTCATAAAAGCGGTGCGCGTCCAGTCTCTGCAGCCCTGAGTCGAGATGCATCTGATCGCGTCCCTCTCTTTCGGCTTCCATTTTCAATTTCTCTATCCGTCTCGACAACTCTAATCATAACTGCTGTTTAACCGAAGACATTACTGTTTTAATTTGCTCAATACGTGCTCGGCGAATCGCCTCACCAAGCAGTGGACCAACAATGCCTTTTGGAAAATCACCCGGCACCACTTGCAGAGCAGCCTGATAGGCGCTGATCAGATCCTTTGCCTGGGGATAAGCGCGTTGTTCAAACCCTTTTCGGCCCTGGAAATCTGCCGTACAAACGATAATAAACCATTCAAGGTTCTGCGGTTTTCTAAATGCATCCAACCCTTGCAGTAACTGCAAGATTGTTTTCGGCCTCAGTTCATATAGACGGTGAAGATGGGTATGGAAAGTTGCACAGCGCTCAGCCAGGTCACGAAAACCAGCTGGTGCTTTAAGGCGCTTACAGAGAGACTTTATAACTTTTGCTCCCCGCATCTCATGCCCATGGTGACTCGGCAGAATATCCTTGGATGTAGTTGCCTTACCCAGGTCATGGGTCAGGGCAGCAAATCGAACCTCCAGGGCATCACTCAAACGACAAGCCGTTGCCAGCGCCATCATAGTATGAACCCCGCAATCCACTTCAGGATGCCAGTTTTGAGGTTGAGGAATCCCCCAAAGTGCGTCTATTTCAGGAAAAATATGGCGCAAGACGCCCATCTCTCGCAAACACTCAAAGAAACGTTGCGGCTGTACCTCGGCCAGAGACTTCACCAGCTCCTGCCAGACCCGTTCAGCAACCAGGTTATCCAGCTCTCCCGCCTCAGCCATCGATTGGACCAACTGTTTTGTCTCAGCTGCCACCTGAAAATTGAGGTCGCTGTAGCGGGCCACAAATCGGGCCAGTCGAAGCACCCTTATCGGATCTTCCCTGAATGAATCGGAGGCATGGCGTAACAAGCCATTGTGTAAATCTTCAACACCGTTAAAGGGGTCGAACAGTTGCCCTGACTCATCCTCAGCAATGGCATTGATGGTTAAATCGCGACGACCAAGATCCTCTTCAAGGGTAACACCTGGCTCGGCGATGACTTCACCACGCTGATGGTGTTGTGTTCTGCGTGCGCGAGCGAGTGCATACTCTTCATGAGTTTCTGGATGGAGAAAAACTGGAAACTCCTGACCAACCTGACGATATCCCAAAGCTTGCATATCTGCTGGGGATGCCCCAACAACCAAATAGTCTCTTTCTGTAACGACTCTACCTAGTAGCCGATCTCTGACAGCACCACCAACAAGATAGATCTGCATCAGTAACCACGTAGCGACTTGTAACGTTTTCTCGCCTCTTCCAACTCCTTCTCAGCTTTTTTTACACGCTCGTAGTAATCAGGCTTGATGAAACTCTTGCCCCCCTGCAGGGTTTGGCGGTCATCATCACCAATCTCCTGCATTTCACTGAGTCTCTTCTCAGCCTCTTCAACCTCTTTCTTAGCCTCGCCGAGTCGCTCCTTGCCTGAAGTCTGTGCCTCAAGTCGTTTTTCCCGCGCCTCCTCCATCGCTTTACGGATGGCTTTATTGCGTTCCATGGCTTCGCTGATCGACTCTTCAGAAGGCCCAGGATGTATTTCGATCTTCTCGACTTCAGATGGGTTGGCCGAGGGGGAGTCGGTGTAGGTAATATTGCCCTCCTCATCCACAGTACGAAAAACCTCAGCCTGTAGAGTCAGCGGGACGACCACCATTGCGATCAGTACTGGATAGAATTGCTTGACCATAATAGTTCCCTTATTCGGGTGACCTCTCTAATGGTTAGACATCAATTAGATGATATTTTCGCATATCACAATAGACAGCATCATCTGTTTATACGTTCTAATCAATGGGCAAATAGAAGAATTGCTCTCAATCAGTAGATGAGAGCCAGGTGGCGACTACAACTACTCCGACAGGCGATGATCTGCTCAGTAAGGCCAGAAAAATCGACTGTTCCGGCCTTTTGCACTATCGCTGATGCAAACCCAGGAAAAAAAAGCCTGAATTTAGGTTTAAAAGATCCACTTTTGTCCTCCAAGCCTGATAAATTATGGCCCAGGTGATCCAAACTACTGGATAGCTCTTTGTATAGAACAAGGTTCCAGTTATGACTCAACCTAAATAGGTGACAGCTGCTAAGCTAAGCAACACGCCTATCGATACCAATCGATCGGCTATTCAGGCAGCTTGGCAGAATACCCTAGCCTTCACTTTCGGGGAGACTTTAGCATGAATGACTTTTCAGAAAAGCGCAGCTTTTATCGTATGGCTGTGAATGGCCCGGTAAAATTTCGAGTCAATGGTGACAGTAAAGTATTCACCGGCAGTGTTATCAATCTGAGTAGCAGTGGCCTGCTTATCGCCTCTGAGGAAGAGGTACCGGTCGACAGCCATATGATCGTTCAGATTATCCCCACCCAGGCAATCACCCCACCGCTGACAGCCGAGGTCGAAGTCGTGCGAGTCGAACCTGATAGCCAATTTGGGAATCAGATTGCCTGTCGCATGGTGAAACTTCTGGCGGATAATGAGGCTGGACCCGAATTCTCTTGATCTAATAAATGCAGCCTGGATGAAGCGCAGCGGAATCCGGGATAACGTGGATCTTTCATGAATGGTACTTACTAATCAGATATAAGTAGGGCAGGATCACACTCTGCACGTGATAAAAGCAGGAAACAAACAGAGGGAGAGAGATCCAGCACCCCGGATTCCGCTACGCTCCATCCAGGCTACGGACTAGGCAGTAGCCTGCCAACTCACAGCAAGTAGCAACAACAGAGCATCAGCCGCATCCTGAGGAGTAACAATACCAACCCCTACAGGCACTTCGAAACTTGCCACCACCCTCACCAGTTGATCCACTTGACTTCTCGGTGGGGCATGGCCCCACCCAAAGCCGATAACGGCAGGTAGGGTGGGGCCATGCCCCACCAAAACCTGCTGAAAAGCGCCACCTGACAGGCGTCGTTGCAGATAAAGTCAGTGCCATTCAAAACCTACCCTGGATTCCCCACCAAAGGCGAGCAATCAGTTTTTATACTTTTTATGGCAGGCCTTGCAGCTCTTGCCCGCTGCCTTCAATGCCTCACCCATTTTTGACTTGTCACCGTTTTGTGCAGCGTCATTCAAGGCTTTGGCAGCAATACCCATTTCCCGATATTTATTTTCAAAATCCTCAAAATCCATCCAGATCTCTGCCAGGGCATCACTCTCTTCAGATTCTGAATCCTCAGGAAAACCTCTCATCAGATTGAGTTTAGAGGCAGTTGCCAGCTCCTGGGCATGCTCAGCAAATTGCTTTTGAACATAGCTGGTTTTACCCTTCATCATGTCCCCCATCGTTTTCATGTTCCAGCTGAAGACATTCATCACCCCTTGTCGATACTCCACCGCCTTTTCCACATCCCCTGCAATAGCTGGTGCTCCGCTGTGGAAGAGGATAAAAGATGCACTCAAACCTAAGGCACGAGTTAAAAGTCTATTCTTGCTTTTCATTGGTCGACCCCTGTAAACACTTAAAAGTTTTGATTATTGAAAAAAACTATACTTATAAAGTAAAGACCCATTGTTCTTTTGGGTTACAATAGGCCGCTTCACCCCTGGAAAACGCCTGCCCTAGATGAACATGCAGCCTACTGCGCGGATTCGAGAAATCCCATATAACTATACCTCCTTCTCTGACCGGGAGATCGTTATCCGGTTCCTCGGAAAACCGATGTGGACTCTGATCGAAGAGTTGCGCGGCACACGCCGCACCGGACGCTCTGCTCGCATGTTGTTCGAGATTCTGGGTGATATGTGGGTCGTCAGCCGCAATCCCTACCTGCAAGATGACCTTCTCGACAATGATCAGCGCAGACAGGCTCTGATCGATGCGTTGAATCATCGTCTGGTCCAGTTCGAATCCCGGGCCAACAACAACCAGCAAGCACTGCAGCTACATGCCGCCACCCGCCAGGCTGTGGATGATTTTGCCAAACGCTTTGTGGATCTGATTGAGCTGCGACGTCTCACCCGCCGCAACATGATCGGACTGACCCGGCCTGACAATATCGACTTCAGCGGATTGGCAAGAGTCTCTCACGCTACCGATGCAACAGATTGGCGTGTCGAAATTCCTTTTGTGGTTATCACTCCAGACACGGAAGAGGAAGTGGCGCCGATTGTTAAGGCTTGTCTCGATTCTGGCCTGACACTGATCCCCCGCGGCGGCGGTACAGGCTATACCGGCAGTGCGGTTCCTCTCGACCCTCACAGCGCTGTAATCAATACAGAAAAACTCGACGGGATTGGAGAAGTCGAGAGGATTGATCTGCCTGGCGTTGCAAACCAGGTGGCCACGATTCAGGTTGGCGCCGGGGTTGTCACCCGCCGGGTCTCTGAAAAGGCGGATGCCCAGGGACTCGCATTTGCTGTCGATCCCACATCTCAGGACGCATCGACCATCGGTGGCAATATCGCAATGAACGCCGGTGGTAAAAAAGCGGTTTTATGGGGAACCACCCTCGACAACCTGGCCAGTTGGCGCATGGTTACACCCAATGGCGAGTGGCTGGAAATCGAGCGCCTGAACCACAACCTCGGCAAGATTGACGAGCAGGAAGAGGTCAGCTTTCTACTCACCCGCTACGATAGCAGTGGAAAAAACACCCTTGGCGAACCCCAACAGCTCACCATGCCCGGTCGCTCATTCCGCAAAGCCGGGCTAGGAAAAGATGTCACCGATAAATTTCTCTCCGGCCTGCCCGGTGTGCAGAAAGAGGGTTGCGATGGACTGATCACCTCGGCACGTTTTGTTCTCCATCGTATGCCGGAGCAGGTACGAACACTTTGCCTGGAGTTTTTCGGTGCCGATATCGGCAAAGCAGTACCTGCGATTGTCGAACTCAAAGAGTATCTCGACCAGCATCAAGAGGTTCTGCTGGCTGGTCTTGAGCATCTCGATGAACGCTACCTCAAGGCTGTCAAATACTCCACCAAAGCAGCCAGGCGCGAGCGACCAAAAATGGTACTGCTCGCTGACCTGGTCAGTGACCATGTTGAGCTTCTGGAGACCGCCGCCAAAGAGGTGGTGCGAATGACCGAAGCCCGGGAAGGGGAGGCGTTTATCGCCAGCAGCCCGGAAGCACGAAGAAACTTCTGGCTCGACCGCTCACGCACCGCCGCGATTTCCGCCCACACCAACGCCTTCAAGATCAATGAAGATGTGGTCATTCCGCTGGATAAACTGGCTGACTACAGTCGAGGCATTGAGCGCATCAACATCGAGGAGTCGATCAAGAACAAGATCGCAATCGCTGATGAAGTCCTGGCCTACCTGGTTGGTGACCACTCACTTCGTAAGCCAGATGATGATTTTGAGGCAAGTGATGAGAACCGCTCCATACTGCAGGGCAAGCTCGATCTGGCTCAACAGGCGGTACAGCAGGCAAAGCAGCGCTGGCAGACCTTACTGGCCCAAATCGAATCCCCGGCCAAGGATCACATCGAGTTAATAAATGGTACTTCGAGATCCCTGCTACAAGCCGGAGACCGGTTGCTGGATCTGTTACTTCGAAGAGATTTCGTGGTCTCCTACAGGGAGGAGATTGCCTCCCGACTCGATGAGATTTTTTCCGGACAGGAGGTCAAACGGCTACGCCTTGCGATGCGGGAGATCCACACCCGGTTACGTGACTCACGCCTGTTCGTAGCACTGCATATGCATGCCGGTGACGGTAATGTTCACACCAACATTCCTGTCCACTCAGATAACTACGCCATGTTGCAGCAGGCAGACAGGATCGTTGATCGAATCATGCAACTGGCCCTGAGTCTGGATGGGGCCATCTCTGGTGAGCACGGTATTGGGCTGACCAAGCTGCAATACATGGAGAGAGAAAAACTTGAAGCCTTCGCAGCCTATAAGCAGCAGGTCGATCCCGACAGTCGCTTTAACCGGGGTAAACTGATTGCCGGTGCAGATCTGGAGTTGGCCTATACCCCCTCTCTGAGATTGTTGGAACAAGAGGCTATCATTCTCGAAGAGAGTGAGCTGGGCACCCTCAATGATGAGATCAAACACTGCCTGCGCTGTGGCAAGTGCAAGCCGGTATGCATGACCCACATACCCAGAGCCAACCTGCTCTACTCCCCACGAAACAAGATTCTCGCAACCGGCCTGATCATCGAGGCATTTCTCTACGAGGAGCAGACCCGCCGTGGTGTCTCGATACAGCACTTTACTGAAATGAATGATGTTGCTGACCACTGCACCATCTGCCACAAGTGTGAAAACCCCTGCCCGGTGAATATCGATTTTGGCGAGGTCACGACATTGATGCGAAAGATACTCATCGATCGTGGCAAAAAGCGTTTCAGTCTCGGTGCCAAAGCCGCGATGACCTTTCTCAATATGACCCACCCCACCGCCATCCGCTGGATGCGCCGCGGTTTGGCGGAGTGGGGCTTCAAAGGCCTCAACCTGGGTCATAGCATTGCCGCCAAAGCGGGACTGCTGAAGGCCAACAATCAACCACCTGCTGCTACCACTGGCAATCCGAAGCCCCAAACTCTGCTGGTGGAGATGCTGCAGAAACCGATCCGTGTCGAACCTCCTAAGCAGACCCTGCGGGATGTGCTCAAGCTGGAAGATACCCAGTCTGTGCCGATCCTGCGCAATCCTAAGCTGGTCTCTGAAGAGAGCGATGCGGTGTTCTATTTTCCCGGTTGCGGCTCTGAAAGGCTGTTCAGTGAAATCGGTCTCGCGACTCTGGCGATGCTGACAGAACTCGGCGCTGAAACCGTACTTCCTCCTGGCTATCTCTGTTGCGGCTATCCACAGACCGCAGCTGGACTCCATGCCAGGGGACGACAGATCACCACCGAGAACAGGGTGCTGTTCCATCGCGTTGCCAATACCCTCAACTATATGGATATCAAGACAGTACTGGTCTCATGCGGAACCTGTATGGATCAGTTGCAGGCGTATCAGTTTGAGAAGATATTTCCTGGCTGCCGCTTACTCGATATTCACGAATATATGTTGGAGAAGGGGGTCGCTCTGGATGGCAATCAGAGCACCGAATACCTCTATCATGACCCCTGTCATACCCCGATCAAACACTACAGCCCATTGAAAGTGGCCTCTGAGTTGACCGGCAAGTCGGTTCTACTCAGCGATCGATGCTGTGGTGAAGCTGGTACCTTAGGCACCAGTCGCCCCGACATTGCCAACCAACTCCGCTATCGCAAGGCAGAAGAGCTGGATAAGGGTATCCAGACACTCTCAGCTCAGCAGCCTGGACGACCGGAGATCAAACTACTCACCAGTTGCCCGGCGTGTCAGCAGGGCCTCAGTCGCTATACCGACCAGACTGGCCTCAAACCCGAATATCTGGTGCTTGAAGTGATGCGCCAACGCAACGGCGATCAGTGGCAGCAGCAGTTTATCGATCAGTTGATGAAAGATGGTATCGAGATGGTGCTGGTCTGACCCAGCGTGGCAGATTGGCTAAGCCAGTCTGTACTTCAAAAAGTCTCTGCGCTCGAGCAGAGATTCCATGTGATATGAAGGGTGTCAGGCCTGCTGCTGATTCTGCTACTGTTTGAGTCAGAGTTTGCCTAATTGAATCGAGCCCCCAATGACAGATAATTTTACTAAAGCCTGTGTTAAGCATGATAAAAATCTACGCAGTCGAGTGCGTCTCCTCGGTGTTTTGCTGGGGGAGGTGTTACGTGAACAGGTGGGTAAGGAGACCTATACCGTCGTTGAGCGACTACGCAAAGGCTATATCAAGCTACATAAGCGACATGACCCGGCCCTCTATGATCGACTCACCCGACTGATTCAATCCCTGCAACCTGAAACACTGAGTGCAGTGGTACGCGCTTTCAGTATCTATTTTGTGCTGGTGAATATTGCCGAGGAGGCGTTTCAACATCGGCAGAGACGTCGTATCGCCGGCAAAGGCAGTGAACTTTGGGAAGGCTCCTTCGACCACACCCTGCGCGAATTTCGGGCTGATAACATTCAACCGCAGCAGCTACAGAGCATCCTCGATGATGCAGCTTACATTCCGGTATTCACTGCCCATCCGACAGAATCCAAACGGCTGGTCATCATGAATCTGCTGCGCCGTATCTTTCTCACCAGTGATACCCTGGATGCCCCCAAGCGGCGGCTGGAGCAGCGGGAACAGACTATCCGCTCCCTGAAGACACAGATACAGACACTATGGAAAACGGAGGAGGTTCGGGCGGTACGCCCCGAAGTGCGGAATGAAATTAGACTGGGCCTGCACTATTTCCAGAGCAGCCTGTTTGATGCCGTACCCCAGGTATTCCGACGCCTACAGGCCGGTATCGAACGCATCTACGGCAAACATCCCGACTATCACGGTATTCAGCTCTCCCCCTTTATTCGTTTCGGATCCTGGATCGGCGGCGACAGGGATGGCAACCCCTATGTGACCCCCGAGGTCACACGACTGGCCCTTGGGCTGCAGCAGCAGACCATACTGCGTGAATATATACGACGCATCGACGGTTTGATTGCTGAACTGACCTTCTCCAATCGTTTCTGTACCCCAAACTGGCCATTCACTGAGAGCCTTAAGGCTGATAGTGAACTCTGCAAACAGCTGTTTTGTGATAACCCCAGACGCTTCGAAGATGAACCCTATCGCCGCAAGCTCTATATCATGCGCGAACGCTTGCGCCTGACACTACCCTCCTTTGAATCCGAGACGGAGGATGTCGCCAAAGCCCACCCAGGTGCCTATGCCAATGAACAGGCCTTTCAAAGGGATCTCAAACTGATCTCCAATTCCCTCTTGAGCCATGGTGACGGCGACGCCGCAGAGTGCGCTCTACAGGACTTGATCCATTTGGCCGAAACCTTTGGTTTCTACCTGACCTGCCTCGATGTTCGTCAGGAATCAACGCAGCATACCAATGCCGTTGCTGAGATCCTCAAAGCCAGTGGAGACACAGACGAGTATCTACAACTCGATACCTCAAAGCGTCTCTCGTTACTCGATCAAACGATAACCAATGGACTCTCAACCCTACCTGTCAGAGACCAGCTTTCCCAGGAGACTCAGGATATTCTGGCTGTGTTTGATCTGATTGCCGAGACGCAGAAACGGGTCAGCCCTAATGCGATTGGCCAATATGTCATCTCTATGACCCACCAGGCGAGTGATATTCTGGAAGTGGCACTACTTGGCGGTATGGCCGGCCTGTTAGGCGTAGAGAATGGCACCTGGTTTTGTCGACTCGAGATCTCCCCACTGTTTGAAACCATCGACGACTTGAAACGCAGTGAAAACATTCTGCAACAGCTCTTCGCCAGCCCCTGTTATCAACAGCTGCTGAATGCCAATCGTCGACGCCAGGAGGTCATGCTTGGCTATTCCGATTCGGCCAAAGACGGTGGCATCATGGCCTCGGCATGGAATCTCTATCAGACCCAGAAGCGCATCATTGCTCTGGCCAATCGCGAGAAGATACGCTGTCGCCTGTTTCACGGCAGAGGTGGTACTATAGGCCGGGGTGGCGGCCCCACTCATCAGTCGATCCTGGCACAACCAAAAAACACCGTAAATGGTGAGATCAAATTTACCGAGCAGGGTGAAGTCCTATCCTACAAATATGGCAATCAGGAGACTGCGATATTTGAGTTGACCATGGGTATAACCGGCTTGATCAAGGCAAGCCAAGGGCTGGTACGTCATGTCAAACAAGAACGAGAGAGTTACGCTCAAACCATGCAGGAGATCGCTCATTTCAGTGAACAGCGATTTCGTAAACTGACCGAAGAGACCCCCGGTTTTCTCGACTACTTCTATGAAGCCACACCGGTAAACGAAATTGCACTGATGAATATCGGTTCTCGCCCCTCCCACCGAACCAAAGGCAATCGATCCAAATCCTCAGTACGTGCCATAGCCTGGGTATTTGGCTGGGGCCAGTCGAGGCAGAATCTGCCAGGCTGGTACGGTATAGGCACCGCTCTATCGAAGTGGCACAAAAACAAACCGGGAAGGGTGAAACAGCTACGTACCATGTACCAGGAGTGGCCCTTCTTTCAGGCCCTGCTGAATAACGCTCAGATGGCCCTCTCCAAAACGAATATGACCATCGCCAGGAAGTACGCCAATCTCTGTCTCGATAAACCGAGCCGCAAACTGATCTTTAATGAGATCGAGGCTGAGTATGATCTAACCTGCAAGGAAATTCTCTCAATTGCGGAGATAGACGAACTGCTGGATGACTCGCCAATCCTGCAGAAATCGATCCGCCGGCGTGACTCCTATCTCGATCCTCTGAACCACATTCAGCTTGAGTTGATAAAACGATATAGACACAGTGGCCTCAGTGAAGAGGAGAAGGAGCTGTGGTTGACGCCACTACTGCGCTCTATCAATGCAATATCAGCAGGATTGCGTAATACCGGATAGCGCCTAATTTCAATCTTCAACAGAGTATCTTAGAGTAACTCCCCTCTCCCCTTGCGGGAGAGGGGCCGGGGAAAGATTCGATATCAACTTCTGTATTGCGACCATAGACGACATTAGGGTGAAACTTACTACTTCTGGAAAGCGGACATTAACGCCGCAATTAGTGGCAAACGGAGCAACGCGAAGTGCGTCCGCTAGATTGCCTTGATATGAGTTTTATACCATAATTTGGTATATATTGGTATAACTGAGGTGAAACATGGCTAAAAACACTAGTATTACACTTGGCGAACACTTTGATGGGTTCATTACACACCAGATTGAAAGCGGCCGTTATGGCTCTGCAAGTGAGGTGATACGCGCTGGATTGAGAGAGCTTGAAGATAGAGAGCATAAACTTGAAGCATTGCGGCAAATGTTGACTGACGGTGAGGAGAGCGGGAGAGCTGAGTACAGCTATGATAAGTTCATCGCCGAGCTGGATGATGATAGCAAGTGAGTACATTTACATTAACACGGCGTGCTAAAGCTGATTTGAAAGCCATAGCGAAGTTTACGGAACAGCACTGGGGGCGTACACAACGGAACGTTTACATTAAACAGTTTGACGATACGTTTCATATGCTTGCAGACACCCCATCTATTGGCAAAGAGTGTGGTTATATAAAGCCGAACTATCAGAAATTCCCTCAAGGCAGCCATGTGATTTTTTACAAAACAAGCACTTCAGAAGAAATTGAAATAATACGTATACTTCACAAAAGTATGGATATTACTTCCAACCTCATTGACTCATAACGCCAGCCATAACCGGCGGCAAAAAGCGCAACGCAGCGTAGCTTTTTGGCATCCGAGTTTATGGCATTGTTGTGTGTTTGATTCATGGCCGAGATTCAAAAGAGTAAAATTTTAAAGCCAATCGCGATCAATATTACTCCACCTAATAGCTCAGCCTTACTCTCAAGCCAGACTCCACTCTTGACGCCTACAAATACCCCTGCCCAACTGAATAGAAAAGTTGTTGCTCCAATTATACCGCAGGCTATGAGTGGATTAACGTCAAGCAAATTTAGAGTGAACCCTGCTGCCATTGCATCTATGCTTGTAGCAATGGCAAGCACAAGCATCACTCTATGAGTAATTTGAGCAATGTCTTCTTCAATTCCTTCGGTAATTGACTCATAAATCATTTTACCTCCAATCAATAGCAAAAGGAAAAATGCAATCCAATGGGCGTAACTTTCAACCCAACCAATAACACCTTTCCCACCAAAAAAACCGATTAGAGGCATCAATCCTTGAAACAGTCCGAAATAAGTCGAAGCAAGTAAGGCTAGTGTTTTCGTCTTCTTGGCATTTTTTGAGCCTAGCCCCACTGATATAGCAAAAGCATCCATACTCAGTGCTATAGCCAAAATTAGCACTTCAAGCATTAAATATTCTCATACTCGTTGCTCAGCAGTTTTTTACACATAACAGCTTTATTAACGAGACCCCGTGTCTCGTTATACATTTATAGCAAGACCTTTATATAACACTTTAATTGACAGAATATCAATGAGTTAGATTCATGGCGTCTCGTTATACATTCTCAGCAAGTCGTGACAGTGGCAAACTATGGATTTCGGAGGAAAATCATGGGGTCAGCCAACTGAATCCCGTAAGCCACGCTTACTTGATCAGGTACGAATCGCCTGTCGGCAGAAACATTTCAGTCACAGAACTGAAAAGACTTATGTCTACTGGATACGCCAGTTCATCCTATTCAATGGGAAGCGCCATCCCAATGAGATGGGCAAGCAAGAAATCGAGGATTACCTCAATCACCTGGCTTCCCGGCGAAATGTCTCTGCCAGTACCCAATCAGCTGCCCTCAATGCGATAGTTTTCCTGTATCACATTGTTTTGAAACAGGAATTACCTGAGTTAGACAATCTCAGACGGATCAAACGCTACAAATCCATTCCTGTGGTGATACCGGCGCAAGAGGTGTCGGCCGCCTTCGCGCTGATGAGCGGTACTACGCGCCTGATGGCAGAACTCATCTATGGAACAGGAACGAGAATCCATGCGTGTATAACCCTCCGGGTCAAAGACCAGGTCTGCTTTTGGGTACAGAAAAAAATCTTACGCTTTCCCGCCATCAATGGTGCGGCAGGGCCGGCACCCTACGACGTATGCGACACCCTCCGTAAAGGAAAGGGGCTTGTAAACGATCTCCCAATTACACACATGTGTGCTTACTTATGGGTGTTTGAGAGTTAAATTGTGAACTCGCCCTATTTTTACACCGTTTAATCCTCTAGTTTCAAACATCGCAGCCGACACTTTCTCGTGAGTGCCCTTGTCTCAATACAAAGAATGGCTGGGTCATTGACTGGCACACGGGTTCTAGTGTGGTGCGCCATATTAATCGACGATTCTAGAAGCCAGCTCAGGCCAGGAGACAAGGCGCAATGCGCAGGGAATGGCTTGCCCTTTTCAAGCATTGCAACGCAGTATCCTGGCCTGAGCTGGCTTCCCTTCGGGTGAGACGCTCAGCGGTCATCCGCGTTGTACCCCAAGGGCACTACCTTCGTGGCGTTGCGCGCCTTGGAAAGGGCCTGCCATTCCCGGCGGCACGCGCCTAGCGGCTGACCACTTAGCGTCTCGCTAGAATCGTCGATTAGTATGACGCACCACACTAGCTACTGGTTACTCTTATGTCTCTTAAAGAAATTATTAAGCCTCTCTGTCTGTCTTTATTGATCAGCCTCACTCTTATTGCCTGTGGTGGTGGTTCCGGAGGTGATGATCAAAGTACTCAAACCACACCGGAAGAGAACACTCAGGATGATCCTGCCGATGATGGCAACACCACCACCCCGGATGAGACAACGAATCCAGATCAAGGTGACAGCACACCAAACCCAGATGATGACGCTACCCCACCAGTAGATGAAGCCACCCCACCGCAAGCAACCAACCAGCCTCCAGTAGCCAATATTACAGGAACTCAATCAGTCACCTCTGGTGAGACAGTGACTCTTGATGGTTCATCTTCCGATGATCCGGATGGAGATACACTCAGTTTCGTCTGGAGCCAGACCCAAGGCACCCCCATCAATCTTGTTGATAGCAGCAACCCGACCCTCAGCTTTATTGCACCTGAGGTGACTCAAACCACCACCTTAGGCATTCAGCTGAGTGTCAACGATGGTGAATACACTTCAATCTCGGCCATCGGAATTCAAGTGTCGCCTATGGCTGACAACACAGCCCCGTCAATTACATCCCAATCCCCGCTGCCTGATGCTATCGGGGTTTCCACAACAACCACCATCAGTGTCAGTTTCGATGAGGCATTGGACGAAAGCCTGATCAACAATCAAAGCCTGCAAGTCACACAAGCAGGCAATAATGTTGCTGGGACAGTCAGCTATGACAACAACTCAGAGACCCTTACACTGACCTTCGACGCGGCTTTGCTGGCCGATACCAGCTATAGCGTTACCCTCGGAACAAATCTTCAAGATCCCAGCGGCAATCAGGTTGAGAATAGTAGCTGGAGTTTCACTACCGGCTCGGCCTACAACCTGGGTGCCACATCCCAGGCAACCATTGACCTATGTATGAATGAGAGTGACAAACTGATGCTTACCCTGGTTAATAATGCCCGGGCAGTTACTCGTTCCTGTGGAGATACCGAATATAAGGCTGTTGAGGCCATAGCCTGGAACTGTCTGCTTGAAACTGCAGCACAGAACCACTCCACCTCGATGGCGGACAACGATTACTTCAGCCATACGGGCCTGGATGACTCAAGCCCTGGAGACCGGATAACTGCAACGGGTTATAGCTGGCGCACCTATGCAGAGAATATTGCTGCCGGATATGCTGATGAAGAGGCGGCAATGACCGCCTGGCTGGAGAGTCCGGGTCATTGTGTCAATATTATGAGCAGTCGGGTGACTGAGCTGGGAGCAGGAGTTTCAGAAAACCCAGCTGCCCAGTATCGGATCTATTGGACTCAGGATTTTGCAGACCAGTAATCAGCCCCGGCTTTCCAGAATTTAAATTGGTGGGCTATTTGCGATCAGGCATTGAGTCCATCACTTTCCAGTGAATCGAGCAGCCCCTGGAGTGTCTCAAAGCGGGCTTTCGCTTTTTCCCAGGCGTCATTCTCTTGCGCAAACAGAAAAAAGGCCTCACCCAGTCGGCAGATTTCTGCCAATTGAGTGGGGTCAAACAGGGTTATTGCTGCCTCGAACTCACTCTGCTCTGCACTCAGCAGAACGGGCAGTAATTCATCTTCAGTGATCAAGGATTCAGGATCGAGAAGATCCGCTACCAGAGTGCTTTCGAGTAGTTCGAAGTGGGTCCTACGTGCCGCCTCCTCCTGTTGGAGTTCACGATGTGCCAGGGTGTCGTTACCCGCACCCTTCCATACGGCACGCATGATCACCTCAACGAGTTTTAAAATCGCATCCTTGTTCGGGGTTTGGTCATCTGCCAGTCGGCAGGCAGTCTCATAAGCCTTATCCAGACGCTCCTTAAGCTCCAGGATAACGTCACTCTGCTCATGTGGGCCCAGGGCCACTGCTTCACCCACTAATTTACGCAGGCCTTCAATATAGGCCACCAACTCTTCGTGATCCAAACGCTGGGCTTCGGTCAGTTGCTCTTGAGTCAGTTGGCGAAGAGGCTCTTGAAACAGGGGGTTCTCATACTTGCGCATCAAGTGGCGTTCAAAGCGTCCTGGAAGTTCACTAAACAACAGATTCATATTGGCTTGTACTCTCGGAAATATGTGCTATTTGTACCATGAAAGCAGGCTCGATTGGCAACTTCAAAACCTGCCAACCGGGCTGAGCAGGTGAACTTGGAGCAATCCTGGGGTAACTGACTGAATCAGAACTTACGGCAAAAAAGGCGTAATCCGACAATCACACTTCTGTCTGTTTTTTTTAGGAGCGCTTTAAAACCTTTCAGTTCATTGACTTAAGTCAGTTTAAATGGCTAGAAGAGCAAATACCCTGTGTCGTGCAATGTTATTGCTGGTCTCGTGAGTAAACCGCTTACTAATCAGTCTAACTCAGTGAGACTAACGTTTGGTCAGTGTCAACTTTGGAGGACAACGCCATGTTAGGTAGTGATAAAGCAATAGTCGGCGCACTAGCAATCCTGATTCTGGGAATCGTAATCTCAGTATTGATTGGCTAACCGCAAAGGAGGGCGGAGGTCAGTGAATGGCCCCGCTCTCCCTAAATTTCTCGCCAAAATCTCAGTCAATAATTCGTGCCAGAAATTGGGCAGTAACACTATCCATACTCTTCACGTGACCATCAAACCAACTTCGCCACTCCACAAAGACAAACTTTACCAGTTCGTCCAGATCCCGTTGTTTCAACCACTGCTCATATAGACCCTGGATAAGCGCCAAAACCTGATCATGCTCACCTTTATGTACAGGGTAGGGCGGAAAACCGTGCTCTGCCATCAGTCTGTTTTCCCTCTCAAAATGTTCGCGGGTATGTACAATCCACTCCTCAAGGCAGAGATCAATGGCCTCATAAGCAGAGATCTGCTGTAAACCTTCCAGCAATAAACCACCCAATCGATTAATCAGATCGACCTCTTCTCTATGAACCTGGTTCATGATTTCCAGATCGACAAGAGGTATCTGATCGGGAACAACGATAGGTAATTGATATTCACTCATAATGGGCTAATCATAGTGAAGGAGAGTTTAAACAGACATGATTTGAATCAAGTGGCGTAAGCTATTAATCCGGTAACAAATCTCTAGCTCAAATTGATCTCATTGTTTTATAGAATATTTTCAGATACCTGATATTTGTTGTAATCCCCTCGATAAGCATAGGTTAATGTCTTTACAAGGTCTTCCAGACCAATGGGTTTGGTCACAAGGTCAGAAAAGCCCGCTTCAAGTATCGTTTGATGTTGTTCTGGAAAAGCATGTGCAGTAACTGCAATCAATATTGGGATTGATAAGGACTCGGATTGCAATCGGTTAGCCACATCGATTCCGCTAAGTCCAGGCATCTGAATATCCAATAAAACCACATCGAAGTTTCCACGCCGAATATGCTCCAGTGCTTCATACCCACTGGAAGCCTGTTCAAACGAATTGCCAAGTTTTGAGAGAAATGCACAAAGTAACATGCGGTTTATCTCATTATCATCTACCACTAATACATGAAATTGTCGCCATAGATCAGGCGTCACTCCAGGTGGCTTTTCCGTCTCTATTATTCTTTTGATATCTGGATGATATTTCATAGCCAATTCGAAACTAAAACAGGATCCCTCATTGGGACTGCTCTCTACATCAAGTTTGCCTCCCATTTTATGCGCCAGGCTTTTTACAATTGCGAGCCCCAATCCTGTTCCTTCTGTTCGACGTGTTTCAAAGTTTTCGATGCGTGTAAAATTATCAAAGATATTGTTCAGTGCGGCCTCGTCAATACCAATACCTGTATCTATAACATCGAAACGTAGCACTATATTGTTATTACCCGTTTCTGCTAACTGCTCTATATTCAGAGTAACGCATCCCGATTCAGTATATTTAATGGCATTTGAGAGTAGATTACTGATGATCTGTCTAAGACGGCTTGCATCACCATAAAACTGTTCTTTTAAATGCTCATCTATATTAATTTTTAAACGTAAATATTTACGCTCTGCAATAGGACGCATTATGGCCACTAAATCATCCATTTCCGTGCGTAGCGAAAACGGCTCTTCATATAAACTTATCTGTCCTGCTTCAATGGCTGTGATATCGAGGATATCATTGACGATGCGCAGCAGGCTCTTACCTGCTTTATCAATCTGGCTCACAAAGTCTCTATGCTTTTGTTCTAATACCTCTTGACGAAGCAGTTCAGCAAATCCTGTGATGCCATTCAATGGTGTACGAAGTTCATGGCTTACATTTGCTAGAAATTGGTTTTTTGCTTCACTTGCGCGTTCCGATCTCTCCTTGGCTTCTATCAATTCAGATTCGATTTTTTTTCGGTACTCTATCTCCTTAGTCAGTTCCTGATTGGCCTCCTCTATTTCAGCGTGTGACATGCGTACTTTTGCCAGAAGCTTTTCGTTATCAAGCCAGATTTGTATATTTCGATTTACGCTGAAGCTGTAACCCTTGGCAACCCATAGCATGAATACGATATAGATCAGTATCAGGATAAACATGCTTTCTGCTATCGCAGTACCTTGCATTACAAGTGTTACTGCCAACGGCGTCAATAGAGCAAATAGTGATATCACATAATTTCTAAAAATTGTCGCACGTGTGATTATTCCAGTTGCCGTTACACCACCCAGCATGAATAGCGTTAGCAATTGATAAATTTCATTATCAATCATAAAACTGATGGGACCAATAAAGCCCCATGGCACTTCCGTCAGAATTACCAGATAGGTGTAATATGCCAACCATTTGTGGGCATTATCTTCTGTTGATTTACGATTGAACTCTCTAGTGACAATCAACACGAGAGTTGCGATAAGAAAATTCACCCCAACCCAAGAGAGCAAAATATAGGAAGGTAACTTTCCCCAAAAGAAATAGGTGATGGCAAGAAGCATGGCATAACTTCCAAAACTGTTTTTAACAACCAGTCTGTAGTACTCCTTAGCCAATTCCAGATTTAGTTTTTTATTCATATCTGAACACTTTTATAAATTCCGTTTAAAAAGTTATTACTAATTACTTCCTCTACCGAACAGTGTGCTTTTTAAATTATTTCTCCCCTTGCCAACACACAGGCTATTAACTCAGCTCATTCTTCACTATTTAAAGATCTAGTCTGATACTGCACTTTGGTTATCTGGCTACTTACAATTGTTAACAGCGGTTTAGTATTACTATTCGCTTAAGTTAGGAAAATTAAAAGGAAGTGTCAATTTCATGCAGAACCACTCAATTGCTATGAATAGTACTGATGGGCAATAACAAGGTGAAACTATATCTCAGTGCTTGAGATTAAATCAGGTAAGGTCACGGTTCCCTCCGAATATTTATTGTTACAATCAAATATAATATGTCATTTAACACATTTATTCATATTGGGGAATACCCAAAGACAGCTCTCTTTCTGACAATTTCTACTGAATTAAAGCTAGCAGTAGATAGATTTTCAGCCATTAATTCACTGGCTATAAGCGAGAATAATAATACATTTCTTCATAATAAAAAAAGAGTGTCTATATTTACGCCTTAACTACAATCTAATTGAACGGGAAACTTTTCCAATAACAGTTGCTCAGTGGATAGGGTAGAGCTCTCTCCATCCCAAGATGTTTGAGAATTAGTAATTACAAAACCATGTTAAATATATTAATTAATAGAGATAACTTTTCACTACTACATTGATGTAGGAAAGTATCTGGGGCAATAGTGAAAACAGATGGGGTGAGTTAATGCCTACTTTCAAAGTTTAAAGTAGGCAGTCCACACACAACATCTATTTGCAGTAGACGAGAAGGGGTTGAAAACCTTAGTTTAATCTATCGTGAAACAGTGATCTGAAATAACGGATAAGACTGACCCGGATGACTTAAGGGCACAAGCAATTAACAGAGGCGCCCTTAACAACCAATATCCGTCTCTGCATCAAATCCGGGATTAATCGCTTCATAGAGTGCAGAGTAATCCTCATCACCATAACCTGCCTGCTCTCCGCTGTTGAGTACACTCAACATTGCATCTGAAACCTGGGCATTCATTCCTGATGATTCAGCAACCTGCTTGAAGAGTCCAACATCCTTGATCAGATGTTTGAGGGGGAAGTTTGCGTTGCTATAGTCGTGTTCAATATATTTCTGTAACTTTTTATCAAATGTGGGTGCATAGAGAGAACTTTCACGTAGCAACTTCATGAACAGCTCTAGATCAACACCTTCCGCCCTTATCAAGCCCAGGCTTTGGGCAAATCCCACTGTAAGCGCTGCAATCAACTGATTCATTGCCAATTTCATTGCTGCAGCCTGGCCAACACTACCAACCAGATCAACTTCCTTGCCCAAGCCCCGTAACAGTAGCAGACAGTGATGATAGGCTGCTTCAGAACCAGCAGCCATGATAATCAATTCGCCATTTTTTGCCTCTGGAATACTGCCTAAAACCGGTGCCTCTAGATAGTCGCCACCTGCAGCCTGAACGCGTTCAGCCAGTGCACGACTCTCATCTGGAGATATGGTACCCATTTGCAAAACCGTCTTGCCTTTGAGTTGGGATTCGACCTGAGCACTGAATATCACCGCTTCTATGGCGGCGGCATCACTTAGGGTAAGTAGCAGCAATTCATTGTCAGCTACTGCCTGGGCCAGATCCGGCTGGATCTCTATACCCTCTTCGGTAGCCACTTTAAGCCGCTCTTCGGATCGGTTCCAGGCCGTTACTTCATGGCCACGCTGAATCAAGCGATGGGCAATAGGAAGTCCCATCAATCCGAGCCCTAAAAGTGTCACTTTCATAATTGTAAACCGTTTAGAAAATCTATGGTCTGGTTATTCAGGTACGTGGTAGGGTCGGCTCAACTCATGAACCGCCTCGATAAATACCCCAGCATGCTCAGGATTGATCTCTGGATGAATACCATGTCCCAGATTAAAGATATGGCCACTACCCTGGCCATAACTTGCCAGTACTTGAGCCACCTCGTCGCGAATCCGTTGCGGTGAGGCATATAGGGTGCATGGATCCATATTACCCTGTAGTGCAACCTTGTCTCCTACCCGGCTTCTGGCATCGGCCAGTGACAATGTCCAGTCAATACCGAGACCATCGCAACCCGTTTCCGCCATCTTTTCC
The DNA here is from genome assembly GCF_058244675.1 of Candidatus Thiodiazotropha sp. AKIB8. Taxonomy (NCBI): domain Bacteria; kingdom Pseudomonadati; phylum Pseudomonadota; class Gammaproteobacteria; order Chromatiales; family Sedimenticolaceae; genus Candidatus Thiodiazotropha; species Candidatus Thiodiazotropha sp. AKIB8. The sequence goes on along the minus strand of NZ_JBSYOO010000026.1, from coordinate 79,387 downwards.
AGCCAAAGCCCCCCCCCTTTGGTGAACAGAATGGTGGGTATCTTTCTGCCGTCTGCCTCTTTCTTCAGACCATTCAGGATCTTTGCCATATAGTCCAGAGAGAAGGCCTGATAGTGTTGAGGCGTCAATGCGCCACCCCAGGTATCAAAGATCATCAGTGCCTGAGCACCAGCGTCAATCTGTGCATTCAGGTAGGCTGTGACAGCCGTCGCCACCTTCTCAAGCAGTCGGTGCATCAGATCAGGACGATCAAACATCATCCCCTTAACTTTAGAGAAGTTCTTCGTACCCCCGCCTTCGACCATATAAGTGGCCAGTGTCCAGGGGCTGCCGCTGAAACCAATCAGAGGCACTCGTCCATCCAGTTCCCTGCGTATGGTGCTCACTGCATCCATCACATATCCCAGGTCATCGGCCATATCCGGCAGACCCAGTGCCTCGACCGCGGCATCATCTGTCACCGGCCGCTCAAAGCGGGGGCCCTCTCCAGTCGTGAAATAGAGCCCAAGTCCCATGGCATCCGGGACGGTAAGTATATCCGAAAAGAGTATTGCCGCATCCAGGGGATAGCGCGCCAAGGGTTGCAGGGTAACCTCACAAGCCAATTCAGGGTTTTTGCAAAGATCCATAAAACTACCGGCCTTTGCCCGGGTCGCACGATATTCAGGCAGATAGCGCCCAGCCTGTCGCATCATCCACACCGGAGTCATATCTACAGGTTGTCGTGCCAAGGCTCTTAGAAATCGGTCATTTTTCAAACTGGTCACGGAAGAAGATCCTTTGGAATCATTTTTTGGTATAAAGAACAACTAAATCCAACACCATAATATGGTGTCAGGATGATAATTGTACACAGAAACGTGTTTTACATCCCTTTTCACCCCAGGAGCAGACTTCAGTAGCATGTCCCCGGTCAAACAGATCATTCTTGCAAAAAAAGATGCCTTAGCCAGCGCTATTGGCGACCCCCTCTCTCAACTGGCTGATCAGTGTGCGCTAGTGTGGCAGGACGCAGACGCATTGGATGCTGTTTTATTCAAGCACATCTCCACAATCACCAATTGTGAATTTCTCTACGCCTGGGATCTGAACGGTAAGGAGATCTCCTCCCTGGTCATGCCAGACGGACTGAATAACAGCTGGCGCGGCAGAGATCTTTCGGAACGCCCCTATCTGAAGAACAATCTCCCTTTCAAGGGCATCATGCTCTCCTCGGTCTACCACAGTCAGTTCAGCCAGCGGGAGTGCGTCACTGCCCTCCAGGCAGTTCGACAGAATAAACAGCTGGTGGGCTTCATCGCTGCCGATTTCTCTCTCGACAAACTCACCGCCCAAGAAGGGGGTCTCGAAGAGCAGCCCCAGTGGCAACAGTTTAAAGGGGATCCAGCGGTACGCGGACAGCTGTTCATGCAACAGAGAATTCAGAGTCGGCTTGATGAACATATCGATTCAGTACATGACACCGTATATGACCTGATGACGGAGCACGGCATTTTCCACTGCAAGATTCACTACTCAAGCGGACGCTGCTCTTTTTGGGATATCAAAGACCCCTACAGTTACCATATTCACGGTGTGGAGGAGATTATCGATCCAGACATTGCACTGGCCTACTCACTCCAACCCTATCCTGATCGGGCGCAGGTAACACCTGCACAGCTGAGAGAGGTTTTACAGGAGTTCAAGGCTTTACGCTTTGCGGATGAGACCATCTATCTGCGTAGTGCGTCGATCAACATCATGAATCGCATGCTTGGCCTCACCTTCTCCTGTGACGGCTCCCACTATATGCCTGTCGATGAATTTATCGAAAAAAATCTCAGTTTCTGGATCGGCTCCAGCCACTAAGGCGCGACAACTCAACTCCCCGGCTATTGGAAAGGGCTGACCATTCTCGGCGAGCCGCGCCTTGATCAAGGGCAGGTTTGAAACCCTGAAGACGACATACTTAGTCGCCGGGTTAATAGTTGCTTGTTCCCTTAAATATCAACGACTCAAATGGGACTTAAATTTGTTGATCGACAGCATTCAAGATACTATCTTAATAAGTATTATATTATGGGAATCATACACCAACACCATGACCAAGCTCCGATATGAATGAGAAGAACAGTGATGACAAGGCACAATCCAACAAAGTGGAACAAGCAGCACACCCCACACACATAGTCGGTATTGGTGCTTCGGCAGGTGGATTGGAAGCCATAGAGGCTCTTTTCAAGGAGATGCCACCAGTAAGCGGGGTGGCCTTCGTCGTAATACAGCATCTCTCCCCAGACCACAAAAGCCTGATGGCAGAGTTGCTTTCAAAGCGTACCAGAATGCCGGTCCACCGGGCTGAGGATGGAATGGGGGTAGAGCCTAACTCAGTCTATCTGATCCCACCCAATAAAAATCTCCGCCTCTTCCATGGTCGTATCATCCTCTCGGAACAGGACAGGGATTCACGAGGCATCAATCTCCCCATTGATATATTCTTCCGCTCTCTGGCCGAAGACCAGGGCGCAAAAGCGATCGCCATAGTGCTTTCTGGCACTGGTAGTGATGGTACCAGTGGCATTCGTGCCATTAAGGAAGAGCTGGGCATGGTCATGGTTCAGGCCGAAGAGACCGCTGCCTTTGACGGCATGCCCCGCAGCGCAATCGCTACCGGACTGGTGGACTACATTCTTCCGCCGAATGAGATGCCCATTCAGTTACTCTCCTACTTGAAACACCCGTTTACTGCCAAGGATGAATATGACAGCACGGTGCTCAACGATGAGGATGGGGTAGCAAGAATATTTGCCCTGCTTCGGGAAAGCAGCAAAATTGATTTCACCTACTATAAACCGACTACCATCATAAGACGTATCGAACGTCGCATGGCGGTCAATCAAATACACGATTTAAACGACTATGTCAGGTTTATGGAAGGCTACCCTGTTGAACTCAACAGTCTGCATAAAGATCTCCTGATAGGAGTTACCAGCTTTTTTAGAGATCCTGAAGCTTTTAAGGGAATCGCAAACAAGTATCTACCACAACTGTTTCTAGATGCGAAAGAGGACAAGCTCAGACTCTGGGTGAGTGGTTGTTCAACCGGTGAAGAGGCCTATAGCCTGGCCATTTTATGTTGTGAGGAGATCGAGAAGCAAAACCTCAGAACAGACGTCAAAATATTTGCCACAGATGTGGACAGGGAAGCGATTCTTACTGCCAGTGCAGGGGTATTTGCTGAAAGTGCAGTCGCAGATATTGAGCCAGGCATGCTCTCCAAATATTTTTATCGCCGAGACGAGGGGTTCCACATCAGTCGCCAGGTCAGGGAGATGGTGGTCTTTGCACAGCACAACCTGGTCAAGGATCCGCCCTTTACCAATATGGATCTGATCAGTTGCCGCAACCTGCTTATCTACCTTCAACCCGTACTGCAAAAGCGTGTACTTGAACTATTCAATTTTGCACTTAACCCCAAGGGCATCCTGTTTCTGGGAAGCAGTGAGACCACTGGTGAAATGGCCGAATATTTCGAACCGATCGACCATAAATGGCGCATTTATCAATCACGGGGACGGCGCAAACATTCAGAACTATCAGAACCCGCTATAAATTTCGATGCCAAACGATGGTACAACAACAATCGTATGGCAGGACGCGGTACAAGCGCCCGTCTCCAGGAGGAGGAACGTCTCCTGGAAAGACTCGTTGAAGGTGTAGCAGGAGACTATTTACCATTCTGCCTCGTCGTCAGCGAAACACTGGAACTGATGCATGTCGCTGGCGATGCAAAAGACTATCTACAGTTTTCTACTGGGAAGGTGGTCAATGATGTCTCAAAACTGGTGATTAAGGATTTATCAATTCCTCTAACCACCGGCTTGCAAAAAGTTTTTAAGAGCAAAGAGGAGTTAGTCTACTCCAACATCAACTTGAATATGCAAGCGGTACATAAAGTCGTCGATATGCGACTAAAACCTCTGCCCACAAAAAAGCGACAGGCATTGTTGGTTGCAGTTTTTATTGAAGAGGTACGTACTACCCTTGAATCAGAAACTTTTTCTGCAGAAACCTATAATGTCGGCAAGGAGGCTCAGCAACGCATTGTAGATCTTGAGAATGAGCTTCAATTTACCAGAGAGAATCTGCAGGCCACAGTTGAAGAGCTTGAAACCTCGAATGAAGAGCTTCAAGCCACCAATGAAGAGTTGCTGGCGAGTAATGAGGAGTTGCAAAGTACCAACGAAGAGCTGCAATCCGTCAATGAAGAACTCTATACCGTCAACTCAGAGTTTCAAGGCAAGATTACAGAGCTGACAGAAGTCAACAACGACTTGGACAACTTACTGCGTAACACCCGTGTTGCCACCCTGTTTCTTGACGAAAATCTGGAAGTACGTCGCTTTACACCAGAAGTTACTCAACTGTTTCGTGTTATAGACCAGGACATTGGTCGGCCGGTCAGTCATCTCTCCCATAGTCTCAAGGATGTAGATATCATTGAACTGGCTAAAAAGGTTCTATACACAGAAAAAGGGATCGAGATAAAAAAAGTTAGCTCTGACAATAATGACGAGTTTTTATTACGGGTCTTTCCTTATCAGATAGCACCGAATACTTACTCAGGTGTGGTTTTTACTTTTATTAATACAAGTGGACTAAAAAAAGCCCTCAATGAGTTGGTTGAGCGCGAACTACGCATGGAGGCACTGCTCAAGGTTAGCGATGCCTATGTGCTTATTAATGATGACGGTGTCATTCAAGAGGTAAACGATAAACTTTTAGAGCTGGTCGACTTCGAACAATCAGAGTTGATTAATAACAACATCTCAATGTTAATGCCTGATAAGGATGCCTCACAACATGACCACCATATCAGTAGATATTTGAAGGAGGGCACTTCAAAAGTCATCGGCACCAGCCGGGAAGTTCAAGTCAAAAAGAAAGATGGAAAAACCATCCCTTGTATACTGACTCTTTCAGAAGTCACTATCGACAACCGCCATTGGTTTGTTGGCCTACTCAAGTCATTAAATTGAAGCGTGGAGACTAGAGTTGAGTAGTAATGATAAAAACAATCCTGTCAGCGTACACCACGAATTCATGCGTGATAAAGCTGAAAAGATTGCACAAAGACGGGCACGAATTGATTTCGAAAAAAAGATAGCTGACCGTGACAGGCTTTTACAGGATTTACATGTTCATCAAATTGAACTTGAACTTCAGAACGATGAGTTACGACAATCACAAATTAAACTAGAGTTTACTCACCAACAGTATCTTGACCTTTATAACGATGCGCCAGTGGGATATGTCAGCTTGGACGATAGCGGAATTATAGTTCGCGCCAATCAAATGTTTGCCTCTATGTTGGGGATTGAGAAATATATCCTCTCCGGTAAGGCACTCGCGGAATTTATGCTTCCGGCTGACCAAAACATATACCGCAGCCGCTTCAAAGCGTTCTCAAACAAACCTGACAACAAACACATCGATGTCCGATTCAAAATTGGCTCGAATGATAAAGAGAAAAATAACTTTGTCGGTAGGATTCAGGGACGCCGGCTCAATAATAAAAATTCATCACCTAACAGTTCACACTGGTCTGAAACAATTCTTGTCGTTATCAGTGATATCACTGAACTTAAAGAATCGGAAGAGAAGATTCACTTTCAAGCTCACCACGACACGCTTACTAAGATACCCAACCGTACTTCACTTTTTAATCAGTTAGAGACAGCACTTTCACTTGCGCTTAGGCAGGGCAAATCTGGCGCTCTGCTTTTTATGGATCTAGACCACTTTAAAAATGTAAATGATTCACTCGGTCACCATACAGGTGACAAACTTTTGATCAGCTTTACAAAGAGATTACGCGAACATATTCGCCGTGAAGACATGCTGGCTCGAATGGGCGGGGATGAGTTTGTAATACTGCTTGCTGAACAACATTCTGACAACAATATGATGGCAGTTATTGCGCAACGCTTTGCTGAACATATTGCCGAATCCCTCAATGAACCAATCATAATTGACGGCCACATTTTTCAGATAACTGTAAGTACAGGAATCTCTATCTTTCCATTTCATGATGACGACAACATCAATGATATTGTGCGTCAAGCAGACACAGCAATGTACCAGGCCAAGACTGATGGCCGAGGCATGGCACGATTTTTTCAATCCTCTATGCAGGAAGCAGCAAAACAGCGTATGACTGTTGAGGCAGAGCTGCATGTTGCATTAATCGAGCAGCAGTTTGAGCTTTTTTATCAACCCCAAGTAGATAAAGATGGAATCATTCATGCGGTCGAAGCACTACTTCGTTGGCAGCACCCCTATCGTGGGATAGTAACACCAGATAAATTTATAAATGTTGCTGAAGATACTGGAATGATTGTAAAAATCGGAATCTGGGTCATTGAAGAGGTAGTAAAACAGATTGTCGAGTGGCGCAAGCAGAAAGTCTTTGACTCAAATATATCCTATGCGATTAACATCAGCGCAAAACAGATAACATCACCAACATTTTATAGTCAGGTCGAAGAGATTATTGAGAAATACCAGATTGACCCAAGCTGTCTCGTATTTGAAATCACTGAGTCACTCCTTCTACCCAACAACAAAATCGCCAACGAAACCCTAAACAGACTTTCGCAGCTGAATATTACCTTTTCTGTAGATGACTTTGGTACCGGCTATTCATCTCTTGCCACAATAGACAAAGCCCCCATAGGACAACTGAAAATTGATAGATCTTTCGTAACAGATCTGAATTGGCCTGATGAAGCAGAAGAACCAGTGCAGGATCAACCATACTCTCTCGTGAATGCGGTGCTCTCACTTGGTAGGGCTTTAGGTCTTGATGTTGTAGCAGAAGGGGTGGAGACTCTGGAGCAGTTGCGAGTATTGATACATCTTGGATGCCCATACCTGCAAGGGTACTATTTTAGTCGACCAATTCCAGAGAACGAGGTCCCTGAATTGGTCGACAAACTGTAGCTGGGATTCAGGGCAGTTGATAGTTAGCCTGGGTCACGAGATCAACACCACACTCCAGATTCTCAACCCAAGATATAAATTCTTTGACCACCTTTTTACCAATAAAAGCACGGCCATGCTGGGGTACGATCATCTCGATGTCGAGCTGTCTAACCATATTAGCCCAGAGTCTGCATACCTTATTGGAGTTCATGTAGCGTCGGTGAAAACCCTCCATATAGGGCATCACTTCTGATAATTTTTTCACTGGGGCATTCAGATCACCTGGTGGTAGATTTGCCCCTAGATCGCCAGAGAAAAGTATTCTGCTAAGTGGATCGTAAAATTGGAAATTACCTTCCGCATGCAGGAAATGGGCAGGTAATGCCATCAGCCGGATATTTCCCAGCTGCAGATTGGTGCCCTCATCAGGAATTGGTACAACACGATCAACAAGTCGGCCTGGTCGCGTGAAATGGGGTATGAAACGTTCCCAGAGTGCAGGTACTACGACCTTACAGTCAGTACCAACCAGCCATTTGTTGACTGAAGCAACAATATCCGGGTCTTGATGCGAAGCGACTACATAGTCGAGTTTCTTCACATTCATATAGTCACTGATTGCCATGAAGAGGCGAGAGTAGGTTAACTCCCCTCCAGGATCTATAAGTGCAGCATGTTGATGATCGTAAATAAGGAACTGGTTGGCTTGAACTGCTTCGCCAGATACCAGATCCCTGAATGCCACACATATGTGGCTACCATTATTGAATAGCTCAACTGACATAATTTTCGCTGCTTATTGTGATTGAAACTTTGCTGCTTAGAGCAGGTTCATCCTTGTATTCGATATCGGCCTTATCGTCCGGAATCTTAAAAGCTTAACCATAATACAGTAAAATATAAATAAAAAAGGCCTTTTTTATTGACCTCTAACCACCCATACAGCCTCTAATCGTCTCTAAGATGCCGTTATTCTTCTTTTAAAGGGTAATTTAAATCGTGAAAATTTCATTGGATCTGGCAACAAAGTGATCTGTTGCAGTGCAAAATCCCATTGGATCATGATTTGTGCGGGTAGATCAGGGCAAATCAGCCCGTCAGCTTCTTATCAGACTTTTTACAGAAACCGCTTGGCTAATCCTGATCTCCAGGACGTATATGCTCGATATAGCGGGGCCGGTCTACCATTTCCAACTTTACCCCTTCAGCCCAAGCCTGTAGTGGCTCCTGGTCCTTGAATCTGAGATCGCAACGGGCTCTTCCATGGCTATCCAGAGGTAGTGGAATCATATCCCTATAGGTGTAGACATTCTCTCCGACATCTCCACCTTCACAAATGGTAGGACAGCTGGGTAGGGTGGTTTCCAGTTCAGCACTCTCAAAAATCAATGAACCTGCCTGCCACCATCGGGTTCGCTCTGATGAACCACTCATGGTTTTGATAATTATGGTTTTTGAAAATCTGATCGTCAGCGTACCGTTTTCATACTCGACCGACTCCACCTCGCTACCTGGTAGATCAATTGTGCTGGAATCCATGAATCACCTGCTTTGCTAAATCTTGAATGAATAACCTTAAGGGCACCATAAAAAATAGCTGCTCCGGTTGCTCAAGAGGGGCATCATAACCTTATGCCAGCCTGAGATGAAAGCCGGGTTACCCCGATCTTTTTGGGGATGAGGGTTGGCATTCAGCTATGGAACAGCCAACTTCACAAGCCTCAAAAAACCTCACTAAACAGAAATAGAGTTATCTCTCTTCCATTCCAAGCTCTTTAATCTTTCTTGTTAATGTGTTGCGTCCCCATCCCAGCAATCGGGCCGCATCCTGGCGTTTGCCTGCTGTGTGCTCCAGTGCTGTCTCAATCATCACCATTTCAAAATCGGGTTCTGCTTCATTGAGTATCCCTTCGCAACCCTCATTAAGGCGCCTTTTGACCCATCCTCTCAATGATTGCCGCCAATCATCCTGAGCTACCCCCTCAACCTCCGTCTCTTTCAGCTCGGTAGGCAGATCTTCAATATGGATCTCCTGACCCGAAGCCATGACAGTCAGCCAGCGGGCAGTATTCTCCAATTGTCGAACATTCCCCGGCCACTCCAATTGACTGAGATAACCTTCTGTCTCAGGTAGCAATAGCTTTGAATCCACGGCCAGCTCTTCTGCAGCTGACTTGAGAAAATGGCCCATTAGCAAAGGAATATCTTCCCGACGCTGACGCAGCGACGGCAGATGAATACGGATTACATTGAGTCGATGAAAGAGGTCCTCACGAAAAGCACCTTCTTTCACCAGCCCTTCCAGATGTTGATGAGTCGCAGCGATAATTCTTACATCCACCTTCACCGGCTCATGGCCTCCGACACGATAGAATTCACCATCGGCAAGCACACGCAGGAGTCTTGTCTGCAACTCCGCAGGCATGTCACCTATCTCATCCAGAAACAGGGTACCTGTATCTGCCTGTTCAAAACGTCCAACCCTACGAGTCTGTGCACCGGTAAAAGCACCCCGCTCATGTCCAAACAGTTCTGACTCCATTAAATCCTTGGGGATCGCTGCCATGTTGAGTGCGATAAATGGTCCTTCTGCACGACTGCTGTGACGGTGTAGAGCCTGGGCAACCAACTCTTTACCTGTTCCAGACTCACCATTGATCAATACCGTGATATTGGATCGAGCCAACCTGCCGATAGCACGAAACACCTCCTGCATGGCTGGCGCTTCACCGATGATCTCCATCGCACTCTCTTTAGCATCGATTTTAGGCTGCTCTTCAACCGTTAACTGCTGACGACAAGCCCTACGAATCTGCTGTACAGCATCGTCTACATCGAAAGGCTTGGGCAGATATTCAAAGGCACCACCATGATAAGCGGAGACGGCGCTCTCCAGATCCGAATGAGCCGTCATAATTATCACTGGCAGATTTGGGTAGCGAGCATGAAGCAGTTCCAATAACTCAAGCCCGTCCATACCCGGCATACGGATATCGGAAACGACCACATCTGGTTGCCCCTTATCCAATGAACTCAGCACACTGTCTGCGCTCTCAAAACTGGTCACCTCCATTTCAGCTTTTTCCAAGGTTTTTTCCAAAACCCATCGAATTGAGCGATCATCATCAATCACCCAAACCCGGCATGCTCTATCCATCTACCTGCTCCAAAGGAAGTAATACTCTAAATACTGTTTCACCAGGTTTACTGGTAAATTCGATCAATCCATGATGTCGGTTGATTAAGGTTTGGGATATGGAAAGACCAAGCCCCATACCTTCACTGCCAGAGACAAGGGGAAAGAACACCCGCTCTTGTAACTCCGGTGGAATTCCCGGACCGTTATCTGAGATTTCAATCGAGGCCACCAGTCGGTGGCGTATATTGCCAATAGTGAACTGTCGTAAAACCCGGCTATTGATTCCTACCACACCATTCGGGCCCGCAGCCCTTACAGCATTACGGACAATATTCAGAAATGCCTGGATTAACTGATCCATATCCCCTGTCATATCGGGAATACTTGGATCATAATTTTTGCTGATCACCAACTTCGCCCCTGTCTCTGCTTTGGTCAGACCACAAACCCGTTCCAGAACCTGGTGAATGTTAGTAGGCTTCATTTCAGGGATGCGATTTGGCCCAATCATTGTATTTACAAGGTTTTGAAGTCGATCAGCTTCCTCAATGATTATCTGGGTATATTCTGTCAGTGATTCATCGGGCAGCTCTCGTTCCAGCAGCTGAGCTGCGCCACGCAAACCACCCAGTGGATTTTTTATCTCGTGGGCCAAACCTTTCACCAGTGCTCTGCTGGCTTGATTTCGTGACAGGATCTGTTCCTCTCGAGTGATTCTCAGCTGTCTGTCTACCTGCTGTATTTCTACAAGAAATTCGTTCACAAACTGTCCAGAGCGTAAGGGAATTACCGTACAATCCACTGTAATCTCCCGCCCCTTCTGCAGTTGCAGCTGGTGTTCTCGCTCTGTAAATGGCTGTCCGGTCTCCAGTGAACGGTTTAAATTATTCCTCACTATCCCACTGGAGCAGTAGATCAGTTCAGCCGCTGGGTTCCCAACCATCTTCTTGGCACTTACACCAAACAACATCTCAGCTGATGAGTTGATGAAGAGCAGATTAAATTTACGATCGAAGAGCAGAATGGCTGTGCTCAAATTATCAAGCACTCGGCGCTCCATCGGAGAATTTGGATGATGTGGGTTCATGTCAAACTACCTGCAATAAGTACACCAACGATAGAGATAGGAGAGTGATCAACCATTTTTTTGCAGCTAACCTAACTAAAAGGCGCAGCTTCAGGTATTTCAATGGCGTTTCATGAACTACCGATCAACCAACTGAACTTGAATGCCCATAACTTTCTCTTTGTTATAGTGAGCAAAGCAGGTCTATTGCACTATTATAGTGCATCGATCACATTGACTGTTTGAATTTAACTGAAAATGGGACTGGGGCTTAATTGGAGAGGTCAAAAGTGTTGCTGGCTTTTACCAGAGGAAAAGGGGAGATCGGCGCATCATGAGCTACTGGTTGACCCAGCTGTAGACGCGTGAGTAATCAGCAGCTCTAAAGCAACCGTAAAACAGGGAAGAGGTATTACTCAACTTCAGCTTGGCGAAGATGGAAGGTGGTACTGCCAGTCTCTTTCATCTTATTACCCTCTGCATCGAGGATCTCAGCATTAAGGGTATGTGTGCCCCGACTGAGCTGCTGCAAAACCAGCTGCGAGGTTGTGATATCAGAGTCAAGTTTTCTACCATCCACATAGAGATGAATGATGTGACCGCTTCCCAGAGGAGGAGAGATGGAAAGACCAACGGAAACCGATCCTTCGGCACTGCGTATGGTCTCATCATTGCCCGGCTGAACAATGTCGAAATTGGTATATTCACCAGTAGCCGCAGCTTCGGACTCTTTATCCAGATTTTCCACATTCAGGGATGATTTTCTCTTTTCATCACTCACACGGATCTTCTCTGCGCCCGGTTGATAGGATTCAGAGTAGACGACCTCTCCATCCTCAGTAACCCATTTATAGACATCTCTGGCCATAAGCGGCTGAGAAAGCAGAAGAATAACTAATATGATTACGATACGCATAGTGCCAAGCATAGACATTCAGAGCAAAACTAACAAGCGACGAAGTTCGCAAAAAAAACGCCCCCCGATGAAGGGGGGCGTTTTAACTACACATCAACCCGGATTGTAATATCAGAGGCTGTAATACATATCAAATTCAGCAGGATGTGTGGTCATACGCATGGTGGTCACTTCTTCCATCTTCAGATCAATATAGCCATTGATCAGGTCATCAGTGAAAACGCCACCAGCTGTGAGGAAGTCACGATCTGCATCGAGTGCTTCCAGAGCCATATCAAGGCTATGACAAACTGTTGGAATGCTTGCAGCCTCTTCAGCTGGCAGATCATACAGATCCTTGTCCATTGCATCGCCAGGATGGATCTTGTTCTGGATACCGTCCAGGCCAGCCATCATCATGGCTGCGAAAGCCAGGTAGGGGTTGGCTGTTGGATCAGGGAAACGAACCTCAACACGGCGACCCTTAGGGCTTGATACCCATGGAATACGGATTGAAGCTGAGCGGTTACGTGCGGAGTAAGCCAGCATTACTGGTGCTTCAAAACCTGGAACCAGACGCTTGTAAGAGTTGGTAGAAGCATTGGTGAAAGCGTTCAGAGCGCGGGCATGCTTGATGATGCCGCCGATATAGTAGAGCGCAGTTTCAGACAGGCCACCATACTGATCACCTGCAAATACGTTCTCTCCACCTTTAGATAGGGATTGATGCACATGCATACCAGAGCCGTTGTCACCAACGATTGGCTTAGGCATGAAGGTCGCGGTTTTGCCGTAGGCGTGGGCAACATTCCAGGTACAGTATTTCTGTATCTGAACCCAGTCAGCTCTCTCTACAAGGGTACTGAAACGGGTACCGATCTCACATTGACCGGCAGTAGCAACTTCGTGATGGTGAACTTCAACAGGTACGCCCATCTCTTCCATGGCGAGGCACATGGCACCACGCAGGTCGTGCAGTGAATCTACTGGGGGTACTGGAAAGTAACCGCCTTTGACGCCGGGACGATGACCGATATTACCATCTTCATAGACACGCTCAGAGTTCCACTCAGCCTCTTCAGAGTCGATCTTCACCATGGAACCACTCATATCGACGCTCCAGCGAACATCGTCGAGCACGAAGAATTCTGGCTCTGGTCCAAAGAATGCAGCATCAGCAATTCCTGTTGATGCCAGATAGGCTTCTGCACGCTTGGCAACAGAACGAGGATCACGCTCGTAGCCCTGCATGGTGGCAGGCTCAAGAATATCACAGCGAATGTTCACCGTATTCTCGTCAGCGAAAGGATCGATGACTGCAGTGGCATCCTCAGGCATCAGAATCATGTCCGACTCATTAATACCTTTCCAGCCCGAGATGGATGAACCATCGAACATCTTGCCATCAGTGAACAGTTCTTCGTTGATCTCACTGACTGGCAGAGTAACGTGCTGCTCCTTACCGCGAGTATCGGTAAAGCGGAGATCAACGAATTTCACGTCATTGTCTTTGATCATCTTAAGGGCTTTCGAGGCCATCTCATTCTCCAAGAGTTTTGGTTTACACAATGCTGAGCAAGTATCAGCTACTCATTAGCTTTGGCGGCCAGGCAACTATACCAGACGCTTTGGAATACGCATTAGAGCATGAATCATGCCATGGGTAAAAACTGATAATGATAGCGAAATACTCACCTTTGGCTGCTAAGCCTAAGCAATAGAAATATTCTGCGAAATTAATAGGTTATTATATACAAAAAAGAAAACTGATACGGGTCCTTAGATTGGCTTCCTGCTAGCTATGAATTAGAAAAAAAGTACAAACCTGGAACGACGCACAATTGTAGTGCGTCCAATATTATCAATGCACCAGATTAGTGCTAACCAAACCAGACCTGAACCGTTCTGAACAGTTCAGATCCTTCAATGGCCTTTTGATAATCGGATTTCAGTTCACTCGCACTTTCACTTGACTTGAAACAGTGGCTCGGTAGATAGATATCCACATCAATTTTTCCTGACAGGTAGTGCAGCACTATGCGCATCCGCTCATCGAAACAGGCCATCTCAGACCAGTGGGAGAGTAGTAATTTTTCTGCTTCTTCTCGCAATGGCAGTTTTGCACACGAGGGTCCGGCCTCATCATCTTCGGGATCGATGTGGACAGTAACATCCTCCAAAACATCGACACCATCAATCAATCCATACTGAACAACTTCTGCAATTCTATGCCCCTCGGAAACGCTCAACCAGGGATCAACCTGCACATGGACATCAGCAAGTGCATGCCCGCCCAGCTTCCTGGTACGCAACATATGCACATTATTCACCCCGGAAACGCTGCCAATGACCTTGCGTATCTCTTCTAGTGACTCTTCCTCAAGCCCGGCATCTGCTAGTTCATGTAGTGCCTGCCAGCCGAGTTCCCACCCGATTTTCACTACCATCAAGCCAACCAGTACAGCTGCAATTGCGTCCAGATAGGGCAGGCCAAGGATGGTGCCTCCGATACCAACCAGAACCACAATGGAGGATACTGAATCACTGCGATGGTGCCAGGCGTTAGCCCGCAACAGATCTGAATTGATGAGATTTGCCAGATAACGGGTGTAGAAGAAGAGGGCTTCATTCGCCAGGATGGAGAACGCCGCCACATAGAGTGTCAGGGTTTCCGGTACCAGTAGTTCTTCAGGAGAGAAGAGGCGAAATACAGCATCCCAGACAATGCCAACCCCAACAGTGATCAGGAAACCGCCGAGTACTAAGGTGCCAACCGTCTCGAATCGCCCATGTCCATAAGGGTGCTCTTCATCCGGTTCCTCATTTGCATGGCGTGCCGTGAACAGCACCAGGGCATCCGTCAGCAAATCAGAGAGAGAGTGAATGCCATCAGCGATCAATGATTGTGAGTGACCCAACCAACCGAAGAGTATTTTCAATAGCGCCAACACGCTGTTTGTGATGGCTCCCACAATCGCTGCCTTGCGGCTCATTTCATAGCGTTGATCACTTTTCATGATATCTACTCGCCCACAACCTCAACTACCACAATATACTCACCATCATCTGTTCGCGTCTCCACTACCCGGTGACCGTTGATCCTTGACCAGGCAGGAATATCGTTCAAAGCACCAGGATCGGTACAGACAGCTTCTACAAGCGCCCCAACCGGCAACGACTCGACCGCATTCTGCACCTTGATAACCGGCATTGGACAGAGCATTCGCCGGCAATCAATCTGATGACGATTCAAATCAGCCACTCTTTGGGTATCTCATGGGGTTTCAGGGGTACTGAATGTATATCACGGGAGTCACCGCTTTTATTGGTAAACTCCAAAATCACTTGATCAGCATCTCTACCCTGACTGTAGCGGGCAACCAGCCTACCGATCAACTCAACATCCGTATCAGATATCTCGCCATCTATAAGCGCCAGTGGGCCGCCGTGACTGGTTGTCTTGATGTGTGGAAAGCTTTTTCTGTACCCTTGCAGAAAATTCGCTTCTCCCTCTTCACGAGCAATGATCACTTTATAGTGAGGAGATGGACGCAGATGTCTACCGACCTTCAACAACATAATATCATCCATCTCATACTCACGACTGCCGCGGGCCTGCCATAGATCTTTCAATTTGACAGCATACTGCTCATCGGTAAGAAAACAGCAGCCACCTGCAGGTTGTGCATAGTCCTCAAAACCAAAACTGGCGGCAAGTGCCATTTGAGGTTTACGGCTGCGACCTGAGAAATCGAAGAGCTGCTCACGATCCACCCAGCCTTCACGTTCAGGCAGAGTCTCCGGCAGATTTTTTGCGCAGAGAGGCCGCAACAAAAGATCATTGGCGCCAGACTCATCGGAAATGATCGGCATGGTCTCTTTTCGCTGTGACATCGGACGCTGACCAATTACCTCTCCGGTAATAATGAAATCGAAGCCTCTCTTCTGAATCCACTCATGGGCTTTGCGAACCATGAAGACCTTACAGTCGAGACAGGGGTTTAGATTGGCGCCATAACCATGCTTTGGCTTGGTCAGAACTTGTTTGTAATCTTCAACGATATCTTCAATGTGCAACTTCATACCCAGCTGTTCAGCGACCCAAAGGGCATTATTGCGCTTAGCCTTGTTCTGATCCTTTTTACGAATGGCATGAGTGTGCCCCTCTACACAGAAACCGGTAAAGAAGTTAATGCCTTCAACATGTATACCCTGCTCTTGAATGACGCGGGCAGCTAAAAGCGAGTCCAGCCCCCCGGAAATCAGTGCAACAGCCTTTCTTTGCTCACTCATGAGATATCATCATTAGCCAAAATGGCAATTATACCCTGAATCGTCCTGGCATAGGATGGGCAAAGGCTAGCGTAAAATTGGCTAAATACCCCATTTACACTCTCAATCTGCAACACCCTTTTACAATTCAGGGAAACTACAAAACCCTTTTTGCGAATATAATGCCCATACATGAATATAAACCTGAGGAAGGAATAATGAAAAATATCGCACGTACGCTTTTTGCAATCTCACTGCTTTTTTCCACCGCCACGGTCTTCGCAAATGATCTGTTGTCAGCACTCACCAGTCAGCTTGGGGTTAGTACGGAACAGGCCTCAGGTGGCGCAGGCTCCCTGTTTAAAATGGCTCAGAGCAATCTTTCAGAAGGAGATTTTTCGCAAATAGCTTCTGTTGTACCCGGTATTGAAGAGATGATGTCCGGCGCCCAGTCTTCAGGTAAAGAGTCTGGCGCAGTTGGTGCTGTTGCTTCAATGCTTGGGGATAACAGCTCAGCAGGAAATCTGGCTAACCTCGCCTCATCATTCGGTAATCTGGGTATGGATTCAGATATGGTCGGAAAATTTATGCCCATCGTTCTCGACTTTCTTCAAACACAAGGCGGTGACACTGTTATGTCTTTGATGAAAGGTGCTCTTTCACTCTAAGTAGAGTGACTGATAATGGTAATCTCCGGTTAAACCTGGTGGGACTTGCGGTATATTCTGTAATGTTCCGACAGCCCACTGAGTTTTTAACAGACCGGGGATTACCTCTAAATAGCCTCTGGAACCCTATATCCATTCTCAGATCCCCCTCAATTCTTCCTTTAAAATGTGGCTTAAACCAGCATAACCGCCCGTAAGTTAGCCATTGTAAGGCGGCATCGTTATACTTACGCCGTTTTCATCCACATCAACGGGGCCTCGTTGTGACTCGAGCTTCAGAACCAAATCAGCGAAACATAAAAACTTTTCAGGAACTGATATTCGCGCTTCAGGAATATTGGGCAGACCAGGGGTGCATCATTCTGCAACCCTACGATATGGAAATGGGTGCTGGCACCTTCCATACCGCAACATTTCTACGCTCAATAGGGCCTGAACCCTGGAACGCTGCCTATGTCCAGCCCTCACGTCGTCCAACAGATGGTCGCTATGGTGAAAATCCAAACAGGCTGCAGCACTACTATCAGTACCAGGTTGTGATGAAGCCATCACCAAAGAATATACAGCAACTCTACCTGGGTTCTTTGCAGATGTTGGGGCTCGATCTCAATGTGCATGATATCCGCTTCGTAGAGGATAATTGGGAATCTCCAACCCTCGGAGCCTGGGGACTAGGATGGGAAGTTTGGCTGAATGGCATGGAGGTCACCCAGTTTACCTATTTCCAACAGGTCGGTGGACTCGATTGCCGCCCTGTTACTGGTGAGATCACCTATGGTCTGGAACGAATTGCCATGTATCTGCAGGGGGTCGAGAGCGTATATGATCTTGTATGGACTGAAGGTCCTCAAGGCATCGTGACCTATGGCGATGTGTTTCATCAAAATGAGGTTGAACAATCTACCTACAATTTTGAACATGCCGATGTGGACTATCTGTTTGCTCAATTTGACCAGTGTGAATCTGTCTCACAAAAACTGATAGAAGCGGGTCTGCCCCTGCCTGCCTATGAGCAGGTGCTTCAAGCTTCACACACATTCAATCTGCTCGATGCACGTCATGCAATTTCTGTCACCGAACGCCAGCGCTATATCCTGCGTGTTCGCGCCTTGGCACGGGCGGTAGCCCAAGCCTACTACGATGCTCGAGAACGACTCGGTTTTCCCATGCTCAAATCGTCCCAGGAGGCTGCTAATGGCTGATCAAGCAGACCTGTTATTCGAACTAGGTACAGAAGAGCTTCCTCCCAAAGCACTGAAACGCCTGAGTCAATCTTTTACTGAGACCTTTATAGCTGGTCTCAATCAGGCAAATTTAGAACATGGCAAAGTTGAAAGTTTTGCCTCACCGAGACGCCTGGCCCTGCTAGTAAGTGAATGCTCACTACGCCAGCCCGACAGTGAAATGGAGAGACGTGGTCCGGCTATTAAAGCTGCATTTGATGACGCAGGTAATCCAACCAAGGCTGCAGAAGGTTTTGCCAGATCCTGCCAGACAACCGTGGATCAACTGCAACGACTTAAAACAGATAAAGGCGAGTGGTTGACCTACAAATTGGCCACAAAAGGTAAATCAGCTGAAGAGCTGTTACCTGATATTGCCACTCAAGCGCTCAACAAGTTGCCAATCCCCAAACGAATGCGTTGGGGTGCCTCAGAAGCACAATTTGTACGCCCTGTGCACTGGCTGGTATTTCTTCTCGGAGAAAAGGTCGTTCCATGCACACTTTTGGATGCAGAATCTGATCGCTTGACCTATGGCCACCGTTTTCACCACCCAGGCGCCATCACCCTATACAATCCTCAGGATTACGCTTCAGTCCTACAGGATCTGGGCTATGTAATTGCCAGCTTTGAAGAGCGCAGATCTAAAATTGCTGAATCTGTGCAGAGCAGTGCAGCTGCCTTGGGAGGTAGTGCCGACCTGGATCCTGATCTGTTGGACGAGGTGACTGCACTCAACGAGTGGCCGGTTCCTGTTTCAGCCAGTTTTGAAGAGCGTTTTCTTGAAGTACCCCAGGAAGCACTGGTCGCTACCATGAAGGGTAACCAGAAGTACTTTCCTCTATTCACCGCCGAAGGCAAGTTGATGAACCACTTCATCACCATCGCCAATATCAGTAGTCCCCAACCGGAACTGATCCGTGAGGGCAATGAAAGAGTGATCAGGCCCCGCTTGGCTGATGCCATGTTCTTCTGGGAGCAGGATGGCAGGAAAAGTCTCGAAGATCGTTTGGAATCTCTGAAACAGGTGGTTTTTCAAAATCAACTGGGCAGTATGTTCGACAAATCCCAACGGGTTGCTAATCTGGCAAAAACCATTGCTACTCAAATTGGTGGCGATGCAGATCTTGCTTATCGAGCGGGCCTGCTCAGTCGCTGTGACCTTACCACCGATATGGTCTATGAATTTCCCGAGATGCAGGGGATCATGGGGCGCTATCAGGCAAAAAGAGACAATGAATCTGATGAGCTGGCTCAGGCACTGGATGAATTCTATATGCCAAGATTTTCCGGTGATCAGCTACCGAAAACTACCACCGGCATCGCCATCTCTTTAGCAGAGAAACTCGACACCCTGATCGGTATATTTGGCATAGGTCAGCGACCTACCGGTGATAAGGACCCCTTTGCACTAAGGCGTTCTGCTCTAGGTGCTTTGCGTATAATACGTGAGCACTCACTTACATTAAACCTACCGGAACTACTTGAGTCAGTAGTAAGTTCTCTTGCTGGAAGTCTGACTGAAGAGAAGATAGCTGAATCAGTCTACCACTTTATGCTGGATCGCCTGAAAGGTATCTATACCGATCTTGGCGTCACTCTTGATCTGTTTCAGTCAGTAGCCGATGTGACACCTGAAACCCTTGCTGATTTTGACCGACGTATATGGGCCATGCAGGCATTCTGCAAACTTCCTGAAGCAGAGAGCCTTTCAGCAGCAAACAAGCGCATTCGCAACATCCTTAAAAAGAGCAGTGAGGAACTTACAGAATCTGCTGATCCAGCCCTCTATCAAGACCAGGCCGAGCGCCTTCTTGCCGAGAAAATGGATGAACTGGCGCCTATGGTACAACCTCTGTTTGAACAGGGAGAGTATGCAAAAGGCCTGCAAATTCTGGCCGGTCTGAAAGAACCTATCGACAATTTCTTCGACCAGGTGATGGTCATGACCGATGATCAATCGCTCAGAACCAACCGGCTCTCCCTACTCGCTCAACTTGAACGTCTGTTCCTCTCTGTTGCTGATATCACCCGTCTACAGATAGAGGAACAACAGACATGAGCAAAGACTCCTACGAACAGATGCTAACTGCGGTTCAATCCTTTCATGACAAACACCGTTTTCGCGAAACCGGTGGTGAAGAGATGACCTACCGGGTTGCATTAATGGCTGAAGAGTTAGGCGAAATCTCATCATGTGTCACCAAAGGAAAATCCAAACAGGCTCTGGCTGAAGAGGTGGCTGATCTACTGATACTGGTGATGGGCACTGCAATAGCCCAGGACTTCGATCTCAATCAAGCCTTCTGGGAGAAGATGCAAAAACTCGATAAGAGAGATTCAAGAATGGTCAACGGCCGAATACGTGTCTCCGAATTCAGAGATGTAGACTGAAAGTAAGTACTCACTTAATGAAATTAATAATCCTCGACAGGGATGGTGTAATCAACAAGGATTCTGACAGCTATATCAAGCACCCCGACGAGTGGCATCCAATCGAAGGTAGTCTTGAGGCGATCGCTCGACTCAGCCGTGCCGGCTACCGGATTTTCGTTGCAACCAACCAGTCTGGGCTGGCACGAGGCTTGTTCAATATAGAGGCCTTGAATGCGATTCATCGAAAAATGTTCGATGCAGTTCAACAGGTCGGCGGTCATATTGAGGGCATACTCTTTTGTCCCCATGGTCCAGATGATAACTGTAGCTGCCGCAAGCCAAATCCTGGACTATTCAAAGCCATTGAAGAGCGGACTCATACTGTACTGGAGAATATACCAGTTGTTGGTGATTCACTCAGAGATCTTCAGGCAGCAGTAGAAGTAAAAGCTCAACCGATTCTTGTTCGCAGTGGCAATGGTGAGAAGACACTAACTCAGCTAAGCGGTCTCCTTGCAGATATTCCTGTTTATGATGATCTCTACTCTTTTTCAGTGAAACTTATCAAAGAAAGTGAGCATAAATGATTCTTCTTCGTTCAATTCTCTTTTTCACTTTTCTGGTCATCAATACAATATTGATCGCAGGATTGGGTAGTCTCTTAGGATGGGTGCTCCCCAGCAAACAGATACATCTTTTCGATACTACATGGAGCCGTATCAATCTCTGGGCACTCAAATTCTTTTGTGGGTTAACTTATAAAATAAAGGGACTGGAAAACTTACCCAAAGAGAACTGCATCATTTTTGCCAAGCATCAGTCAGCCTGGGAGACCATAGCGCTAGTCAGCCTGATACCTGGTCCAAAGTCCTGGGTTCTGAAACGAGAGCTGCTCTACGTGCCTTTCTTCGGCTGGATAATGGTTCACTTCAGACCTATTGCGATTGATAGAAAATCGGGCCGCAAAGCTGTAGAACAGATCATCGAACAGGGCATTGAACGACTCAAATCTGGCAACCATGTGATTGTCTTTCCGGAGGGAACAAGAGTCGCTCCTGGAACCCGTAAACGTTATGGAATTGGTGGCGCAATTTTGGCAGAGAAGTCTGAATATCCAGTTATGCCTGTGGCTCATAATGCTGGCGTATTCTGGCGACGTCGGGATATTCGCAAATACCCTGGTGTAATAGATGTCTCGATCGGACCAATGATCGAATCTACCGGTAAATCTGCCTCAGAAATCAACCAGATTGCTGAGGAGTGGATCGAGACAGAAGTAGAAAATTTACCCAGTGATAGAGGCTGAAATATCTATAAACCCGCCTCTGAAAGGTAAGTGTGCACTTACTAACTTAATTCAGATCAGATAGCTTATACATCCAGATTTTCAACAGTCAGAGCATGAGTTTCTATAAAATCGCGGCGTGGTTCTACCTGATCACCCATAAGCGTAGCGAAGATCTGATCTGCTGCGACTGCATCCTCAATGCTGACTTGCAGAAGACGACGTGATTCAGCGTTCATCGTTGTCTCCCAAAGCTGTTCAGGATTCATCTCACCCAAGCCTTTGTAACGTTGCACGTGCTGACCACGCTTTGCATCATCCATAAGCCAGTTCAGGGCCTGCTTGAAACTAGCGACTGGCTGCTCCTTTTCGCCTCTTTTTATAACAGCATCATCACTCAACAAGCCATTGAGCTGTGTCCCTAACTCGACAATCTTTCTATATTCAACGCTGTTGAAAAAATCGAAGGGAATAAAGTGTTCATTTCCGATGCCATGAACTTTTCTAACCAGAAGCAAACCAGCATCATCGCCATCAGCTTCATCAATCTTTTGCAAAGTGCATGACTCAGAAATACCAAGATCGGTATTTAATCTTCCTTCAAGTTCTTTGATCCAGGCATCGATCTCTTTTTGCTCTTCAATCATCTTCTCTTCAAGCTTTGGCATATAGATCAGCTTTTCGAGTAGATCAGCATCATAACGTAGTGAAAGACGGTTAATACTTGCCATAACCACCAAGAAGGATCTTGCCATATTCTCAAGGCTCTCACCTGATAGAGGTGGTGCACCTGTTGTTACAATCAATGCTGCATTATCGAGTGCTGATTGAAGAAAGTAGTTATTCAGATCCTGATCATCTTTCAAATACTGTTCTTGTTTACCCTTCTTAATTTTATAAAGAGGTGGCTGAGCAATATAGACATGACCGCGATCGATCAGCTCAGGCATCTGACGATAGAAAAAGGTAAGCAGTAGAGTTCTGATATGAGCACCATCCACATCAGCATCAGTCATGATGATAATGCGATGATAGCGCAACTTATCCGGATTGAACTCTTCTCTACCAATGCCACAACCCAACGCAGTAATCAAGGTGCCTACTTCTGCAGAAGATAGCATCTTATCGAAACGCGCCTTTTCGACATTCAGTATTTTACCCTTCAGAGGAAGAATAGCCTGAAACTTCCTATCCCTGCCCTGCTTTGCAGATCCACCGGCAGAATCACCCTCCACCAAGTAGAGTTCAGATAAAGCGGGATCCTTCTCTTGGCAATCAGCCAACTTACCAGGTAAACCTGCTATATCCAGTGCACCCTTTCTGCGGGTCATCTCCCTTGCCTTACGAGCAGCTTCCCGGGCACGAGCCGCATCTATCATTTTCCCAGCGATACTCTTTGCTTCACCAGGATTTTCCAGAAGGAAATCACTCAGATTATCAGCAAGTAGATTTTCTACGACACCTTTGACTTCTGAAGAGACAAGTTTATCTTTTGTTTGCGATGAAAATTTTGGATCTGGCACCTTTACCGACAATACTGCGGTCAAGCCCTCACGAGCATCATCACCTGATGTATTTACTTTCTGTTTCTTAGAGAGACCGGACTGCTCGATATATTGATTCAATGTTCTAGTGAGTGCTGCTCTAAAGCCCGCAAGGTGGGTACCACCATCACGCTGAGGAATATTATTGGTGTAGCAGAAAATGCTCTCTTGATAAGACTCATTCCACTGCATAGCAATCTCGACAACAATATCGTTCCGCTCATCTGAAAAGCTGAAAACCTGCTCATGCAGTGGTGACTTATTTCGATTCAGATGCTCTACAAAGGCAAGTATTCCACCAATATATTCGAAAACGTCCTCCCTTCCCGTCGCCTCTTCTTTCAGATGAATTTTAATACCTGAATTAAGGAAAGAGAGTTCACGTAGCCTTTTTGCCAAAATATCGTAGTGGAACTCGATATTACTGAAGGTACCGCTGCTCGGAAAGAATGTCACACTGGTACCACTCTTCTCTGTTACACCTGTCTCCTTCAAATCAGATACAGGAACACCATGCTGATAGGTCTGCTCCCAAACCTTTCCCTGGCGTCTGATCTTTAACTTCAGCTCTTCTGAAAGCGCATTAACAACAGATACTCCAACGCCGTGCAGTCCGCCAGATACCTTATAGGAGTTATCATCAAATTTCCCCCCAGCATGCAGCACCGTCATAATGACCTCTGCAGCTGATCTTTTTTCCTCTGGATGCTCATCAACAGGAATACCGCGACCGTTATCACTAACAGTCACTCGCTGATCAGAGTGGATAGTCACTTTAATTTCGTTACAGTGTCCCGCGAGTGCTTCATCAATTGAGTTATCGACAACTTCGAATACCATATGGTGAAGACCTGTACCATCATCCGTGTCACCGATGTACATACCAGGACGCTTTCTTACCGCATCCAAACCCTTCAACACTTTTATATTCGAGGAATCGTAAGTCATTAATTATTCCGTAGAGAGAACCCATGTAGATGATAATCCGTTATTATACCTACACTTTCAGTCGATACACGACTCATTTAGCATTCTTTGATAATTCCATGTTCCACGTGGAACATACCAATCTCCTCACGCTTGAAGAATTTGTCGTTTTCTTTAGTCAAGGAAGTTATAAAGGTTTGTACATTCAGATCAGATATCTGATTTTGAACCTGTTCGTAGTGATCTCTATCAAGCTCTGACTGAAAATCATCGACAAGAATGATTGGAGACTCTTTATTCTCTCTTTTAAGTAGCATTGTCTGAGCAAGCATCATATTCAAGGCGAGTATTTTATTCTGTCCTCTTGAAAAAAAGTTCTTAGTTAATCTATCTTCAACAGTAATCTTAATATCTAGTCTATGTGGTCCAGGGGTTGTGAAACCTCTTTCCAAATCAGAGTTGGTCTGATCTTCTAGGGCCTGTAAAAGTGAAAGCCCTTTTTTCCAACCATTTTGCATCTCGAGTCTGTATTGACTTCCTAAACTCTGATTTTCTGAAAGTTCGTTTAAACAATTATTCCATTTTTTTAGATAGCTCTTCTGGAGTTGGTTTAGCTCCTCACCAATTACAGCCAGCTGTTTTGTCCAAATGGGGAGTTCTTTTCTATTTTTTCTTAGTGCACTATTCCTTTGGTCAATAGTTTTTTTATAGCGTAGTGCCATTTCTCCATATGATTGTTCCACGTGGAACAATCCCCAGTTTAAAAGTTTTCTTCTATGGGCAGGCCCCTCTTCTACAATGCGCTGTATGTTTGGAGTAATAATAGTTAGTGGGATGGTACTGGCTAGATCTGAAAGACGAATAATTTTTTTACCATCTTTTCGAACTGTTGTTTTCTCTTTTTTCTTACTTAGCCCGATTCTATTCAGTGATGAGTCATCTCTGGTGATTTCGGAATAGATTATGAGTTCTGACTCATTTTCTGAAATAAGATTTCTATTTTGACTTTGTCGGAATGATTTTGCTCTTGCGAGTAGATAGATTGATTCAAGGAGGGTTGTTTTACCTGCGCCGTTCTTACCAAGAATTATGTTTACTTTTGGTTTGGGGAAAATCTCCGCACTTTTTATGTTGCGGAGATTTTGAATCTTTAGTTTGAGCAGGTGCAATTTTTAATGCAGTGTGTCGCTGATCTTTAGTATTTGTATAACTGTTTACTAAATTCTCATGGGCATTACGACGTATTTACTATCCTTGTTATTTTTACCGTAGATCAGTGCACTGCTGTTTGTATCTTTTAGCTCTATGATGATGGTCTCTTCCTTAATAGCAGATATTGCATCAAGAAGGTATCCAACATTAAAGCCTATCTTCAGCTCATCTCCCTGGTAAGTTACCTCAAGCTCTTCTTCAGACTCCTCCTGTTCAGGATTATGGGCCTGGAGTTCGAGTAAATTTGGTTTTAGATGAAAGCGTATGCCACGATACTTTTCATTCGATAGAATTGAAGCTCTTGTCAGTGACTGTTTAATCGTGCTCTTTTCCGCTTCAACTTCTTTGTCAGATCCAGAAGGCATTACACGTTGGTATTCAGGAAATCGCCCATCTATTAATTTTGATGTAAAAACGGTTTGTTCAAAGAGTACTTTAATATAACTGTTGCTTAGCTCAACTTTGATCTCATCTTCGCTGTCACTTAATAGACGACTCAGTTCGATAACTGCTTTACGAGGCAGAATAACTTGTAGATTGATTTGTTCCTCAATCGCTTTGAGTGACTGACTCATTGCCAGGCGATGCCCATCAGTGGCTACTGTTCTGATATCACCCCCGGATAATTCGAGTAACATCCCGTTTAGGTAGTAGCGAACATCCTGCTGTGCCATAGCAAATTGAGTGTTTTCAATGAGTGTATTTAGAATTGACTCTTTTATCGAAAAAACTGAACTACTGGGTGTTGGCTCTATTACCGGGTAGTCGCGAGCTGGTAACACACTAAGAGAAAATCTACTTCTACCTGATTGTAACTTTACCTTATCGTCAGATACATCCAGTGTGATGGGAGCGGACTCTGGAAGCGCCTTACAGATGTCGAGTAGCTTTCTGGCAGGTATTGTGAAGTCAGTATCGCCCTCACACTCAGCTTCTGTTTGAGTTTTGAGTTCCACTTCCAGATCAGTTGCAGTGAGATTTAACTGACCGTTGTTAGCGTTTACAAGAATATTTGCCAGTATTGGAAGTGTTTGTCTTCGTTCTACAACGCCAGCTATCTTCTGTAGTGGTGCAAGCAAGTTGTCCCGATCGGTGCTAATTTTCATGTTATCCACTCAGCATCTTATTAATTATCTTTTAAGATATATAGACCTGTTATTATTATTAGGCCTGTTGATATCTTGATTGATTGTTTCTATCATATTGATTTATATGAATATTTTCATGTATTTTCATATGTATCAGCCTACTCTAATCCTGCTGAATAAGTGTTGATGGTTTGTGGATAAGTTTGGATTTTTATATTAGCTGATTTTCTTAACATTTTATCCACATTAACTACTTAGGGTTCTTAACAGATTGGAATAGTCTTCTGATATTCTCGGATCACTCTCTCTTAACTCTTTAACCTTGCGATTTGCATGTATGACTGTGGTGTGATCTCTGCCACCAAATGCAGTGCCTATTTCAGGGAGACTGTGATTGGTCAACTCTTTTGCCAGGGTCATCGCTATTTGTCGTGGTCGTGCGATAGAACGGCTTCGCTTGGAAGAGACTAAGTCTGATGTTCTGATCTGAAAATACTCTGCAACAGTCTTTTGAATATTCTCAATAGTTACCTGCTTGTCATGAGCAGCTAACATATCGCGAAGTGCATTTTTTGCAAAATCGAGATTGATGTCTCGACCGGTGAAGGTGGAGTTTGCGATGACGCGTCTCAATGCACCTTCGAGTTCTCTAATGTTTGATCTGATGCGCTTGCCCATAAAGAAAGCAACTTCGGTGGGTAATTCAGCATTCAGCTGTAGTGCCTTGCTTTGCAGTATTGCAACTCTTGTTTCCAGATCAGGGGGTTCTATTGCCACGGTGAGACCCCATCCAAATCTTGATTTCAGGCGCTCTTCCAGTCCGGTAACCTCTTTTGGAAATCGATCACTGGAAAGGATAATCTGCTGCTGTGACTCAAAAAGCGCATTGAAGGTGTGAAAAAACTCCTCCTGTGAGCGCTCTTTGCCAGCAAAAAACTGAATATCATCGATAAGCAGCGCATTTACAGAACGGTATTTCTTTTTGAATTGATCAATGGTGTTGTGTTGTAGTGCTTTTACCATTTCAGCGACAAATCGTTCTGAGTGGAGATAGATGACCCTGGCCTGAGGGTCCCTCTTCAGCATCATGTTGCCCACTGCATGCATCAAATGGGTTTTACCCAATCCTACCCCACCATATATAAAGAGCGGGTTGTAAGCCTTGCCAGGATTTTCACCAATCTGCATGGAGGCGGCCCTGGCAATCTGATTGGACTTACCTTCGACAAAAGTATCAAAAATAAAACTTTGATTGAGATTGCTTTGAATGGGTGAGGTATTGTCACGCCTGGAGGTTACTGTAATAGGTTGGGGTGGTGGAATAGGTTGCTTTTTCTGAGGGCGGGACTTAGAACCGATTTCTACTAGGATCTTGGGCGCTTCTCCATTACAGACGATATTGAGATGATTCTGTATGACATCCAGGTAGTGGTTACGTACCCAGTCAAGAACAAATCTGTTTGGTGCGAGGAGTCTAAGAAGCTGAGGCTCTTCGATGATTTGCAGTGGCCGAATCCAAGTGTTGTATTGCTGTGGTGAGAGTACTTGCTCCAGGTGCTCAGTGCAGCGGTGCCAAAGGTCCAATTTCACTCTCCAGCGATGGTCTTGAATCTACTTGGTGTTTAGTTCGAAGGTTATCCCGAGAGCCCATACATTGATCTGTAATACAGCATGGTTCGGTTCAAAGTATGCAAGTCTACTCTTGGTCGCCAGAGTTATCCACAGTTATAATTAATTTTATCTTATGTAATTTGTTCTATTATCTATTGACAAACCATCTCTTTTCGGACTAGTCTACGCGTCTTTTTTTCGTCCATAATTCATTGGCGGATTTACCGGTAAGCAGCTATGAAAAGAACATTTCAACCCAGCAATCTAAAAAGAGCCCGTACGCACGGTTTTCGTGCGCGCATGGCTACACGTAATGGCCGTAAAGTGCTTAAAGCAAGACGTGCTAAAGGTCGTGCTCGCATCGCTCTCTGAGCAAAGGTTCATTGCCAAGATCTGAAGGGGCCTTCCCTCGCAGTCGTAGATTGTTAAAACCCGACGAATATCGTCGGGTTTTTAGTGAAGGTCGGCGATCCAGTGATCGTCACTTTCTGGTATTGGCATATCCTAACAGAGACCTCCATGCTCGCTTGGGTCTTGCTGTCGCAAAGAAGCATTGTCGAAAAGCAGTGGACAGGAACCGTATCAAGCGTATGATTCGCGAAAGCTTCAGACATAACCAGAATGTTGTGGCTGGATTGGACTTGGTTGTTGTCGCCAGACATGGTGCAGCAGTCGCGGATAACAAGCGTTGTCTGGATTCACTACAGCAGCATTGGTTTAGGATTGCAGAGCTATGCGCCAAATAATGATCTTTGTGATCAGGCTCTATCAAACTATACTAAGCCCCTTTGTCGGCCAGCACTGCCGTTTCTACCCCACTTGCTCTGCCTACTCACTGGAGGCTATTGAGAAGCATGGGGCTTTATACGGTTTCTGGCTCTCTCTGAAACGAATATCACGTTGTCACCCCTGGCATGAAGGCGGGGTTGACCCGGTACCTGAACCTCAAAAAAAGCAGTTAAATGGATAATCTACGACTGATTCTCTTTTTTACCCTGGCCTTTCTGGGCCTTCTGATTTATCAAGCCTGGCAGGAGGACTATGGTGTCCCTGCGCAGAGGCAAGCCGAGCAGACCAATGGTGGCACCGATTCACCCAGCGTACCTGGTGAGGTGGACACAGGTGTTCCGACGGCTGATGTGAAGGCAGATCTTCCCCAGGCCGCATCAAACATGCCACATCAGGATGGCACTGTTTCGACTCAAAATATAAAAGTAATCAAAGTAGTAAGTGATCTCTTGAGCCTTGAAATTTCCACTTTGGGTGGAACTGTTCAGAGAGCTGATCTTCTTAATTACAGAGACACGTTTGAGACGCCAGATATAAAGGTTGAGCTGTTAACCCCTTCAGGTCCGAATCTCTATATCGCTCAATCCGGATTAATTGGTGCTGAAAATGATGCTGCGCCAAACCATGATGCGATTTTTCAGAGCGATCAGTCTCTCTATGAGATGGCTGAAGGTGAGGATGAGCTGATCATTCCACTGGTATGGAAAAG
Organism: Candidatus Thiodiazotropha sp. AKIB8; assembly: GCF_058244675.1. NCBI lineage: Bacteria > Pseudomonadati > Pseudomonadota > Gammaproteobacteria > Chromatiales > Sedimenticolaceae > Candidatus Thiodiazotropha > Candidatus Thiodiazotropha sp. AKIB8. The sequence goes on along the minus strand of NZ_JBSYOO010000026.1, from coordinate 49,620 downwards.
CAGTGAAGGCGTGACTGTTACTAAACAGTTCAAACTGAAAAGAGGCAGTTATCTCACAGAAGTCAGGTATTTGATTGACAATCAGTCTGGTGAGAGTTGGGCGGCCAGGGATTATGGCCAGATTCAGCGCTCTGAGCCTGAAAGCGACAGTAGTGGCTTTACTACCTATACCTATACAGGTGGCGTTTTTTACAACCCCAAGGATAAGTACGAGAAAGTTGATTTCGATGATATGGCTAAGAAAAAGCTTGATGTCGAATCGGATCGCGGTTGGTTGGCGATGATTGAACACTACTTTCTCTCTGCCTGGATTCCGCCTAAGGATCAGGTAGAGCACTACTACACCAATGCACTGAGTGGTGGAAAGTACCTGATCGGCAGCTATTCCCCCTCGATCACTGTAGAGCCTGGTCAGTCCAAGGAGATCAGTAGACAGCTCTATATAGGCCCAAAACTGCAGGATCAGTTGGAAGCTATAGCTGAAGGTTTGGAACTGACAGTCGACTATGGATGGCTCACAGTAATTGCCAAGCCGATTTTTTGGCTGCTGAAGACAATCCATAACCTGGTTGGGAATTGGGGCTGGTCAATCATCCTGCTGACGATATTGATTAAAGCCGTTTTCTTTAAGCTCTCGGAGACCAGTTATAAGTCGATGGCGAATATGCGCAAGTTTACTCCCAGAGTTCAAGCGCTTAAAGATCGTTACGGGGATGATAAGCAGCGCTTTCAGCAGGCGATGATGGAGCTCTATAAAAAAGAGAAGATAAATCCATTAGGAGGCTGTCTGCCGATTCTGGTGCAGATTCCGGTTTTTATCGCACTCTACTGGGTGCTGCTGGAGAGTGTGGAATTGCGCCATGCACCTTGGATTCTTTGGATAGAGAGTCTCTCTGAGAAAGACCCCTACTTTATTCTGCCCTTGATCATGGGTGTTTCCATGTTTGTTCAGCAGAAGCTCAATCCGGCGCCACCAGATCCAATGCAGGCAAAAATTATGATGAGTCTGCCGTTTGTCTTTACCATCTTTTTCGCCTTCTTCCCGGCGGGATTGGTACTCTACTGGGTGGTTAACAATCTGATCTCAATTGCTCAGCAGTGGTATATCACTCGCCAGATTGAGAAAGCCGCCACCTGATTGAGATAGATTAATGACGCTGCGTGAGACGATCGCTGCAGTTGCCACCCCACCCGGTCGAGGTGGGGTGGGTATAGTTCGGATCAGTGGAGCTGGCTGTCAAAAGATTGCAGATTCTCTGATCGGTACACTCCCCCCTCCCAGGCAGGCCAAACTGGTCGATTTTCGCGATCGGGATCAACAGATCATCGATAAGGGGATTGCCCTTTTCTTTCCTGGTCCACACTCCTTTACCGGGGAGGATGTATTGGAACTCCAGGGGCATGGTGGTCCAGTGGTCATGGATCTACTGCTTCAAGCTGTTCTCAATGCAGGAGCACGAGTTGCCCATGCGGGAGAGTTTAGTGAACGTGCATTTCTGAATGATAAATTGGATTTAGTTCAGGCTGAGGCCATTGCTGATCTCATCGATGCACAGAGTCAAGCTGCGGCCCGTCTGGCCAGTCGTACCCTGCAGGGTACTTTTTCTCAACGTATTACAGATCTAGTAGAGCAACTGATTGAGTTGCGACTCTATGTGGAAGCAGCAATTGACTTCCCTGAAGAAGAGATAGATTTTTTGAGTGATGGCCATGTTAGTAAGCAATTACTTACGGTTATTGATGCTGTTACAAAGACTTTCAATTCTGCACAAAGTGGTAAAGTTCTACGGGATGGTTTAACACTTGTTATAGCTGGACGGCCGAATGCCGGTAAATCGAGTTTGCTGAATGCCCTGGCAGGGACAGATTCAGCAATTGTTACAGAGATTCCAGGAACGACCAGGGATATTCTGAAGGAACGCATCAGTATTGATGGTATTCCGCTGCATATAATCGATACGGCTGGACTGCGTGAGAGTGCAGATCCGATTGAAGAAGAGGGTATTCGTCGAGCAAAGCAGCAAATGGCCGATGCCGACAGGGTGCTTTGGGTTTTTGATGATCAATCTGATCCGGATCATCAGCTGCAGGATGATGCTGTACTGCCACAAGGTGTGCCTCTGACACTGATTCGAAATAAAATTGATATCACCAACAAACAACCACAGATTCGGGAGTCAGGTTCAGCTGTTGAGATTTCGTTATCTGCGAAACAGGGAATAGGTATAGATCTTCTCAATGATCATCTCAAACATTGTGCTGGCTATATGGATCAGAATGAAGGTGAATTTATTGCCCGCCGCAGACATCTTGACGCCCTGCAGCGAGCTCTGCAGTATCTTGATCACGGAAAGTTGAGCTTGCAGCGGGATAAGGCTGGAGAACTGCTTGCGGAAGATCTGAGATATGCACAACAAGCACTATCTGAAATCACTGGTGAATTTACTGCAGACGACTTGCTGGGGCGGATTTTTTCCAATTTTTGTATTGGAAAATAGCTTCTATTAAACCTGAAGACGACATACTTAGTCGCCGGGGTAATAAGGTGGGGCAATGCCCCACCGAATCACGTTGACTGAAGGATTTGTGGTGGGGTATGAACCTACCCTTCACAAAAAGATGCCGTTAGGCTGCTTTTTTTCGCAACAATCCTATCCCTAAAAGTCCGCTGAGCACCAAAAAATAGGTGGTAGGTTCAGGAACGTTTGCGGGCGAATCCTCTATGGGTGTCACAGGATCTGGTTGAGTGGGATACTGGGGTTCACCGCCAGTATGATCTTGGGACACGATATTTAAAGCTAAATCTGCATCGAAAGCCATGAAGCCTTGTGGACTTTCCATTATATTCCAGTCAGCGTCAGTCATTATTTGCGAATCTACCTGCCACTCTGAATAACTGGACATAATATTGAGTTGGATAAACCCATTTGATCCATAACCTCTAAAGATCACTTCCATATCACCAATATTCCCTTGCGGTGTTATGCCCTCACGAGCATAAAACTGGCCATAGGAATTACCAGTCAGAGGATTGTAACCCGTTGCGTTTTCATCAACGAGGATCTCACTTCCACCGACAAATTCAGCGTAGTAATTGTAACTGTGATACACCCACCCTTCACCCGAACTACTTGTATGGCCGTATTCCACAGTTCTTCCCTCAGGATTTACCCAACTGCTAACCTCGTCATCGACGACAAAGCTATACGAGATCGGATCACCTACCGACACATTCACGGTATCATCCATTTCATATTGAGCTGTAACATTCCCTGTAAAAGTATATAAGACCGGCAGAGCGAGAGTGTTCTGCATATAAAATGACAATCCCCCCCAAACAAACAGTGTGATCAATTTGAAAGTTTTCATAACTACAGCTCCTTGTTGTACATTCCATTAATAACGCCACCTATAGAAGGCAAATATTGAGCCACAAATAGGAATTTTAGTAATATCAGAATGTTAAAGATAACCAACATGTTTTATGTGTTAAATTATTCGACAAGAATTCAGGACACCAAAAATTCCTGTTGAATAAGAGGAATTACTGTTTTCTTGATTCTGTACATTGTTGTCATAGCCTTGTAACAGATAAGGTGTTGAAATAAGGGTTCATAAGAAGAGGAGAGAGAGATGCTGGGTGAATCACACGATCTTTTGCATGAGTTTCCTGAGTATGCCGACAAGATTGTAGACATGCGTAAGAGCAACGAGGTTTTTCACAATCTGATGGATGAATACGATTGGCTGGATGCCCATATTCGTAATCTGGAAGAGTTGAGTACTCCAGTCTCTGATTTCCATATAGAAGAGATGAAAAAACGTCGTCTTCTATTAAAAGACAGACTCTATACAATCTTGCATGACTGATAACCCACTTGGGTTAAACAGACCCTTGAATGACGAGGTACACTAGGCTTTGTGACGGCTTGGATGAAACTGTCTGACCTGTCGAATTAAGGCCTGCGCCTGGTTTTTCTCTGGGTTCGGGCCATAGCGCACTTTGATATAGAGCGCAGTAATTCTGCTGATGGATGCAGTCAGGTCGGGTCTTATCCTGATTGCTTTTTTTGCATAATCCATCGGTCCTTCATGAACTTCACGTTTGATACCCAACCGGGCAAGACGTTTACAAAAAAGATTATAAGCGTGTGTGACAGGTGAGGGTGCTTTTCGGCCTGAAAGCACCAGCCTCAGTGCCACCAGAATCAGTGGGATTGCTATCAGCGATATGGTTATAAGACTCCATTGAAGTGGGGTTAGATTATCGAAGCCGAAATTGCGCATCAGTGAGAATTGATGTTCTCGACTATATCCAATTACCCAGCGTCGCCACTCTATGTTGGCGCTATCCAGCAAATGAGTAAATCGTCGCAGAGTTGATCCAACCAGGCCTGAATCATCCAGTTGAAACATTACGGGTGAGCCTTGCTCACCAAAATCTGCTCTGATCCGAAAACGTATCCGTTCCGGTGCAACTGCCGCTGTGGGATCGACTCTCTGCCAACCGGTATCATCGAGCCAGACTTCAGTCCAGGCATGGGCATCGTATTGTCGTATGATGAAATAGTCACCCATCTCGTTGTACTCGCCCCCCTGATAACCCAACACCAGACGACTCGGAACCCCGGCGATTCGCATCAGCTGTGCAAAGCTTGTAGCGTAGTGCTCGCAAAAACCTTCACGACCTTCAAACAGAAATTCGTCTATAGGATTGTTGATATAACGTGGTGGTGAGAGGGTGTAGACATAGGGTTGGCTGTTGAAATGGGAGAGTGCCAGATCGACGATTTGCCGAGAAGTAGTTGACTCTGCCTGCCATTTAGCGACCAGATCGAATTGGCGTTGGGTGACATTGTCTGGCAGTTCCAGTGCCCGATCACTCATACCCGGTAATAGTAATCTGTTCTGCTTCTCAATTGTGGACCAGACCCGGTATTGCAGTGATTGGGTAACAGGGCGACTACTGCGCAATAAAAAGTCAGATGTTATGGTTGAAGTTATGCTTGATTTGATGGGCAGATCAAGCGCATAGAGCCAATTTTTCTGGTGAGCTTCGAGAAACACTTCGTAGCTCACTTCTCCTGTGTCACTGATTGCTATCGGTTGTTGAGATTGTTGTTTTTCTGCGTTGAACCAACTTTCGCCATCTGTATCCCAGATCACCAGGCCCCGCCAGTAACGAAGTTCAGGTTCTGGTGGTTGCTTGTCGAAACTTACCCGGAAGGCAACTTCTGGAGATTCAACCAACTCTGCAAATTGACCCGGAGATACACGATCACTGAGGCCTGTTGTTCCACTGGCGCCAATGCCAAGACTCCAGAGTGGATGTGAAATGCGAGGAAAAATGATGAACAATACGATGGCAATAGGCAAAGCCTGAAGTGTAATGACCGCTGTTCTCAGAAAAGATTTATAGCTCTGCTGCGAAGGCCTGATACGATTTATCTCAATCAACAGAGCAGTCAAACAGATCATGATGATACTCAGATAGAGCGCCATAGCCATCGACTGATTAAATAGAAAGTGGGTAATGATTACGAAGTAAGAGATAAAAACCGCATTGTATATATCCTGTCTTTTTCTGGTCTCTAAAATTTTCAGCATCATCATCACAGTAAGCAGAGCAACCCCTGCATCCCGACCAATCAAGGTATGGAATTGGTTGAAGACCAGAAAGATTCCACCCATGGTTACAACTACCAGTATCCAACGGCCTGGCTGTAGTCGGGTATAGTGAAGTGTCATAAATCGCCAAAACAACAGAAATAGCAGTAACAGTGAAATCGGCGTGGGGAGATGTATCACATGAGGAACAATGGCCAGCGCAATAAATAGAGTGGCCATTAGGTGTTGTCGAGGGGTCAGACTGTGCTCAGTGGTCAGCATTTTGAGTACCGAATTTGGCTAGAGCAGAGAGGCATTTCTGCATATGAGTGGTGCCAAGATCAGAGGGAATGGATAGACCGGGTATATGTAGAGAGTAGGCGTGCCCCTGCTCCTCTTGTTGAATAATAAATCGGCATAGCAGGCTGAGGCGTCTTTCCGGTTCCTGCTCAGGTATAAGATCCCAATCGAGTCGTATCTCGATATGACGATCACCACCGAACTGTTTGCTCAACAACCCCTGTTGTTTGGCATAGGCCTTCCAGTCAATATGTTTGGGGGAGTCACCGGAGCGAAAATTTCGTAAACCAACAAAGTCATCTGCACCGACCCCGCGGTCGCCACTGTTACTGCGTGTATAGCTGGTTGTTACCGGTGGCTCACCACGTTCGGCAGGTTTCGGATAGACCAGACAACTCAGATCGAGTTGGGCATAGGTCCAGGCGTGAAAAAGCCCTAGTGGATAGGTGGTGTGAAGTGAGATCTGAGGTAGAGGGAAACTACCGCGTTTACGGCTGACAAGAGGCAGATGAATGGTTAAGCGTTCACTATTCGGTATATCGATGCTGTCGCCATTGATCTTGCGATGCTTTAGGCTGATTCCGAATCTATCGAGATTCGAAGGGTTGACAAGGGATAGGCAAAAATCAGCAGTTTCACCTGCAAACACTGAATCGACATGGTGTGGCTGAAGTTTCAGACCCAGTAGATTACGCCAGGTGTGGAGTATGCTGGTGATCCATATGCCCCCCAGAAGAAAGGTTGCCAGATGACCCAGATTACTGCCGTAATTGATGGAGCCAGCCAACATCGCCAACAACACAGTGGCGAGCAGTATTCCCTGTTTGGTTGGTAGAATGTAGATGCTACGTGCCTGAATGGTTACGCCACCCTGCTGATCAGCTTTCGCCTGACGGCGAAACTGTTTAAGCCAGGAATATAGGGAGCGTTTACTCATCTAGGGTAAAGGTACTCTATTCAGAAGGTCCTTCACCAGACCATCACCGCTAATGCCTGTCTTCTCTCCGGAGGTCTGCAATCGATGGCCGATGGTTGTCGGTAGTATGGCCTGCAGGTCTTCTGGCAAAACCAGATCACGGTCTTCTAGAAAGGCCCATGCCCGGGCCGCCTGAAGTATGGCCAGACCGGCCCTGGGTGATAAGCCAAGCCGATAATCCGGCATATTTCTGGTATGGGCGAGGATGTCCTGACAATACTCAATCAAGGCATCAGCAACATGCACTTTCGCTACCTTTTTTTGATATTCGGAGAGACTTTGAGTGTCGAGTACAACAGGATGGTCTTCGAGCTGAGCCCGACGGTCTCCCCCTGCCAGTAGATCCCGTTCCGCAGAGCGTCCCGGATATCCGATATTGATACGCATCAGGAATCGATCGAGTTGGGATTCCGGTAGAGGAAATGTGCCTACCTGATGACTTGGGTTCTGTGTGGCAATAACAAAAAAGGGTTCCGGTAGTGAATAGGTCTCTCCATCTGTGGTTACCTGTCGCTCCTCCATGGCTTCGAGCAGTGCGCTCTGGGCCTTTGGGGTGGCGCGGTTTATTTCATCGGCAAGTACCAGTTGGGAGAAAATTGGCCCACGATGGAATTGGAAGCTCTGCTGCTTGGCTTCATAGATAGAGACACCAATAATGTCCGATGGCAGTAGATCGCTGGTGAACTGAATACGCTGATAGTGCAGGCCCAGCAGATGGGCCAGGGTATGGGCCAGAGTGGTTTTGCCGACACCAGGCACATCCTCTATCAACAAATGTCCTCTGGCTAAGAGACAAGTCAAAGAGAGTTTGACCACATCCTGTTTTCCCAGCAGGATGTTGCCTGCTGCTTTGATTACCCCACCTAATTCAGAACCCATTACTTGCCTCTTCTATCAATTAAGGTACAACCGGACGTTGTCAGGTTCCCTTTGTGGTTATTGTCATCCTGCCGAATATGAAAGATAACTTATTTCTACACTCACCGTATTCTCGGGGATCTACTGCTTCTTAATCGGCCAAAGGTTCCATTCGCTGAACATTACTTTAGTGTTAACAGTCCCTAGCAAACAGGCCAGATTCGAGACTTGTCCTAAAAACCGATCGCAAGAGCGGATAAATAGCTATAGTGACTCAGAAGGTTCCTTTGAAATATCTCATTCCTCCTGTTAATCAGTTAAAATAGTGGGTTCGTTGGTTTTTTATCAGAAATCGGTGTTACTAAACCGGATATGGCGATTTCTGATGGTACGGTTAGCGGCCATTTAACGCTTAAATATGACAATGTTATTTACAGATAAGTTTGATGTGATTGTGGTGGGAGGCGGCCATGCCGGTACAGAAGCGGCGTTGGCAGCGGCCCGCATGGGCTCCCGAACCCTGCTATTGACCCATAATATAGAGACCCTTGGCCAGATGAGCTGCAATCCTGCGATTGGTGGTATCGGCAAAGGGCATCTGGTCAAAGAGGTGGATGCCCTGGGTGGGGCTATGGCTCAAGCTGCAGATTTGGGCGGCATACAGTTCCGCATTCTCAACTCTCGCAAAGGTGCGGCGGTGAGGGCAACCAGAGCTCAGGCTGACCGGGTACGCTACAAAGCAGCGATTCGGCATCTGCTGGAAAACCAACCCAATCTACAGTTGTTCCAACAAGCGGTGGATGATCTGCTGGTTGAGCAGGATAGGGTCACCGGTGTTGTCACCCAGATGGGCCTGAAATTTCGCGCCGAAGCTGTGGTGCTTACGGTGGGTACTTTTCTTGGTGGCCGGATACACATCGGTCTCTCAAACTATGAAGGTGGACGGGCAGGTGATCCCCCATCCAACGCCCTCTCCAAGCGACTTAGAGATCTGCCATTCACCGTCGAGCGCCTGAAGACAGGCACCCCGCCCCGCATCGATGGCCGTTCTATCGATTATTCTCAACTTCAGGCGCAGCCTGGGGATACGCCGACGCCGGTCTTTTCATTTCTGGGATCGAGGGATCAGCACCCCCAACAGGTGAGCTGTCACATTACCCATACCAATCAGCAGACCCATGAGATCATCCGTGGCGGACTCTCCCGATCACCAATGTATGCCGGTGTCATTGAGGGCGTTGGCCCTCGGTACTGCCCCTCCATTGAAGACAAAATCGTGCGCTTTGCCGATAAGGACTCCCATCAGATCTTTATTGAGCCGGAAGGGTTGGATACCAACGAAATCTACCCCAATGGAATATCCACCAGTCTGCCCTTCGATATACAGTTTCAACTGGTGCGCTCAATGAAAGGCTTTGAGCAGGCCCAGATTACCCGCCCTGGTTATGCCATCGAATATGACTTTTTTGATCCCAGAGAGCTGAAAGCCTCACTCGAAACCAAACATGTTGAAGGCCTGTTTTTTGCCGGCCAGATCAATGGCACCACCGGCTATGAAGAGGCGGCTGCCCAGGGGCTATTGGCAGGAATCAATGCTGTGCGTTTCGCCAACGACCAGGAGTCCTGGTCACCGCGAAGGGATGAGGCCTATATAGGGGTAATGGTGGATGACCTGATAACCCAGGGGACCCAGGAACCCTATCGGATGTTCACCAGCAGGGCTGAGTATCGCTTGCTACTGCGAGAGGATAATGCTGATCTACGACTCACTGAGAGAGGCCGGGAGCTTGGCGTCGTGGATGATCATCGTTGGCAGGCATTTTGCCAAAAGCGGGAAAATATCGAGCGGGAGCAACAGCGTTTGAAAGATATCTGGCTGCGACCATCCGATGTAGAGCCAGATCGGGCGGAGGCCATATTTGGCGCTAATCTGTCGAAAGATGCCTCTGCACTCAATTTGTTGGCAAGGCCCAATGTTAGCTATCGGGATCTGCTGACCATCCCCAAGTTGGGTTCCGGTCTGGAGAATGCCCAAGAGATCGAGCAGTTGGAGGTACAGGCAAAATATGCCGGCTACATCGTTCGTCAGAAAGATGAAATAGATAAACAACGGGCCAATGAAGCAGTGGCGCTACCGCAAGACCTGGACTATGAAAACGTTCGCGGCCTCTCCTCGGAGGTGCGGGAAAAATTCCAGCGGCACAGGCCGGAAACCTTGGGGCAGGCAGGACGTATCCCCGGGGTCACCCCTGCAGCGATCTCCTTACTACTGATCCATCTGAAGAAGCGTTCAGCCTGATGGCGAAGCTGGAATTTGATAGATCCGCATGTCAGCAGCGGCTCTCGGATGGGGCGGCTCGTATGGGTATTGCACTGAGTGAATTGCAACAGCATCAGCTTTTGGATTATCTCGCGCTGATGACGAAGTGGAATAAGGCCTATAACCTCACTGCAGTTCGCGATCCGATGGAGATGGTGGGCCGACATATACTGGATAGCCTGGTGCTTCTGCCCTATCTGAAAGGAAACAACTGCCTCGATATGGGAACGGGCCCAGGCTTACCCGGAATTCCCCTGGCGATAATGCGCCCAGATATCAGCTTTACACTGCTCGACAGCAACAGCAAGAAGGTTCGTTTTCTACGTCAGGTCGTACTGGAACTGGGGATGAATCACTGCCAACCGGTACACAGCAGAATAGAGGCGTACCAACCGCACTATCCATTTAAGGTTCTAACCGCCCGGGCACTGACCTCTCTGCCTAAGCTTCTGGACTTGAGTCAGGCACTGCGTAGTGGTGAGAGCGAATTATTGGCTATGAAGGGCCGAGTACCGGATCTGGAGATTGAAGAGATAAAGCCAAACTATGATTGTACGGTGATTCCGCTGCAGGTGGCTTTCACAGAGGGAGAACGCTGTCTACTCAGGATAAAAAGAGCAGTTTCAGAGGAATCGCTCTGATCCGATAACGCGCTGTAGACGCAGGATTCTACCCCCCTCTCCACTCAACATGAGAGAAAGGTTACCACCTTGAGCGGCTGTGCCGTTATGATAGGCTCTTCCTGTCACTGTGGAATTAAGTAGACCAACATGGGTTACATCATCTCCATCGCTAACCAGAAAGGCGGTGTCGGCAAGACAACCACCACCGTTAACCTGGCGGCATCCCTGGCCGCCATGAAAAAACGTGTGCTGTTGGTGGACCTGGATCCCCAGGGAAACGCCAGTATGGGTAGCGGTATCGATAAGCACAATCTGGAAAACACCAGTTGTGAGCTGTTGCTGGGTGATGCCACCTTGCGCGAGACCCTGCAGACCTCACCTGAAGGTGGCTTCGATGTCATCCCCTCGAACGCGGATCTGACCGCAGCAGAGGTGGGCCTGATGAACAGCTCAATGCGCGAAAAACGTCTCGATCTGGCACTGGCCCCGGCTAAAGAGGATTACGAATATATCCTCATCGATTGCCCCCCATCCCTGAACATGCTCACCCTGAATGCCCTGGTGGCGGCAAATGGCGTGCTGATCCCGATACAGACAGAGTACTACGCCCTGGAGGGACTGTCGGCACTGATGAATACCGTCGAGCAGATTCGATCCCATCTCAATCAAGACCTAAGGATCGAGGGATTCCTGCGCACCATGCACGATCCCCGTAACAATCTGGCCATAGATGTCTCAGGACAGCTGCTTGCTCACTTCAAGGATGCAGTATTCAACACCATCATCCCCCGCAACGTCCGGGTAGCCGAGGCACCAAGTCACGGATTGCCGGTATTGCTTTACGATAAACTATCCCGAGGCGCAACCTCCTATCTGGCACTGGCCAGTGAGCTATTGCGACGGCATCGCCTGCGTGAGAGCGAAGCTAAAACGGTTTAACGGAAAAAATAAATGGCAGCAAAGAAAAGAGGTTTAGGTCGTGGACTGGATGCCCTGTTGGGGGGAATGCAGTCTGAGGGCGAGCAGAGTGGTAGTGAAGCGGCTACCAATGAGAGTAAACGTGACAATCTGAGTCGGCTGCCCGTCGATCTGATTCAGCGGGGGCGTTATCAACCGCGCCGTGAGTTTGATCCAGACAGTTTAAGAGAGCTGGCCGACTCTATTGCTGCCCAGGGTGTAATACAACCGATCATCGTGCGAGCGGTTGAGAATGAGCGCTACGAGTTGATCGCAGGGGAAAGACGCTGGCGGGCAGCCCAGCAGGCAGGCTTGGATGAGATTCCTGTGGTGATCAAGGAGGTCACTGAAGAGGCCGCCATGGCGATGGGGCTGATTGAAAACATCCAGCGTGAAGATCTAAACCCTCTGGAAGAGGCGAACGCCCTCAGTCGACTACTGCATGAGTTTGGCTTGACCCACCAGGAGGTGGCAAAAGCTGTTGGTAAATCCCGCACCACAGTAACCAACCTGCTGCGCCTGCTCGATCTCAACGAAGAGGTTAAATCTCTCGTTGAGTCCGGTCGTATTGAGATGGGTCATGCCCGCTCTCTACTCGGCCTGAAAGGAGAGGATCAGACCAAAGCGGCCAATCTAGTGGTCAGTCAGGGACTCTCAGTACGCGAGACAGAACGGCTTGTGCGCAAACTGCAGAATGAATCGGAAAACCCGAAGCCCAAAGCTGCAGCGTCAGCAGTAGACCCGGATATACGACGCCTGGTGACAGATCTATCGGAAAAGCTTGGTGCCAAAGTGGATCTGCAACAAGGTGGCAAGGGTAAAGGAAAGCTGATCATCGGCTATAACAGCCTGGATGAGTTGGAAGGGATTCTTGATCACATCAAGTAAAGTTAGGTATGTAAAGGGGTCGGAGTCGAGAGTTGTCATGTTGGGAATCACTTCGAAATAACATAAGCGTATGCTCTAACAAGCCACTCCGTTGTCAGTCCGACTCCGATCCCTTAGGATAAATTCCAGTAGTGTAGGGTGCGGCCCTGCCGCACCAGACGTGCTTATTAAGCGATGCGTCTTATTTATTGAATAGCAACCAGCAACACCCCAACAATACCAGATCAACGCTTAGAGTTATTATTTACTATGCTCAAAATACAAATTGTATGTAAGAGGTTAAATATAGTCTGGCGTTGAGATTACACCACAAAAAAAAGATTAATATTGAAACTATTATTGTGTAGTCATTCACTTATCCAATGGTATTAGATAAATAAGATCACCTACTTTTTATTCTAACAAGCCAGATTATCTATTGAGGTACTAAAGTGAAAAAAATAATTCAAACTCTAATGTACTCTGTATTTGCTGGAACATTAAGTACAAGTTCATTGGCAGCAGATATAATCACCCAAAAAAATATAGGCCTGCAAGCAGCGAATGACATTGCAAAAATGAGTATCGATGCCTGTCGGGATAAGGGATATCACGTCTCCGCTGTAGTGGTGGATAAACATGGAAATTTACGCAGTGCCATGCGCGATGATCTGGCAGCAAACCCAACTCTGGAGATCGCAGAGAGAAAAGCAAATATGGTAATCATGTCGGGGATAGCTACCGGTTCTTTTCGTGAGGCTAGAAGAGATATTCAACAAGAGTTGAACCATATCGATGGTTTGATTGTAATGCAGGGTGGGTTGCCAATAAGGTCTGCCGGTACTCTGATTGGTGCAGTTGGTGTAAGTGGAGCGCCTGGTGGCGAGAAAGATGAAGTCTGCGCTGCTGTAGCTTTAGAGAAAATCTCCGAACGATTGGAATTTGCAGATGAATGATTTTCATTAATTGATACATTTATGGATTTTAAAAAGCCATCTTTATACAGGTGGCTTTTTTATTTTGTAGTGCCGTAGTTATCAATATCGTTTAGTAAGTTGTTTGGAGTTACATCAGCTGTATGGAGTGGATAATTCCATATAATCGTTTTTTGGTGGGGCATGGCCCCACCCTACTGTTAAAATTGATTTGAGTGGTTATATAACAGATATCATGAGCAGTAGTGCGTAGGGTGGGGCCATGCCCCACCAAACAGTTCTAATTTTTGCTTTGAATAGCTATCTCTAATCCCCAGCTATTGTGTCGTATTAATGGTTGCGAACTCTCTATACTCACCTAATAGGTATCACAGTGCATTGTGATACTTTTGTTAATACTAGTCGTTACAAGAACTGCTAAAGTCTTATCCATCACGCCAAGACGCCTTTTGTGTAACAGTGATGAATTCTTGATTTGTGTTATGGAGAGCAAGTTTTAAAAACTTGTATGAAGCAGAAAGCTGAAGTTAGATTTTTTAACAACAGCAGCCAGTTGATCCATAGCTTGGAGATAAGGGTTTATCAAAGACCCAAAAAAATAGTGAAAAAAATTGAATCCAACTGGGTGACTGAAGCGTAACTAATCTTGAACAAAGGGTTCAGATTCACTAAGAAATGAAAAAACACTATGTGGTTTTCTCATTATAAACCGCAAATAATTGCATTATTAAATTCATACATACTCTCGGAGGAGTAAATCATGAAAAAGACCAATACTTCAGCCATCGTTGCAGGCGCAATTACCACAGCTTTAGCATTCTCCCCAGTCGGGGTTGCAAATGCAGCTGACACCGAAAAATGTTTTGGTGTAGCAAAGGCAGGTAAAAATGACTGTGCTGCCGGCCCTGGCACCAGCTGTGCAGGCACATCCACCGTAGATGCTCAAGGTAATGCCTGGATGCTGGTGCTCAAGGGCAGTTGCGGAAAGATTGTTGGCGGCAGTCTGACTGAAAAATAGTCTGACCTGCTGGACCTGATATGGATACCATTAACTTGTCTGGCAGAAAGCCTGCTCCGGTACCAATACGTGCCGGGGCAGGTTTAAAGCCTCAACATTATCAATCCGTGATCGAAAACCAGCCTGATGTTGGCTGGTTTGAGATACATCCAGAAAACTACATGGGTAGAGGTGGACCGCCGTTGCGCTATCTCGAACGGATACGCCAGGATTACCCTCTCTCACTTCACAGTGTTGGCACCTCACTTGGAAGCCACATGCCTCTGGATATGTCGCATCTGAAACAGCTAAAGATTCTGGTTGATCGATTCGAACCGGGACTGGTTTCAGAGCATCTGTCTTGGAGTCATGGATACGAGTGGTTTACCCATGACCTGATACCTCTGGTCTATACACCGGAAAGCTTACAGCTGATGGTTGATCATATTGAGCAGGTACAGGATTTTCTACAAAGACAAATCCTGATAGAAAACCCATCCTCCTATCTGCAGTTTAAAGAGAGTGTTATACCAGAACAGGTGTTTTACGTAGAAGCGGCAAAACGCAGTGGCGCAGGACTGTTATTGGATATCAATAATGTGTTTGTTTCCTGTGAGAATCATGGTTGGAGTAGTGAGGCCTATCTGGCAGATGTACCGATGGAGTTGGTTGGGGAGATTCATCTTTCAGGTCATTCTCTTCAGCAACTTGAGGGGGAGTCCTTAAGAATAGATGACCATGGTTCGCCGGTTTGTTCAGAGGTGTGGACGCTCTACCAACAATTCATAGCACGTCATGGCTTGGCGCCCACTTTAATCGAATGGGACAATAACATCCCTGAGTTTCCCGGCTTGCTTCAGGAAGTGACAGCAGCACAGAGTTTAATGGATGCTGTCGTCAACAAGGAGGTTAAAGATGTCGTTGTTGGCTGAGTTGCAGAGAAGCTTCTGTGACGCGCTGCGCACATCGGAGCCACCAGATCCAGCCTTGTTGGATAGACTACCCAACGATGGCTTAGCACTGCAAAGATTTCAGGTCTATCGAAACAATTTTATTGTTTTAAATGGTGACGCCGTTGCTGATATGTTCCCGGTCATTAAACGATTGGTGGGAGATGAAGCATTTCGTATGTTAGCAACAGCCTATGTACGTAAACATCCACCAATGGAACGTATACTGCTTTTGTATGGGGAAGCCTTTCCTGACTTTCTGCAATCGATTCCAGAATTATCAGGCCTCTCTTACCTGGCTGATGTTGCTCGATTGGAGTTTGCATGGACAGCGGCTTACCACGCAGCTGATGCTGAAGCACTTCAAGTGCAGCAGATTTCTGGTTTGGATGATAGTGACTTTTCGTCCCTTAGGCTCAGACCCCATCCTTCTATTCAGTTTCTTGAATCCGAATACCCCGTTTATCGTATCTGGGAGACCAATCAATCCGAAGATCATGATGAACAGGTCTCTCTGGACGAAGGGCCTTCTCGGTTGGTCGTGATTCGTCCCGAAATGGAAGTTGAGGTACGCGAAGTTAGTACTGGAGAATTTTTATTCCTGAAACACCTCCACGCCTCAACAACAGTGGGTGAAGCTTACGAACACACCGTTCAGGTTGAACCTGAATTTGATTTGCAGGCCTTTTTTCAACGCCATTTATTAGATGGGACGTTCTGCAGTCTTTAGAGTTTTTTCGAACATTCAAACCATAGATTTTAAATATGAATACAATAATCAACGGCCTGATATCCCTTTTTGACTTTATCGCCAAGTTTATACCTGACTGGTTGATTTCAATTATGGCGAGAGGCGCGGTCGCCTACACATTTTGGTCATCTGGCAGGTCGAAGGTATCTGGGATACTCGACATCTCCGAGTCGACCTATCTGTTATTTGAACATGAATATGATGTTCCCCTGATCCCCTTCCAGATTGCGGCACATATGGCGACCTATGCGGAACACCTGTTTCCTATCCTGTTGGTGTTCGGTCTATTTACCCGATTTGCTGCGCTATCCTTATTAATGATGACCGCGGTAATCCAAATCTTTGTCTACCCGGAGGCTTGGAATGTCCATATGTGGTGGGCTGTTGCTTTGCTGTTCCTGCTTCGGCATGGTGGCGGTAAGGTTTCCCTCGACCAATTGTTGTGGAAGAGATGATTGTGGGGTTCTGTTAGCCTGGCCTTTAGGCAGAAGTCAGCTACTGGTCGGCACTATTTAACCCTAATAAAATGTAGGTTATGGTTGATCTACTGCCCGACCAGGCCGAACTATACTCAGGTTACGATAAAATTTATGCATCTATCCTTTGACCTTATATACCAGACCCCTTATACTCCTCCCTCCTTACTGGTTAGGCTCGTATAGGGGTACCGGGAAACCGGCATGCAGCTTACCGGAAACAGTCAGATTCGCACCATTGTAGTGCTCCAATTTGGGGCATCGGTTATTATCGGTCTGGGATTGCTGTTTTTCGGTAAAACCATTGCATTGTCAGGCTTTATTGGTGCTGTTATCGCCGCGATAGCGAATGGCTATTTCGCTCTCAGGTCTTTTGCACACTACCGTGCGCAGGAGCCGGAGAAGATAGCCGGGCGCATGTTCGGTGCTGAAATCCAGAAGATGATAATGACAGGTTTGTTGTTCGGGTTGACAATTGTCACCTTCGAATCGGTCAATATCGGTTTATTATTGGCCTGCTATCTGATCGTACAAGTAGCAGTTCCAGTTATCGTATTGATTTTTAGAGACAGAAAGTTTTCATAGGTATAGGAAAAATGGCCGGCGACGCCCTTACCTCTAGTGAGTACATCAAACATCACTTGACCAATCTAACCTTTGGTCAGCACTCCGACGGCAGTTGGGGCGTGGCGCATAGCGCTGCTGAAGCAAAGGAGATGGGTTTCTGGGCTATTCACCTGGATACCATGTTCTGGTCAATATTCCTGGGTGCGCTGTTCCTCTACTTTTTCTCTAAAGCGGCAAAGACTGCAACCCAGGGGGTTCCCGACGGCTTGCAGAATTTTGTTGAGTGGATTGTCGAGTTTATCGACACCAGCGTGAGAGGCTCCTTCTCCGCGAGAAATTCCCTGGTTGCGCCCCTGGCGTTGACTATTTTTGTTTGGATCTTCCTTCAGAACTTAATGGATCTGGTCCCGGTTGATGTGATTCCTTTCATCAGCGGACTGTTGGGCATTCATTTTATGAAGGTCGTCCCCTCCACCGACCCGAACGCGACTTTTGGCATGGCCATTGGGGTGTTTCTGCTGGTGCTGTTCTACAGCATCAAGATCAAGGGTGTGGGTGGTTTTGTTGGGGAGCTGACACTTCAGCCCTTCTCCGCCAAGAATCCAGTTGTCAATCTTCTATTCATTCCAGTTAATTTTATACTTGAGTTTGTCAGTTTGATTGCCAAACCTATTTCACTTGCCCTGCGACTGTTCGGTAACATGTACGCTGGCGAGATGATCTTTATATTGATCGCCATCATGTACAACGCCGGGTTGGTATTCGGTCTGTTTGGTGGCGTTCTACAGCTGGGATGGGCCATATTTCATATCTTGATTATCACACTGCAGGCGTTCATTTTTATGACCCTGACCATTGTGTACCTGGATATGGCACACCACGAACATTGATCACATTTTCTTAAACTATATAGTTCATTAAACGGGAGACCAATAATGGAACAAGCACTGCTGTACATTGCCGGCGCGATCATGATGGGCCTTGGCGCCCTGGGCGCGGCGGTAGGCATCGGCGTTTTGGGTGGCCGCTTTCTCGAGGGCGCTGCTCGTCAACCTGAACTCATTCCTATGTTGCGTACCCAGTTCTTCATCGTCATGGGACTGGTAGACGCCGTACCCATGATCGCTGTGGGTCTGGCTATGTACGTATTGTTCGCTGTAGCTTAATAAGCTTTGAGCGAACTCTCTCTCATCTCGTCCAACGAGAGGTAATTCCGGGATGAACATCAATCTGACTCTTATAGGTCAGCTGCTCTCTTTCGCGGTGTTCGTGTGGTTCACCATGAAGTATGTCTGGACCCCGATTATGGGAGCGCTGGAAACCCGTAAAAAGGAGATAGCCGACGGACTGGCGGCAGCTGAACGAGGCCAGCACGAGCAGGAGCTGGCAAAGGAACGCGCCAAAGATGTGCTGCATGAAGCTAAAGCCCAAGCTGCTGAAATCGTAGCTCAGGCACAGAAACGTGCGGCAGAAATTGTCGATGAGTCCAAAGGTACTGCCCGTGTGGAAGGTGATCGTATTATCACTGCTGCACAGGCTGAAATCGAGCAGGAGACCAATCGCGCACGTGAACATCTGCGTGAGAAAGTTGGGCTCTTGGCTGTGGCTGGTGCTGAAAAGATTCTCAAAAAAGAGATCGGCGCCGACGCACACCAGGATATCGTCGCGGCCTTGGCCGAAGAGATTTAGGGCAAAATTATGGCCGGTGAAGCTACCACAATCGCCCGCCCCTACGCGGAAGCGGTGTTTGCACATGCCGATGAGAAAGGTAACCTCGAGCTTTGGCAAGAGATGCTTAACTTTCTATCGACCGTCGTTGAAGATGAAACGGTTTCTAAGGTTGTTAGAAATCCGCTAGTCGATCAGCAGGCAATGACCGATCTGCTGCTGGAGATTGCCGGCGGTCGGATAAATGAAGAGGGAGGTAATCTGATCAGGCTCCTGGTTCAGAACCGCCGTCTTCAGGTTCTGCCTGAGATCAACGTACTCTTCGATGAGCTTAAAGCGGAAAAGGAGAAGGTGATGAGTGTCCATGTCACCTCTGCTTATGCGCTCAAGCCCGCGCAGGAAAAACTCATTGCTGAAGCCTTAAAGGCGAAGTTGGGACGCAATATCACTATTACCAGCGAGAAGGACACCGACCTTATTGGCGGTGTACATATTCGCGCTGGAGATATGGTGATCGACGGTTCCGTCCGTGGAAAACTTCAGCAACTGGCTAACGAATTGGGAATCTAAGCGAGAAGCCATCATGCAACTCAATCCATCCGAGATCAGTGAACTGATCAAAAGTAAGATCGAAAAATTCGATCTAAAGACCGAAGCCCGCAACGAGGGTACGATCATCAGTCTGACTGATGGTATCGCCCGCATCCACGGACTCGAAGACGCCATGTCTTACGAGATGTTGGAATTTCCGGGAAACACTTATGGGCTAGCGCTCAACCTCGAGCGTGATTCAGTCGGCGCTGTGGTGCTGGGTGATTACAAACACCTGACTGAGGGCGATGCGGTAAAATGTACCGGTCGTGTACTCGAAGTGCCAGTTGGTGAAAGTATGCTGGGACGCGTGGTCGATTCCTTGGGTACCCCCCTTGACGGAAAAGGCGACATTAAAGCGGAAGGCTCTTCACCGATTGAAAAAGTGGCGCCTGGGGTTATCGAGCGTAAGTCGGTAGATCAACCGGTTCAGACTGGTATCAAGTCTATCGATGCTATGGTCCCGGTCGGGCGTGGTCAGCGCGAGTTGATCATTGGCGATCGTCAGACTGGTAAGTCTGCTGTTGCCATCGATGCAATCATCAATCAGAAAGGCACCGGCGTAAAATGTATCTACGTTGCGGTTGGCCAGAAGAACTCCACCATTGCACAGGTTGTTCGTAAGCTCGAAGAGCATGATGCCATGGCCCACACCATCATCGTTGCTGCGCCAGCTGCGGATTCTGCCGCGATGCAGTTCATCGCCCCCTACTCCGGCTGCACCATGGGTGAATATTTCCGCGACAAGGGCGAAGATGCGTTGATCATCTATGATGATCTGACCAAGCAGGCATGGGCTTACCGTCAGGTATCTCTGTTGCTGCGACGTCCACCAGGTCGTGAAGCCTACCCAGGTGACGTCTTCTATCTGCATTCCCGTCTTCTGGAACGTGCTGCCCGAGTCAATGCTGACTATGTCGAGAAAAAGACAGGCGGTAAGGTCAAGGGTAAAACCGGGTCACTGACCGCATTGCCGATCATTGAAACCCAGGCTGGTGACGTATCAGCATTCGTACCCACCAACGTAATTTCGATCACCGACGGTCAGATCTTCCTTGAGGCGGATCTATTCAACGCCGGTATCCGTCCGGCCATCAACGCCGGTCTTTCAGTATCCCGTGTTGGTGGTGCTGCACAGACGAAGATCATCAAGAAGTTGGGTGGCGGTGTTCGTTTGGCACTGGCTCAATATCGTGAATTGGCTGCTTTCTCACAGTTTGCATCTGATCTCGATGAAGCGACTCGTAAGCAACTGGAACGTGGTGAGCGGGTAACTGAGCTAATGAAGCAGGCACAATACACGCCACTATCCGTGGCCGGTATGGGTGTCTCGCTGTTCGCCGCGAATGAAGGCTACCTGGATGACATCGATGCAACAAAAATTGTTGACTTCGAATCATCACTGCAAGCTTATATGAAGAGTAACCAGAAAGAGCTGATGGACAAGATCGATGAGTCCGGCGACTACAATGCCGAAATCGAACAAGCCCTTCACGATGCTCTCAAGGACTTCAAGGCTAACCATACTTGGTAGACGTCAGGCAATCACGATATAGGGTTTAAGCAATGGCGGGTGCAAAAGAGATCCGGACACAGATCGGCAGTATCAAGAATACTAGCAAGATCACAAAGGCTATGGAGATGGTGGCCGCATCTAAGATGCGTAAGGCGCAGAACCGTATGACGGCGACGCGTCCCTATGCTGAAAAGATGCGTAATGTAATTGGGCACCTTTTCCATGCTCATCCGGAGTACAAGCACACCTTCATGATCGAGCGTGAAGTGAAGCGTGTTGGTTATATTATCGTCTCATCAGACCGTGGTCTGTGTGGCGGTTTGAACAGCAATCTGTTTCGCAGGCTGATCAAGGAGTTGAAGGGGTATCACGACACTGGTGTAGAAGTTGATTTCTGCACCATCGGTAATAAGGCTCTGGGCTTTTTCGGACGTTTCGGCGGCAATATTGTCAGTCAATCAACCCAACTGGGTGACATGCCTCATATTGAAGATCTTATCGGTACTGTCAAAGTCATGCTAGATGCATATGCGGAAGGCAAGATTGACCGCATCTATATTGCGTACAACAACTTCGTCAACACCATGACGCAGAGTCCGACTTTCGAACAGCTTGTCCCGATTGCCTCCAACATGGAGGAAGAGCTCAAGCATCACTGGGACTACATCTACGAGCCGGATTCGAAAGAGGTTCTCGATAACCTGCTAGGTCGATATGTCGAATCACTGGTCTATCAAGCCGTGGTTGAAAATGGCGCTTGCGAACAGTCAGCCAGAATGGTCGCCATGAAGTCTGCATCCGATAATGCTAAGAGCCTGATCGATGAACTGCAGCTGATCTACAACAAAGCCCGTCAGGCAGCGATCACGCAGGAGATCTCGGAAATCGTGGGTGGTGCGGCGGCTGTCTGATGACAGGGCCAGTTACAGAATTAAATTTTTTATTTTTTTGAGAGTCGCCTCGAGCGGCAAGAGGAACCAGAAATGAGTTCGGGCAAAGTAGTTGAAATCATCGGCGCTGTGGTGGATGTACAATTTCCCCGTGGCGAGATGCCTAAGGTCTACGAGGCACTGAAGATCGACGAGGCGGATCTCACCCTGGAAGTTCAGCAGCAACTGGGTGACGGTGTGGCAAGGGCCATCGCCATGGGTTCGACCGACGGACTTAAGCGCGGTGTAACCGTCGAAGCCACCGGTTCGCCGATCCGTATACCTGTTGGTCAAGGTACACTGGGTCGCATCATGGATGTACTGGGTAACCCGGTTGACGAAGCAGGCGATGTCAAAGCAGACAAGCTGATGCCGATCCATCGTCAAGCGCCAAAGCTTGAAGATCAGGCCTCTACAACAGAGATTCTCGAAACAGGTATCAAGGTAATCGATCTGATCATGCCCATCGCCAAGGGCGGTAAGATCGGCCTGTTCGGCGGCGCCGGCGTAGGCAAGACCGTTACCCTGATGGAACTGATTCGTAACATCGCGGTAGAGCACTCTGGCTTCTCAGTATTCGCTGGTGTCGGTGAGCGTACTCGTGAAGGTAATGACTTCTACCACGAAATGGCAGAAGGTGGCGTACTCGATAAAGTAGCTCTGGTTTACGGTCAGATGAACGAGCCTCCTGGCAACCGTCTTCGTGTTGCGTTGACTGGTTTGACCATCGCTGAGAACTTCCGTGATGAAGGTCGTGACGTTTTGATGTTCGTTGATAACATCTATCGTTATACCCTGGCGGGCACCGAGGTATCAGCACTTCTGGGACGTATGCCTTCAGCGGTAGGTTATCAGCCAACCCTGGCTGAAGAGATGGGTGCTCTGCAAGAGCGTATCACCTCCACAAAGACCGGTTCGATCACCTCATTTCAGGCGGTATACGTACCAGCTGATGACTTGACCGATCCATCACCAGCTACCACCTTTGCTCATCTGGACGCGACCCTGGTACTTTCCCGTCAGATTGCTGAGTTGGGTATCTACCCTGCGGTTGATCCACTCGATTCCACATCCAGAATCCTTGATCCGAATGTCGTGGGTCAGGAGCACTACAGTGTTGCACGGAATGTGCAGGGAACCCTGCAGCGCTACAAAGAGTTGAAGGATATCATCGCCATCCTGGGTATGGACGAGCTATCTGAAGAAGATAAACTGGTTGTACAGCGGGCTCGTAAGGTCCAACGTTTTCTGTCCCAGCCCTTCTTCGTGGCGGAAGTATTCACCGGCTCACCCGGTAAGTACGTCTCGTTGAAAGACACCATTTCCGGATTCAAGGCAATTGTTGAGGGCGAGTATGATCACTTGCCTGAGCAGGCTTTCTACATGGTCGGCGGTATCGATGAAGCAGCCGAGCAAGGCGGGAAGGGCTAATAGCCCGGGAGATAAAAGATGGCCATGACCATTCATGTGGACATCGTTAGTGCCGAGGGTGAGATCTTCAGCGGTATAGCTGAGATGGTCTATGCACCGGCTGTTATGGGTGAGGTTGGTATCGCACCACGCCACACCCCGCTGGTCACTCAGTTGAAACCAGGTGAAGTTAGAGTTGACACCGGTAGCGGCAAAGATATGCAGCATTTCTACGTCTCTGGTGGCATCCTCGAAGTTCAACCACATATGATTACTGTTCTGGCGGATACCGCCATTCGTGCTTCTGATCTTGATGAAGCGGCTGCTCAGGAAGCTAAACGTCGGGCCGAAGAGGCCATGTCTGATCGTAGTGCAGAATTCGAATATGCCAAAGCTCAGTCTGAGCTGGCAGAAGCGGTTGCACAGCTGCGTGCCATCGAAAGAATTCGCAAAGGCAAGCGCGGTTAAATCCCCTCATCATGAATGGGCCTGAGCAATCAGGCCCACTACCCCACCTAATATGTCAAAAGAAGTTATACAAACCGGTAAGTTCGTTTCGCTGACCTACGCGATTCTGGACAAAGATGGGAATGTACTTGAACAGAGCGATCTTCCCGTCAGTTACATCCACGGTGGTGAAACAGAGTTGATTGGCGGCATGGATCGCGCAGTAGCCGGTAAAGCTCAGGGTGAAGAGGTCACTATGACTATCGCACCTGAGGATGGCTTTGGTGACTATGACCCGAATTTAACCTTTACCGATGATCTTGAGAATGTCCCCCCTGAGTTTCGTCAACTCGGTGCTGAGGTGCAGATGCAGAACGAAGCAGGGGATGTGAAGAGTTTCTACGTGACCAAGATAGAGAATGGAAGCCTGACAGTCGATGGAAACCACCCTTTGGCGGGTAAATCTCTTAAGGTCAGAGTCAAAATTCTTGAGGTGCGTGACGCCACGCCTGAAGATGCCATGCAAGTGGGTATGCCGGGTCAATCTCATACCCTAAATTAAACCACCATCGGAATCAGGGAAGATTTCGCGTTACGCCATAAATCCAAGTTTTAAGTTTCCTTTGACTGTTGTACGCTGAGTGCCTGATAGATTCGCGCTACTGGCGACTTCAGCAGCGGTACTATTTTTTTTAGGTTTAACTGACTAGGGGGATAAAGGATGCATCTTGGTGCGCTGATTCTAGCTGCAGGGGAAGGGACGCGTATGCGCTCCAAGCTTCCTAAAGTACTGCATTCACTCGCGGGAAAGCCTCTACTTTCCCATGTCATCGAAACCACTCGCAACATCCATCCTGAGGAGATCTCTGTAATCTATGGCCATGGTGGTGAGGAGGTCCTTACACGCCTGGCAGCAGATGACCTGAATTGGATCGAGCAGCAAGAACGGCTGGGAACAGGCCACGCGGTGATACAGGCCTTACCCCACCTGCAGCGCGTGGATCAAGTACTTATTCTCTATGGAGACGTACCGCTGATCAGTGGACCTACCCTGGTCAGCCTGTTGAGTTGCCTGCATACCAGTGATCTCGCGCTTCTGACTGTCGACCTGGAAGATCCAAGCGGCTATGGACGAATTGTACGTGATAGAAATGACCGCATTTCCCGCATTGTCGAACAGAAAGATGCCACTTCAAGAGAGTTGGAAATCACAGAGATCAACACCGGCATTATGGCAGTCAATAGAGCTAAACTCGAAACCTGGCTATCCCGAATCGATAACAACAATGCCCAGAATGAGTATTATCTGACCGATATCATCGCTTTGGCAGTCGAGGATGGGGTGAACATACAAGCTGTTCATCCACACAGCGAAGAAGAGGTGATGGGGGTTAATGATCGCAAACAACTCGCCTATCTCGAGCGTTTTTATCACAGAAACAAGGCAGATGAGTTAATGCAGTCCGGTGTTACCCTGGCTGATCCGGCACGAATCGACATTCGAGGCGTATTGAAAACAGGGCAGGATGTCTATATCGACTGTAATGCAATTTTTGAAGGGCAAGTAACCCTTGCTGATGGCGTCACTATTGGCCCAAATGTACTACTGAAGAACTGCACAATAGGCGCAGACACCCAGGTGTTCGCCAACAGTGTTATCGAAGATGCAGCTATTGGTGAAGCATGCCGTATCGGTCCTTTTGCCCGTGTTCGCCCAGAGAGTGAAATCGCGAACCAGGTACATATCGGTAACTTTGTTGAAATAAAAAAGAGCCAGGTTGCAGATGGCAGTAAGATCAACCATCTTAGTTATGTGGGTGATAGTGATATTGGTTCAAAAGTGAACATCGGCGCAGGTACCATAACCTGCAACTACGATGGTGCGAATAAATTTCGTACCACCATCGGCGATGGTGCATTCATCGGATCAGATACACAGTTGGTAGCACCGGTTACCGTCGGTAAAGGGGCAACCATAGGGGCAGGTTCAACGATTACCAAAGATGCACCTTCAGATCAGTTGACACTCAGCCGCTCAAAACAGTTAAGCCTGGAAGGTTGGACAAGGCCGGTTAAAAAACCAAAAGTTTAAATAGGAATTGGAGAATTCGTTATGTGTGGCATTGTTGGTGGTATAGCGCATAGGGACGTGGTTCCGGTCCTGATGGAAGGGTTGAAGCGTCTGGAGTATCGCGGTTATGACTCAGCCGGTGTTGCCGTGCTCGATGATCATCAGCATCTGCAACGGATTCGTTCTGTAGGAAAGGTCGCCAGTCTCAAGGGGTTGATCGATCAGGCCGAGTTGCAAAGTAAATTAGGTATCGCCCACACCCGTTGGGCAACCCATGGCATGCCATCTGAGCGAAACGCTCATCCACACATGAGTGGAGAGAGCGTCGCGATTGTGCATAACGGTATTATTGAAAACTATGCCGACCTCAGAGAAGAGCTCACTGCAAAGGGCTTTATCTTTACCTCAGAGACCGATACTGAAGTAATCGCCCATCTACTCGCCGATATCCTCAAGCAGGTACCAGACATCGTAAAGGCAGTACGCGTAGCCTCAAAGAAACTCGTTGGTGCTTATGCCCTTGCCGTGGTCAGTCCGGAAGATCCTGATCAGATGGTGGTCATCCGCGCAGGCAGCCCGCTGGTGATCGGTCTTGGTGAAGATGGAAACTACATCGCTTCTGATGTCTTTGCACTGCTACCCGTTACCCAGCAGTTTATCTTTCTCGAAGAAGGCGACTTAGCCCATATTTCAACGGATAAAGTCTCCATATTTGATTCTAATGACAACCCGGCAGAACGTGAAGTCCGCACCTCGCAGGTCTCATCGGAAAAGGCAGAGAAAGGCCCCTACCGTCACTACATGCTGAAGGAGATTTTCGAACAGCCGGCAGTCATTGCTGAGACCCTGGAAGGGCGCATCCACAAGGGACGATTACTGGAAGAGTCGTTTGGTCACGAAGCCAAAACGCTGCTCGATAAGACCAAGAATGTACATATCGTAGCCTGTGGAACCAGCTACCATGCAGGACTGGTTGCCCGATACTGGTTGGAAGAGATTGGCATTCACTGCAGTGTCGAAGTCGCTAGTGAGTTTCGCTATCGTGAAGTGGTCGTACCTGAAGATACTCTCTTCGTTACCATCACCCAGTCAGGTGAAACCGCCGATACATTGGCAGCGCTACGAGGCTCAAAATCAAAAGGTTATCTGGGTAGTCTGGTTATCTGTAATGTTCCAGAAAGCTCACTGGTGCGTGAATCAAATGTAGCACTGATGACTCGTGCAGGACCGGAGATCGGTGTAGCGTCAACCAAGGCATTTACAACCCAATTGGTAGCTTTGAGGTTACTCACCCTGGCACTGGCGAAGCGTCGTGGCATGACAGTAGAGAGGGAACAGCAACTGGTCAATGAGCTTCATGCCCTGCCCCGTCAGGTAGAAGTCATACTTAAATTAAACGATTCCATTAAGGACATGGCGAACTCTTTTGCAGAACGCCACCATGCCCTGTTCCTGGGAAGAGGCTGCTTCTATCCGATTGCAATGGAAGGCGCACTAAAGCTGAAAGAGATCTCCTACATCCACGCCGAAGCCTATCCTGCCGGAGAGTTAAAGCATGGCCCACTAGCACTGGTCGATGCAGAAATGCCGGTAATCTGTGCGCTACCTGATGATCCACTACTGGAAAAAGTAATTTCAAATTTACAGGAAGTAAGAGCCAGAGGTGGTGAGCTGTTCCTGTTCAGTGATCACAACGTAAAAATTGGCCTCGACCACTATCAGAATCTGACCCTCTCCGACATTTATCCTTCAACTGCGCCCATTGTTTACAGTGTGCCTCTGCAGCTACTCGCCTACCATGTGGCGATATTGAAAGGTACGGATGTGGATCAGCCGCGTAATTTGGCGAAGTCTGTAACGGTTGAATAAAGAGAATTTCGGCACTCGGATATTGCTGCGAAAAGAAGAATTATCTCGCTTCAATAATCGTGTTGGCGTATTTCGTGGTAGCAATCAACAATCGATGTATCCTTCTTTAGGGCGACACGAACAGACGCGTGAACACACATATCGCGAATTATTCCGTTATCAACTGGATTCGGATGAATTGTATTGTGTAAGAGAGGCACTGAACCAGGAACTGGTACTGGGCAGAGACGACTTCAAAGACAAAATAGCGGCAATGATCCAACGCCAGGTACGGCCAGGACCACCAGGGCGGCCACGTGTAGAAGAAGGATGGGCGATAAACAAATCAATGTAGTATATTAGTGAAAACTGTGTTCTGACCCCGGTTTCCTAGAGTCAATTACTCCGTGCAGTATTTTCGGCGCATCTCTTCAATAAACATTGGGATCGAAATCTCCCACTATCGGGCTGGCCACCCCAGCTGCTAGCAGGGTACGCAACTTCTCCAGTTTCTCTTGGTGAGCCTGTTCTGCTTGTGGGATGGCCAAGGAGCTGGTTCTACTTGTTTACGTGAGATTCAGTCATCGGTAATTTCCCATACTTTGTTGGCTCGTTGTCCCAAGGATGCTTACTAAGGATTGTAGGTAACACTGCTTGATGTTCTCATTTGGTTGTTGTCACTCGGGCTACTTCATTCAGAAGCCTGGTCAGTGCTTTGGCATGCTCATCGCTACCATCCCAAGCATCCTCTAGCGCCTTGAGTAATTCCTGTTGTGCGTAGATGTCTTTCTCTATTGTTTCAGTCATTGGAATATCTGCATAAATGCATATATTTTTGATTGCAGAAGAGAGGCGGCTGGGTGTGTAATTTGGGTTTTTAAGTCTAGAAATGGTGGACTGATTGACTTTATAGGTCTTGGCATAAGCGTCTTGTTTAAGTCCAGACGTGTCAATATGTTTCCGGATGTCGAAAACAATTTGCGAGATTGGACGTTGTATTTGATGCATAGCCAAACTATTATAATGCATAAATACATATTATTCTGAGGTCAGCACTGGAGGTCGGTTGAGGGACGAGATTGGTTAACGGATGGTTTTCTAAAGAATTTGCTGTTCTTGTCGATGTCACCAGGGTAAGTTGGGATTGTTAACCTAATAGCACGCGCGAGCTTTTGCCTATAACCCATTGTCAAATATGGGTTTATCTTGTTAATCTGCCTTGATCGGCGGCGAATACTACGCTAGACTTAACATCGTGCAACAAGACTGATAGAATTTTCTGCCTTTTTACGGCTCTCCAACGAGTGGAGCGGTTCTAGTACCTGGAGCGATTAAAGAATGAATGACAACCAGAATGATGAGTCTTTCATTGCTGCATTGGAAGCATTGTTTGTTGAGACTATTTCCTCTCCTGAGTTCAAAGAGGAGTTATCTCAGCGCGTCGCTGCAGATCTAGAGGCCGAGAAAAGAGTTTGGCGTCCTGAGCCGAAAGCCACAACTCAGGAGCAGTCGCTTCTGACCTACACTCTTTAATTTGCTTCGTAATTGGTCGTTTCTTTCAAGTGTTGCGCTATACTGGCGACCTCTGTTTTCCGCAAAGGTGAAGGGAATTGCCGTCCGACTACACAGTTTTTCCTGAATACGATTATCACGCTCTGTGCTTGTATGTCGCCAAGGTCTCTGGCAGCGATATCAAGTCTGTAGTTACAAAAAACCAGCTCAATTACCTAGACGCTTATCTGCGCTCAAGCGAGATTGGTGTGAAGTCCGTGCTCTGTGAGTATGAGTACGTAGAGAAATTCTATCTCTCAGACTACTCAGAGTATTTTGTTCGCTGTTTTGCTGATTATCGCCGGAAAACCTCTAGGATTCATTTTTTCAGCTGTTCTGTGGATGAAGAGGGATTCGGAAAGTTACTGGATGGTGAAGATGAAGGCCAAGAAGAACGTATTCGGGAGCTTCAGGAAAACTACTTGGGATACTTGGTGGTAAGGCCCATTCCTGAGACCTTTATAGCAAACACATGCATACGGCCTTATAAAGCGTTCGCTCTCAACAAGAACTCTACGAGTGTTATTGCTCGTTCGAATGCAGTAAACCTCTTTGGCATTGAGTTGAATGTCGAAGCGCTACCCTTCCAGGAACAGGACAGAATTGTGGCTATTTGTGCTAGTGCCGCGCTTTGGTCATTTCTAAATGCTTCGATCTTTCAGTTACGTCAGATCCCGTCGCCGAGTCAAATAACAAAGCAGGCAAGCTTAAGCCCTGACAATACTAACCGGACCTTTCCTTCTGAAGGGTTAAGCCAGAAAATGTTGGTGGCTAGTCTGACGGATAATGGGCTGGACCCAATTTCTTTTAGCTTGTACGAAAATTACCAAGACGCGAAAATTCGCTTGGTAAAAATGCGTAAGAGCGGTACCAAAAATCTACCAGCTGAAAAGTCTGTCGAGGAAAATGTTGTTTGTGCCGATTCAGCCTTTTTAATTTTGAAAGAGTTAGTTTACGCTTACGTCACTTGCGGATTTCCAGTGATTCTTGGGGCGAATGCTTTTGCAGAGATAGAGGGTGGGCCGGAAGAAGTTAAGACCGAGGGTGAGTCGGGGGAAGCGAAGGCTGAGGATGGATTGAAAGAGAATGAGATCTATAGCGTTAGATGTGTCGGTCGTCACGCCGTAACAATCTCCGGATATAGCTATGAAGAATTTCACAAAGATCAACCAATAACAGAAGTTGACAGCGCTCTTGATAGTAGTGATTTTAGACTTGAGTCACTAGAACAGTACCCAATACGTTTGAGAGCACATAGTCTGAAAGAACTGTATGTCCATGATGATCAAATCGGGCCTTACGCTGCAGCAAAATTTGTCTGCAAGAAGTTTGTAGTGCATGGCGGTAGAAACCGTTGTGGTAAGGAAGAAAACTATGAGGGTGAGCAGGGTAAGTACCTTGATTTATCGCTTTGGGATACGTCTCGTGGAAGCGGTCGTGCTCAGCTCCACATTCCAACCGAAATCTTATTAGGAGTGAGCCCTAAGATCAGAATTTCTTACTACCGCATCAAAGAAACATGCCGTTTGATCAACAAGTACACGATTTGGGGATGGAAAGATACTCTTTCTATGAAAGCTAAGGAGCAGGAACAAGGATTTGAGAAGGAAGATGTAATCCAAAAATTTGGGGGAAATTATTCCGAAATCGAATGGGACATTCGGCTACTCACTGTTAATCAGTTCAAGGAAGGACTGTTGAGCCGAAAGGTTATAGGCGCGCGGCGCCAGAGATATTTGGCAAGTAGCTGGCCGAAGCATGTCTGGGTGGCAAGTGGTAGGGTTGAGGGGACGGAAGAGCCAATTTTTGATTATGTTTTCGACGCCACTGATATCGATCAAGGTAGTGTTTATATTGACACTATCTACTACTCACAAGGCTACTATTCATTCAGTAACAGGTTTTTATCTCGTTACTTCAGAGAGCTGCTTCAGACCAAGGCTAAAGATAATGAACTGTATCGCTGGGACAATAATTTGAGAGAAGTCGCGCGCAGGCTGACTGAGAACCCTCAGGATTTACCTGATGAATTGGATCAAAAGTTTGGGGTTTCTCATCCTGCGGCATACATTAAGGATATAGAGCTTATAAATGACGGCGTTTTCTTGCAGGGTGGTGTCCAGGTTTTTAAATTCGGGTTGCAAAACCCCGATGCGGAACCTTTAGATCCCTCTTTGCCGTATATTTGGGCAATATGCGAGCAGGGTTTCCTTCATTTAGGAAGAGACATTTTTCCTGATCCAGAAGAAGATAAGGGGCCAGGAGGCTTTTCAGGCGCTAAAGGGCATCCGACCCTATTTGGAAATATGTGGGCAAGAATAGCTGGAGAGCTTAGGTATTATAAGTGCCACCACAAGCCTGAAGATAGCCGCTGGATGATTAACAATTCGTCTGGTCGTTTTGAGCGACATTACGTTGGTAGTGAGCGGAAGCATCTGGAAAATGTTCAGGAGCTGTTTAAATTGTACTTCCCGAAGGAGAGTGATTCCTTCGACATTGAATACGAATGCTTCAATGATTAAATTATTTGGTTCAGCGCATTGAATAGCTCATTCAGTATACTAATTTAGATGCTTGGAACGAGTGGCGCGGGTAGTTTTTAGATTATCTCTGGATCATAAAGGCACTTTTGCCAGCAATATCAGTACATCACGTGAAAGGGCGGCAAGAAATTACAAACTTTAGGGTTTAATTTACAAACTATTTTCCCTCTCTACATCGGATAGTGATGCGGTTCGTGCCTCACCACACCCTACGTTCTATTCAATGGAACACAAGACAGGTAGGGTGGGGCCCTGCCCCACCAAACGCCCCGCTGGAAATTAACAAAGACCACCTGCAATCTTCCACAGATCCATAACTAGTTCCGTAGTTAATTTTGGAGGGTAATCAGATAGAGATTAAATAATAGGTTGTTTATGGAAATGGTTAGAGTTTGATTAGCTGATTTCTTGTTTATGGTCGCATTGAAAGTAGGCCTCTTTTTTGTTGGTAATTTTTGGGTGTAGCGACTAATTGAGAACTGGCCTGAAGTAACAAATCAAAGATCAATATGTTCGAGAAAAAACTGATCAAGTAATGTGCTCAGTGCGCTGCGTTTTTGTGGATTATAGTAATGAATTCGAATCCGCTGAATGGCGGGAAGGTGCAAATGGGGGGCTTGGTTTTGGCATATCACTAAGGTTGGACGTCCAAGTGCATTGGCAATGCCTAACTCAAGCAATGCATTCGGGTTCAGGTTGGTGATATCCACGACGATAAGAGAAGACTGGCATATATCCTTCCACACAGCACGTATGATATCTGGGTCTATTCGGTTATAACCAATCATATACTTTATTTGATAACGTTCGCATGCGGCTCGGATCTCCTCTTCAGCAACTTTTGACCAGGTTCGAAAGGCGGTGACATGAAACAACTGTAGCTGTTGCTGGGGATAGCTACCCTCGAAAGCAGGTACAATTATTAAAGGCCTTTTCCGTTCAAGGCGATCAAACACACTCTCTAAAACAAGTCGCACTTTTGTCGCATCGTTCGATTCCACAACTTTATCAAGTAGGTTTTCAGATGTGCTGTCTGTTGTAGATGGAAACCAACTACGTGCATACTGTACCGACTGTTTGAGTGTGCTGTTCGCGATACGTCGGTGTGTGCCATACAACGCAATCTGTACCGCGCTAACAATACGGTCTACATCTTCTTCATTACCTTCAATGAATATCGGAGAGATATCCACATCGAAGGGAACAGATTGTCCACGCCGTGTAGTGATAATTATTGGAACACCCAGTGTCAAAGCCCATCCTGTCTCGTAGGCAACTTGTGCATTTTTTGCGGCTACACTCAGCACTATCTGCTCTTCTTCTCCTGGCTCTGGCACACTTTGCAGATCGGCCACTGATGCATCGTATTCAGAGTAATCTAAAATTGCGATAGCAGAACTCCGAAGCTGTTGCCATCGACTGTGCATGTAATCCGCTAAACCACTTCTTGTCGGTTGTTTCATAGCAAGCGTGACACAAGCTTCGTTGACCGTCTGCTGAGTTGATTTGGCCCCTGAAAAAAAGATACTGTTAGGATCCACCGCAAGTGAGGCTGTAGGAAAATCAGGATCAGCGATCATCAACAATCGTCTACGCTCAAACTTCCGGAACTCCAAAGCAGAAAGCCTTAGCCCACCCTTTTGATGACGAAGGATTTGTTCAACAGTTGTGGCTGATGCAATCATCCGAAGATCTGCCTTTATAGCTTCGCTTAATCTTTCAAGCTCCTGAGAGTCACTCTCTCCCAGATTATCGCGTAAACCAGATTCGGTGAGTCGATTGCTGAAGGCAAGGAAAAGTTGGGTGAACTGTGTGATATGAGCCGGTAGATCTTTTGCGGGAAGGTCCAATGAGCTGGTCATACGCTTTATCTGTTCAGCAACCAGCTTTGTCATCAATGCACCAGAAAGTTCATCGTCTGAAGTAAGTTCGGTAACACCCTGGTTTATAGTTCCCATCAAACCTCGAGCCTGTCGCCATGTCTGCTTTTTATCCTCAGGAACGAAGGGGCTCATTAATGCTGGTAAATCCTCCATCATGACCTTCATTACCGGAGCCAACATCTCTTCCTCAAAATTATCTGCCGCACGAATGATCAAAAAATTAAGCCTGAGACTTGCTTTTGTGAATGCAGCCCCTACATCAATACCCTCTTCAAGTTCGTCTTTCATATCTTTACGGATTGCTTTGCATTCTATGTTCAGTTCATCAAGGGACTCTATTTCATCCATATCTTCACCAGTGATGAGTTTCGTCATCCATTCCTTCAATGTGAGCATAGAGGGTTTATAATCTTCGGGAGCGTAAGGTAAGGCTGTATCTATGACACGGTTTAATGTTGATATGGCAATCTCGCTCTCTTCAAGGGTATCGGAGGAGAGCTGTTGTACTCGATTCATTGCTATATTCAAATGGTACTCGCTGAACCCTTCACTTGCTAACACAGATGAAAATTCGGACAATATCTGATCTGGAGTCAACGGATCCTCAGTTTTACCCTGGGTATCCTCTTCTGTATTAGTATTTTCAACAGTTTCTGATTGTTCACCGGATAGTTGAGGTAACAACTCCATAATAGACTGCTGAATCGATTCCAAACCGGGCCCATAGTCGGGGCGCATGAGCAGGCTGAGGCCGAAAATAATCATTACCCCATTCACTCGCGACTCTGTTTCGATGAAATCACCCAGCTGAAGAATTGTATCGGCATAAGTATTAGCCTCATCCAGCATAACACCCTTATTCTCTACAGATTGCCAAAAGCACCAGATGGCCTTTTCGCGGGGATGCTCTGGAGCATCCTCTGTTATTTCACTACTCAACCAATGGAATGCTGTAAGTAGGGATATAACTCGAATGCTCGCTGCTGCGGTGAAATGTGCATCTTCTTGTGTAGGTTTTAGATCAAGATTACCAATTTCTGTCATCGCCATCTCAGCTAGATCATCTACTGAGCCACCGTTTCGAAGTCCGTCAGCAAGACGTGTGACAATTTCGATTGACGTCGTATAGACCGCACCTGGTGTGTACATTGCTTCAAGTTTTTGTTTGATCGTATCTCGTTGAGGTATCATGGCTACACTGATTCCTTCACCACCATGCTCGATCAGGAAATCAGCAAGATGTAGAAAACCCTTCAGGTGTGTATGACGATCCTCCTCCGTCTCAACTGGAAGCGATGACATAGCCTGTACGGCTTCAGATGCATTGGAAAAATCGATACCATCACCTGCGAGTTGCGCAGTGAGTCGCCACTGAATCTCATTTATAAGGTTTTGCATATCAACAGTATCCGCTTGGTATATAACGGCAGAACATGATCAGCTAAATATTAATTACGGTCGATAAACACAAGTTGATCATTAAATTAGTCAACTATATGGGTAGTATAGCGCTATAATAGAGAAGTCCGAGACCCAGCTGTTACTATCAGTTAAGGAAGCAATTGTCTGAGTCCACTCTGTAGGAACATGCCGATACTCAACCTTCTGCCATACTTAAAATAAACAATAGATGCATTATGTGATGTTTGATATTGATGGCACTCTCGTGCAGTCTTATGGCTTGGATTCATTTTTGTGTTAATCGGTAACAAGCTTAAGCACAATCCAAGCTTTACGGACTTTAAATTAACAGATGAGTTAATGGCATCAATTGGTATAAATTAAAGGAAGGTAAGTGTCAGTCTCTATTGTCCTGTCATCAGATAGTTTTTGTGCAATTAGCGGAGTATAAATGAGTAATTATACTGAGCCACATTTTACAAAATCTGCACTAATAACAATTGATGTACAGAATGATTTCACTCTGGCCGGTGCGCCGGCCGAGATTGCAGGCACCCAGGAAGTGATTCCTAATATGGCAAGTCTATTAGACATCTACCGCAAAAAAAGATTGCCGATAGTTCATGTTATCCGCTTATATTCTGCTGATGGTTCAAACGTGGATCTATGCAGAAGAAAGATCATTGAAGAGGGAGTTACAATAGTTATCCCAGGTTCAGATGGAGCAGAGTTGGTAAATGAGTTAAAACCAGATGCCTCAATAAGAATAGATGCTGATGAGCTTATGGCAGGAAAACTACAGCAGATAGGCAACCATGAATACATGCTGTACAAATCGAGGTGGGGAGCATTTTATAAAACACCACTGGAAACTTTCTTAAACGAACATGAAATCGATACATTGGTGTTTAGCGGTTGTAATTATCCTAACTGTCCTAGAACGAGCCTCTTCGAAGCGAGCGAAAGAGATTTTCGAGTAGTAGTTGTTAGTGATGCTATGTCGCAGCTATATTCAAAAGACAAAGATGAGTTGAAAAATATTCATGTAAGTTTGTTTGAAACGAAAGAGATCGAAAGCCTATTGGATTAACAATGGGTGCTTCCCCATCAATGCGACTTTTTTACCACAACGGCAATAAAAGTAATCAGGCTAAAAAAAGCAACTGACGGTATTCATGATCTCTTAGATCTAGTGCTTCTGACAGCAGTAGAGTGACTTCGGCTTGGCTTATCATCAAGACATTGGAAATATCAGCAGTCGATGCTTTTTCGGAGAGGCTATCCAAAAGTCGTAGATAGAGAGTGAGAAGTTGGTTGCGTTTAGATAGTGTCGGCGCGAGCACATCGCCAGATTTGACTCGATCTCTTTGCTCGATCTGTAAGCGGCGTTTTGCGTCAACAAGTTGGGGCTGCAGGGGCATACTTAAATCAAATAACAGTGCTGCCTGATGGGATGGGTCTTCGATCGCTTGACCGATTTCTAGTGTTGGCGTTTGCCAGTTGATCTCTCGCCAAACCAATCGTCCACCACCAACCGGGTCGTCATCAGTCGGGTCGGGTGGAAATTTGTAGTATCCCCAGCGAGCGCCTAAGGCGCATTCGATCAGTACTCTATCTCCATCAATACGGCAGTCACTTTCCAGGCATGTTTCGGCTGGTACCCAGGCACGCTCATCCTGTTGCCAGGCTTTGACATCTCTCTGCGAAGGTTTGCCATAGCAGGCTTCAAGCGCTTGCCATGTGCTAATAAAGCTTTGCCATTGTTGCTGATACGTTGGATTTCTGCGCAAAAATTCCCAAGCCCACTGCTCTGATGAGAGTTTATGAGCAAAGAGGTATTGATCAGGAGTTCGCCAGTCGAGCATAGTGCGAGTTTACTATTTATTACTGTTTTATTTAAAAAACTTTAACCAGTTAGCATATTAGGCAGTAGAAGATCACATGAAGCTATTTTGATTCCTGTAAGATGTTCAGTGCATCCGATATTTGAGTTCATATCTAAGCAGACTTAATGGGCGCTTAGTGAAGCTTAAATTAACTGGATTGATGATTTTTATTATATAGGATTGAGTTAAGGCATCCTGCTTAATCGTACAGCATTAGATATTGTATATTTTCGTATCTTGTAAGCAGCGCCGAAAGTGGTCTTATAACGGGGTTTTCTCTGAGCAGTGTATAGGTGTTCAATCAGGTTGTGTCGAAATATTTTACACAGCGTTTTGTCTGGTTAGGCTATCTCCTTGTTTGCGGGAAATAAAATCATTTGGCGTGCTATTTGCATAATTACAGGATAATTACAATAGGGAGTTTTCAAGATGAAATTCGGAATTCCACTCATAGCAGCAACAGGCCTCGCTGCGCTATTTCATATTACTTCTGCTCAAGCTATTCCTCTCTACTACTCATTCGAGGGTAGTGTTGAGACCTACCCTATATCCGATGAATCGGGATTTTTAAGCGACATCGGTTTAGCTGCTGGGGATTCTGTCTCATATACCTTTATGGTCGATAAAGATAGACAAGGTAGCCACCGCAACGAATTCGGTGATCTTGTTGAGGATCAGGATACGGTTCGCACCGGCAGTCGAGCAACAAACTATTTTGTTCACGACAGCTTTTATGTGGAGCTTGTTGAATCGTCAGTGTTTGATCTGGTGCAAGGTCTCTACCCTGACAGGGGTGATGATGAGCCTTGGATCGGCAGTGGCTATGAAAATTCCGCTTATCGCAATGGTTTGCTTGAACCGGGTTATAGTGAGGTCTCCCTGGAGGCTAACTCAGCATCCTTAGGCAGCAGCAGTATGTATGTCTATAGCGATATGACTAGCTGGTTAGTTGGCAGTACTATCTCGGCTGATAACTCAACTAATCTATATGGCAGTCAAGCAGGTGATAGTTCTACCTTCCGCTCTCGACTGACCCTCACTGGAATTTCTGAGGACAACCCGGCCAATCAAGATCGCTCATTGGTTTCAGGTATTTCGGGCGGCGCAGATGACGAAGAAGGGACTATTATTCACGAAGTGCCAGAACCCTCGACTTTTTTACTTCTTGGGCTGGGTCTGCTGAGTATTGGTGCTAGTCGATTCAAAAAACTGGGACGTTCCTAACACCTTAGGCGAGGCTCTTTGCAGCATTTTCTCTGCTGCAAAGAGCGTCCTAAATTGTGGTTAAGTCCTAAATCAAGCTTCTTTCCCGCAGAAGCTTTCTGATTCCTCTCAGGCAGACGGTTAATCAGTTTTTCGTGGCGTTTTTTAACCCGCCATCAACATCGCTTCAGCATGTGCGATTTTCTCGTCTGCTTTATCGAGAATCTTCAAGCTCAGCTTGGGAGTCAGCTCACCCAGGTTGAGACGATTAAAAGAGGGTGCCTGATCCAGGGTAGGGATATCCTTCATTTGAGGTGTACCTATGAAACTGTGTAGCTGGGCAACGATAACCAGGTCAGCATAGTCGGCCTCCCCCTCTATCTCCCTCTGCCAGTTTTCGGCCTCTTGAGTTACCTCTATCAGATCTTCAATGAAGCCCCAGTTGCGTAAAATCACGCTGCCTATTCTTCCACGCATGTCTTTCATTACCTGATCCAGTTTTTCTGAATCATTGGCGACTTCAGGATAGCGCTCAGCATAGCTGAGGATTGCAACATTACCGATGTCATGCAGCAGTCCTGCGAGCAGCGCATGCTCCGGGTTAAATTTCTTGGTGACTTTGGCAAGGATAAAGCAGACCGCGCTGACCTTGACGCTATGCAGCCAAAGGTCACGCATATGCTCCTTTAACATGCTGGAGCGTGTATTGAAGAGTTCTCTGAGCGCGAAAGTCAGGACTAGCTTATGCGTGGTGTCTGCGCCAAGTCTGACAATAGCGGCAGCACAGGAATCGACTGGTGTCACGCCAGCGTAGAGAGGGCTGTTCGCTGCACGTATCAATTTGGTCGTGATTGCCGGGTCGGTCTGTACGATTTCTGCCAGTTTGCGTGCATTGGTGGTTTCATCGCGCATCGCTCTGCCAACGCGTACCGCAACATCGGGAAGACTGGGCAGAACCAGTTTATCCTGGTCAAGATCAGTGATCAGAGCTTCCATGAGGGCGCTTTCGGCACCGTCTTTATCATAAGGTTGAGTGTCGACATCGATTTCTGTCGCTGTTATCCCCTCTCCCTCATTCAGCAATCCTTTTATCAAAGCGTTATCCACCATCAGGTAATCTACAGGTGTGATGGCCTCTACGCCGTAGCGTCGTGGAATCAAGTTGGCTATTGGGTTTTTGGCCTGGGGGGTCTCTCCACTGATTTCACTGACACGTCCATCCTCTGAGTGAAGGCGAACCCGGCCTTTGAGCAGGTAGAGACTGAATTCCGTGGTATCGCCCTGTTGCAGGATAATCAGTCCTTTGCCTGCTGAGTAGATCTTGAGTGAACGCCCAAGCAGTTCGAGTTGGACATCATTGAGATTATGCAGTGGATTAAAGTTTTTTAGTAACTCGGGATCAGGGTTTGTCATTTTTTCTTCACTCATAATTCCATTACTGATGATCAACAGCCACACTTGTTGGCTGGTGGCTGATTCATCTGGAGTGTACCTACCAGTTGATCGACAGAAGATAACTGATGTTGTTCAAGATATTTGATGATGCCAGCGTTGATCGATTTACATACCAGTGGATCGTAAAAGAGTGCTGTACCTATACCGATAGCACTAGCGCCAGCAATTATAAATTCCAGGGCATCCTCTGCTGTAGTGATGCCACCTTGTCCGATGATGGGGATCTGGTGCTCCCTGCAGACCTGATAGACCTGATGCACCTTGAGCAGGGCAACGGGCTTGATCGCCGGGCCTGAGAGACCACCCTGGTTGTTACCAATGATTGGGCTTCGGCTCTGAATGTCGATGGCCATCCCCATCAGGGTGTTTATCACCGAAAATGCATCACTGCCTGCTTCAATGCAGCCTTTGGCATTACCAGCAATGTCAGTTTGGTTGGGTGAGAGTTTGGTGATCAGGGGTTTGTCGGTGGCTTTGCGGCAGGTTTCCACGACCCGGGCGGACATTTGAGGATCATTACCGAAGGCAACCCCTCCCTCTTTGACATTTGGGCAGGAGATGTTGATTTCAATGGCGTCGATTGGTGAATCATCGAAGCGACGTGTTACCTCATAATACTCTTCCACACTGGAGCCTGAGACGTTGGCTATGAAGCGGGTTTCTGTAAAGTCGAGGCTCGGTAGAATCTTATTGACGACATGATCCACACCGGGATTCTGGAGGCCAATGGCATTCAACATGCCTTGAGATGTTTCGTAGACTCGGTGCGGCTGGTTGCCCATGCGAGCTTCCTGAGTGGTTCCCTTTAGGCAGACGGCGCCCACGTCGCGATTGCTAAAACCATTGACCCTTGTGTACTCTTCACCAAATCCAACACATCCGGAAAGAAGAACAATGGGGCTATTGAACGACATACCACAAAATTCGGTATTTAAAATTGGAGGGCTGTTGCTGCTCATGAACCTTTTCAAAATCTTCGGTTAGGGGTGTGGGATGTTCCATATCGTTCTATTAGAACCGGAGATCCCGCCAAACACAGGTAATATCATACGCCTGTGTGCCAATAGTGGCAGCAAATTGCATTTGATTCATCCCCTGGGCTTCAAGCTGGATGATAAACGTTTACGGCGAGCAGGTCTCGATTATCATGAATGGGCCGATGTTGGGGAATATAATTCATTAGATGACTTTTTGAGTCAGGTGGCGCCAAAGCATCTCTATGGCTGCACCACCAAAGGAAAACGAAGCTATGCAGATGTGAGTTTCACCCCTGGAGATGCCCTGTTGTTTGGCCCTGAGAGCCGGGGATTACCAGCGCAGTTGCTTGCAGAATTGGATCCTGAGCAGCGCATTCGAATCCCCATGAAGCCTGAGAGTCGAAGTCTCAACCTGTCGAATGCGGTGGCTCTGATACTTTATGAGGCCTGGCGCCAGTGCGATTTTGTCGGTGGAGAGTGAGGGCGCTATAAGCCTTCAGCTTTC
This sequence comes from Candidatus Thiodiazotropha sp. AKIB8, assembly GCF_058244675.1. Lineage (NCBI taxonomy): Bacteria > Pseudomonadati > Pseudomonadota > Gammaproteobacteria > Chromatiales > Sedimenticolaceae > Candidatus Thiodiazotropha > Candidatus Thiodiazotropha sp. AKIB8. The sequence goes on along the minus strand of NZ_JBSYOO010000026.1, from coordinate 8,552 downwards.
TGTCTTCTATCCAGCAGATTATGCACCGCTGTTTTAGGATCAAGCCCTTCATGAAGCACCCGGTAGACCTGCTCTGAGATCGGCATTTCAACCTGATGACGCTTTGCCAGGGCATACACCTCTTTCGCAGTGTTGACCCCTTCCACCTCCTGACCAATTGATGTGAGAGCGCTTTCGAGTGAGAGACCCTCTGAAAGTGCGAGCCCCATACGGCGGTTACGGGATTGGTTGTCAGTACAGGTCAGCAGTAGATCGCCCAGTCCTGCAAGTCCCATGAAAGTCTCTTGCTGTCCACCGAGCTTGAGGCCCAGGCGCATGATCTCTGTGAGTCCACGGGTAATCAACGCAGAACGGGTATTGGCGCCAAACCCTAGGCCATCAGCGATACCAGCAGCGATCGCCAGTACATTCTTACACGCCCCACCCACCTGCACACCGACAATGTCGCTGCTGGTGTAGGCACGGAACCAGGGTGTGTGTAGCCGTTCGGCCAACTTTTCAGCATGTTCGGGGGTTGTTGCCGCCACTGTAATCGCAGTGGGTAAACCACGAGCCACTTCCCCGGCGAAGGTGGGGCCTGATATGACGGCAAGATCTCTACCCGGCAGATTTTCTGCTGCCACATCGCTCAGAAGACGCTGGGACCCTGGTTCAAAGCCCTTGGTTGCCCAGGCAATGCCGGGATTGCCGTCAAGTAGTGGCTCGATGGCTTTGGTGACACTACTAAAGGCGTGGCTAGGTACAGCGATAACCACCTCTGAAGCCTGATACAGAGCTTGCTTGAGGTCAGCTTCCAGAGTGAGGGTGTCGGGAAAAGAGAGGCCAGGGAGAAACTGTCGGTTCTCCCTGGCTTCCGCGAGGGCATCGACTTCGGCTTTAAGGTGACCCCAAAGCCTGACCGGTTGCCCTTCGCTGCTGAGCAATATGGCGAGTGCGGTTCCCCATGACCCTGCACCAAGAACCGCAACGGCTTTTTCGCCAGGCTGACTCATTAATGCTGGTTTTGGCTGGAAGCCTCTTCCTGAGCCTTTTTAGCACGCTCTTGCTGGTGCTGGGCATAGATCATGTCGAAATTGACCGGCTGCAATACCATTTGAGGGAAGCTGCCTTTCATGATCAGGTCAGAGATAACTTCACGAATATAGGGAAACAACTGATTCGGGCAGAAAGCGCCGAGCAGTGGGCCCATCTCTTGCTCCGGAAAGCCTTTGGCGCTGAAAATACCCGCCTGTTTGACTTCAGCCAGATAGGCGGTCTGCTCACCGAGTTTGGTGGTGACCGTGACCGTCAGGGTGACTTCAAATACATCGTCGGAGAGTTTGTTGACTTCAGTATTCAGGTTGACCCCGGTTTCCGGCTTCCACTCTTGTTGGAAAACGGCGGGTGAATTGGGAGTCTCAAACGAGATGTCCTTGGTATAGATTCTCTGAATAGCGAATTCACGATTCTGCTCTTCTTGCTTGGCTTCGGTCATGTTGGCTTCCTGATGGGGTGAGACTATTTCTTCTTACGGGTGACTGGTAGATTGGCGCTCTGCCAGGCGAGTATACCGCCTTTCAGATTAAACACCTCTTCATACCCGGCCTTTTTCAATTGCTGACAAGCGCTTGAGGATTGGGCGCCGGAGCGGCAACTGACAATAATGGGTTTGTCTTTGTGCTTGCTGAGCACGCCCATCTGGCTGGCAAAGCCGTTGCTGGGTATATTTATCGCGTTGATTATGTGACCTTTGTTGTAATCCGATGCTGGTCTGACATCAACGACAACCGCCTCCTTTCTATTGATTAGATCAGTTGCGGCACTGGGATCCAGGGCATTTTTTTCCCCGGTAGCCATGTTGAAGACCAATACGCCCGCGACCAGATTAAAGGTCAGGACGAGTATCCAGTGATTCATCGCAAATTCGATGAGTTGTTCCATTCGGCGCCTCGTGTGCAGCAGTTTGTTCTACAGGGGGCGGAGTTTATACCAGCGGGAGCTAATGTTTAAGGGCTGAGTGGGTGTTGAGGCAAAAAATAGCTCTGGCTAAGCTGAAACAGAGCCAGAAATTTGCTCTTGAGACCTCAGGTCGCTGTCAGCGACCGTGATCAGAGAGGTCTCTTATGCGGAATGGGTGCAGAAGACTTCCCGCATCATGCCGATCAATTTCAGGGTGCGAAAATCGCTGACTCGATAGTAGACCCTGTTGGCATCTTTTCGAGAGGCGAGTATGCCCTTATCACGCAGAATGGCGAGATGCTGGGAGATGTTGCTCTGGGAGGTTCCAACCTGCTCAACAATTTCCTGTACACTGACTTCCTGACTGCCAAGGGTGCAGAGAATCTTTAATCTCAGCGGATGCGACATGGCCTTCAGCGAACGGGAGGCACGATCCACATCATCATCTGTCGCAAACAGATTTTGCATACCTTCGCTCTCTTCCAAGCTCAGGGGTTGGGCGCTCTTGCTGTACTTGTGTTCCATATACGACCAGCCTTTTACTAATAACTAATACAATAATACGCTGTTTTTCGTGCCAATGAGAACCCCTTTATTTTTTCTGGTTACTATTTGGCCTCTTTTCCAAGTCTACTGAACTTTGCTGAAAGGCCAAGGCCTGGAGATATGGGGGGTTTGGCTAAAGGGAAAAGATCGAGGGCTTCGGCTTGATATCTGTTTCAAATTGATTAAAGTCGCATCGGTTTTCTGGTCTGGCATGGGTTTTGGTGATTTAATTGAGTTTAAATTTGTTATACCTACTTTTAAGCTGAAATTATCGCTGTTTGCCACACAAAAAGTCTTTAATTAAAGAGAACCATCATGACAGAGAAACCTAAACCGGTCGTCCTGACCATTCTGGACGGCTGGGGTTATAGTGAAGACAGAGAAGTGAATGCCATCACAGAAGCCCGCACCCCGGTTTGGGATCGTCTTTGGCGTGAACACCCACACACACTGATAACCACATCCGGCGCTGCGGTTGGTCTGCCTGGTGGTCAGATGGGAAACTCAGAAGTGGGCCACCTCAATCTGGGTGCCGGTAGGGTTGTCTATCAAGAGTTTACCCGGGTCTCCCGATCTATTCGAACTGGATCATTCTTTTCCAACGAGACACTTACCGCAGCAGTGGACAAGGCTGTAGAGAATGGAAAGGCGATACACCTGCTGGGGCTGCTCTCCCCTGGTGGGGTGCACAGCCATGAAGAACATCTCCACGCGATGGCCAAACTTGCTGTGGATCGGGGTGCAAAGCAGCTCTATTTTCACGCTTTTCTCGATGGGCGAGACACACCACCCAAAAGCGCCGAAGCCTCGTTGGTTGCAATGGACAAAATGTTTAGTGAGCTTGGGACAGGGCGCATAGCCAGCCTGATCGGGCGCTATTATGCGATGGATCGGGATAACCGCTGGGAACGCGTAGAGCAAGCTTACAAGCTGTTGGTTGAGGGTGAAGCCGAATATGTGGTTGAAGATGCGGTTCAGGGTCTGCATGACGCCTATCAACGTGGCGAAACCGATGAGTTCGTAGTGGCAACCCGCATCACCTCGACTGGTGAAGACCCGGTCAGAGTGGAAGATGGTGATGTGGTGATGTTTCTTAACTACCGGGCCGATCGTGCGCGTCAGCTGACAAAATCCTTTGTTGACCCGGAATTCAATGATTTTGAGCGCAGTCGTGTGCCGAAATTGGGTGAATTTGTGAGTCTGACCAGATACCACAAACAGTTCGGTATCCCGGTGGCATTTCCACCGGAAAAACTTCGCAATGTGTTTGGTGAATATATCGCCAAGCTTGGGTTGTTGCAGTTACGGCTCGCTGAAACTGAAAAATACGCCCACGTCACCTTTTTCTTCAATGGCGGACGTGAAAAACCATTTGAGGGGGAAGATCGGATTCTTGTGCCATCTCCCCAGGTGGCGACTTACGACCTCAAGCCTGAGATGAGTGCTGAAGAGGTGACGGATCATCTGGTTGAGGCGATAGAGAGCGGTAAGTATGACGCCATAATTTGTAACTTTGCCAATAGTGACATGGTGGGCCATACCGGCAAATTTGAGGCGGCGAAACTTGCCATAGAGACCCTGGATCACTGTCTCGGTAGAGTGCACAAGGCCCTGCACCGGGTGAATGGTGAAATGCTGGTTACTGCTGATCATGGCAATGCGGAACAGATGGAGGACCTGATCAACCACCAGCCCCATACCGCACACACCACCAATCCAGTGCCGCTTATCTACATCGGACGAGATAATGCTCAGCTGTTGGAGGGTGGTGCGTTATGCGATATCTCACCGACCCTGCTGAGAATCATGGGGTTGCCACAACCGGATGAGATGAAAGGGCGTTCATTGATAGAGTTTGATGAGGCATAGCCAGTGCTGCGTCTGAGTTGCCTGTTGGCGCTCTGCCTGAGTTTTTGTGGATCGCTATTTGTTCAGCAAGCATCAGCAGATGAGTCGGAAAAAGATGCTAAGTCCAAGCTGGACCAGGTCAAGCGTCGCATTCAGAATATACAGGATCAGTTGCGTTCAACGGAAGGCAAACGAGAGGAGCAGAATCGGGCTTTACAGGATATGGAGATGCAGATTGGCGCCCTCGCCCGGCGAATTCGAGTGACCAAGCAGAGTTTGAAGCGCCAACAGCGTCGGCTGGCAGAGCTTGAAGGTGAGCGTGCCGATGCCCGCCTCCACTTGGATCAACATCGCTCTTCTCTGGAGCGTCAACTCAGAGCCGCTTATGCGATGGGTCGGCAGGAAAAAATGAAAATCCTGCTCAACCAGCAAGATCCGGCAGTAGTCAGTCGGGTTATGGTGTATTACGATTACTTCAATACAGCCCGGATCGAGCAGATGGTGCAGATTCGTAAGAATCTCCAGCAATTGAAAGCGATTGAGCATAAAATTGCTCAAGAGGAGCAGCGCCTGCAACAGCTCCAGACAAAGAACCTCAATCAGAAGAGGCAGTTCGAAGCTGCCCAAATGGGTCGGAAAGAGATTATTGCCAGCCTCAACAGCCGGCTGCAGAACAAAGGTCAGGAGTTACAAAGCCTCAAATCGGATGAAAAGCAGCTGCAGTCCTTACTCAATGAGCTGCAACAGACACTTGCTGATATTCCGCTCAACCCGACGGCTCATGTCGCATTTCAGACCCGCAAAGGTAAGTTGCCCTGGCCCTCCAGAGGCAAAATACTGTCCCGGTTTGGTTCTGCAAGGGAGGTTGGAAAACTGAAATGGGATGGGGTAATGATTTCTGCCCCTGAGGGTCAGGAAGTTCGCGCCATTCACCATGGCAGAGTGGCTTTTGCCGATTGGTTACGTGGTTTTGGTCTATTGTTAATCATCGATCATGGTGAAGGGTTTATGAGTCTCTATGGCCACAATCAGAGTCTGTTTAAAGAGACAGGAGAGTGGGTGGAACCCGGAGAGGTAGTGGCTCAAGTAGGCAGTAGTGGAGGGCGATCCTCATCAGGCATCTACTTCGGGATTCGCCACAACGGCGAACCTAAAAACCCAACCAAATGGTGTCGGCGGACACGGGGGCGGGTGATCGCAGATAAGACAATTAAGGAACTATCTTTTTATTCACTCACTCACAGTTCAAAGACCGATTACGCCAAACCATTGACCAGAAACAGCCGGTCACCTGGTTAATCGCCAACTGAGCATTGAAAATTCAGTCTGCTACTCAAGGTGGCGACACGATTGTAGGAAAAACAGATGATAAATGCCGTAATGCGGAAAAAACGATTTGGTTTCAGCTTGATTTTAATGGCTGCGATGCTGATACCACTTACGCTCTCAGCTGAAGAGGATGATGAGTCGAACAATAACCTGCCTCTACAGCAGTTGAGGACTTTTGCCGACATATTCGGCCGCATCAAAGCAAACTATGTCGAGCCAGTAGACGATAAGGTTCTTCTCGAAAATGCGATCCGGGGTATGGTCTCCGGACTCGATCCCCACTCCAACTACCTCGACTCGGAGGATTACAAAGACCTTCAGGTCGGCACCAAAGGTGAGTTTGGCGGTTTAGGCATAGAAGTGGGTATGGAAGATGGTTTTGTGAAAGTGATTTCACCGATTGATGATACTCCTGCAGCTCGCGCCGGTGTGCGCAGTGGCGATCTGATTGTAAGGCTGGATGATACGCCGGTTAAGGGGATGAGCCTGAATGATGCGGTTGCTCTTATGCGTGGCAAACCGGGCACTCCGCTTGAGCTGACCATCATCCGCAAAGGCGAAGAGAAGCCGATCAAAATAACGGTGGTTCGTGATGTCATTCGCGTAGCCAGTGTGAAGAGTCGACTGCTTGATGAGCGATTTGCCTATCTGCGTATTTCCCAATTTCAGACCCACACTGCACGGGATATGCTGAAAGTCCTGCGTGAACTGGAGGATGAGGCGGAGGGGGATCTGCTTGGGATGGTGCTGGATCTGCGAAACAATCCAGGTGGTGTATTGAATGCAGCAGTCTCTGTCAGTGATGCCTTTTTGGAGGATGGCCTGATTGTCTACACCAAAGGTCGTGAAAGTGACTCTCAATTACGCTTTGAGGCGGCACCGGACGACGTGCTCGATGGTGCGCCAATCGTGGTTTTGGTGAACGAAGGCTCAGCTTCAGCTTCCGAGATTGTTGCTGGAGCGCTGCAAGATCACAGCCGGGCGGTGATCATGGGTACCCAGACCTTTGGAAAGGGATCTGTTCAGACCATAATTCCGATAAGTGACACATCAGCGGTAAAATTGACAACGGCTCGATACTTTACCCCTTCAGGACGTTCGATCCAGGCCGAAGGTATCAAGCCGGATATCGAGCTGGAAGATTTCACTTTGTCCAAAGTAGAGAGTGATAAGGTCAAGCCGATCAAGGAGTCCAATCTCACTGGCCATCTTGAAAATGGCAATGGGAAGGAGAACAAGACCCCAGTTGATTCCAAGACAGAGAAAGAGGCTGATTCAGTTGCAACAAAGGATTATCAATTGGGAGAGGCGCTCAATCTGCTGAAGGGCCTTACGATCCTGAATGCTAATAAAGAGGCAGGCTGAGCCGATTCTAAAGTAGATGATCAAATGGTACATATTGATTGGATTTTGGATAGTGTTTGGTGCATCCCCTGCCCTCCTGGCGGATGCACAGTCCAACCGGCCAATCAAAATTGCAGTGATCATTGATGACCTGGGTAATCAGAAACAGGCAGGCGAAAGAGCGCTGCAGCTACCTGGTTCTATAACCTACGCATTTCTACCCCAGACCCCATTTGCCTGGTTACTGGCGACTAAAGCCAGTGAGCAGAATAAAGAGGTGATGCTGCATCTGCCGATGGAGTCCGACCTGGGGAATCGTTTGGGTGAAGGCGCACTCACCCTGGGTATGCCCAAATCCGTTTTTCTGCAGACACTGAGGCGAGATATTGCCTCAGTACCTTATCTGACAGGGGTCAACAATCACATGGGTAGCCTGCTGACACGGGATCCAACCGCCATGCGCTGGCTGATGGGCGAGCTGCGTCGTCAAGGGCTCTATTTTGTAGATAGCCGTACTACAGAAGCCACGGTCGCCCAGCGGGTTGCGCGCTCCAACATGATTGGCAATGCTCGGCGAGATATATTTCTGGACAATGTGCCTGAGGAGCGACTGATCCGAAAACAGTTACAGAAACTGGTCAATCTTGCTCGGGAAAGAGGCAGTGCGATTGGGATTGGCCACCCCTATGCAGCGACCGTATCAGTACTGCGTGAGGAGTTGCCTAAACTTAAGCAACAGGGAATCGAGTTGGTTCCTGTATCTGAAATCATAAATCAAAGGAGGCTAGAATGGCACGTGTCCTCGTCCCCCTCGCCCAAGGATGTGAAGAGCTCGAAGCAGTCACCATTACCGATCTTCTGACCCGGGCCGGTATTGATGTAGTCACGGCAGGTCTGGATGATCAGCCAGTTAAGGCATCACGGGGTGTTACCCTGGTTCCAGACACCACAATCGATGCAGTGGATGCCGATGATTTTGACATGATCGTTTTACCGGGAGGATTGCCTGGTGCAGACAATCTTGATGCTGATCGAAGAATTCACACCATTCTGCAACAGCTGCATAAACAGGGTAAATATACGGCGGCAATCTGCGCTGCACCCAAAGTACTGGCCGGTGCAGGTCTTCTAGATGGCCGCAAGGCTACGGGCTACCCTGGTGTGCTTGACTCGATGTCTCTACCTGAAGTTGAAATAGTATCTAAAGCGGTTGTCAGGGACGGTAAAGTGATCACCTCAAGAGGGCCGGGAACGGCCATGGATTTTGCACTGACACTGATAGAGCAGCTCCAGGGTCGTAAAACCCGTGATGAGGTGGAGCAGGGGCTCTGTCGCTGAGGTTTCATCCATACGACTGGGCCGACACCCCACGTGATTTTGCGACCCGTAGGGTGGGGCCATGCTCCACCAAACCAACCTATCAGTCACAGCCTCAGAGGTATCATCTCACTCCCGCGCTCAATTGAGGAAAAGGTGCGGCAGGGCCGGCACCCTACGTGATATTGGCGACCCGTAGGGTGGGGCCATGCCCCACCAAACCAACCTAT
>NZ_JBSYOO010000015.1:0-120897 GCF_058244675.1 Candidatus Thiodiazotropha sp. AKIB8 | reverse complement strand
GCCACCGCCCTCACTAGTTGACTACTCGGTGGGGCATGGCCCCACCAAAAGCTTGCCGAAAACGCCATAACCACATGCAACCTTCACAGTTTCATGACTATCTCAGCAAGGTAGCCTGGATGGAGCGAAGCGGAATCCGGGATGGTTGGTGCGCTGTTCCCCCGGATTCCGTTGCACTTCATCCAGGCTACGGACTAGGCAGTGGCCTGCCAGCTCTCAGCAAGTAGTGGCTGAAGGGCATCCTGAGGAGAAACATTTACAACCCCTGCAGGTACTTCGAAACTTGCCACCTCCCTCACTAGTTGACTACTTGGTGGGGCTTAGCCCCACCCTACGCAAACTCGATCAGTACGCCTCTTGATATTCCGTTTTAATACGTGCGAGAAGAGCAGGAAAATCGATCAGCGGGCATGACTGTCTTGAGCGTGGCGATAATGCAGGAGAGTCGCTTTTGCCATTCTGTTCATGTTACGGTTTCTTTCCAATACGATAATGCTTCAATGCCGCTAAAAAAGAGTATCTAAGGTCGATTTTGTGTCACTTCGCCACAACCTGATCACCGCCGCCGCTATTTTCGGCCTGGTGGCACTAACTTTCCTGCTTAACCTGAACGCCCTTTCAGGCAACTGGCGCTTTGATGATGGCTGGCTGCTCGACTATGCCAGCCGCTTCTCACCGCTCGACTATTTTTTTAATCCCGCAATTACCCGGGGCTACTCTTTAAACAATCTGACGCCCTCGAACCCACTGATTTTCGATATCAATCTATGGCTATTCGGACTGAGTCCAAAGGGTTTCTATTTTCAGCATCTTGCGACTCTTGCCGGCTGCGCCCTGGGGAGTTATTTCCTGCTGCGCATTTGGGCCACTCCACTAATTGCTTTTCTCGGATCTGCTCTATTCCTTGCCGGGGTTCCCAGCCTGTTTGTTGCACAACAACTGATGGTTGGCCACTATGTTGCCGGACTCTTTTTTACCATCCTTGCAGTAGCTGCCTATCGGCTCAATCTGGATAGAAAGCAGTGGCTACTCACCGCTCTTTCCACACTGTTTTACATCCTCGCTACCACCTGCAAAGAGGTCTATTTCCCCCTGCCTTTCGTATTGATCTTTTTTCAACATGAGAGACTCACTACCCGTATTTATCAGGCGCTGCCGATGTTCGCCTGGTCTATCGGTTATATGTTCTGGCGCTTGGCTGTACTCGGCTCTTTCGTAGGGGGCTATGACGCGGGTGGCCGCTCATTTTCACTCTCTGATGCCCTGCTCGACTATTCAGCAATACCTGACTTACTCTTTGCCGGCCCCTACCTTCCCTGGGCAGCAATCTTTATATTCGTGGTTCTACTTGCTTCTCTGGCCAAATCTAAACAATTGAACGTTACCCTGCTCGTTGTCGCACTTCTGGCGGTACTGCTGCCTCTTCTCCCTTTGACGCAAGTTCCGGGCATCACTCAGGCGAACCGTTACCTGCTGCTGCCATGGTGGCTATTTGCTATGACTCTGGCTGCCACTTTGGCGCGTCTACCCAGATTGAATATCGGTTTAAAAACCCTGATCGCGACCATTTTTATTCTTTTGGCGGGCACACAAGCACTGCAGGTGCAGAAGCAACTAACCCCTAAACTGGCTCAATTTGATGCAGTTTATGAGTTTTTTTTGGAATCCCCTTCCAGCCAGACCTTCTATTCAGCTGAGATCAAGGATGCCTACTATCTCGATACGGTACTGAATGGCGCCAGATATGCCCAGGCCCGGATTAAAGGGGATGAAGCGAAAAAACTTGGCATACTGGTCAGTGCCCGAAGCCTGGCCACTGTGGACACCACAGAGAAAAACCTTTGGTCTTATGACCAAGCCTGCCAATGCATGCGAAATATTTCCCATGAGGTTACGCCTAAAAAGGCTTCCAAGCTCAAACCACCAAAGCTGACTATCCTACCTATCTCTCCTCCCTATCCACCTCTCTTCCAGGCTGGAGAGGGGTCACTCAGGGTAGACAAAACCAGTGACATGAGAGTCCGACTAAGCGGTATTTCAAGGCACCCACCAGGGGATCAGGAGCATCAATTGATTCTGATTACGCCTCAACACCCGAAAGCCTTTAAAGTCACTCTTGATGGCGCCCACAAAAAAAACTCAAAGAGATTTAAGTTTCATGTGACCCTCGACTACAGATCAAGTGAATCTGCAGATAGTGCTGCTGAAAAAAGCTGTCTATTGATACGCTCCGCCCACACCCCATTGCGCCTGCTCGTTAGTGACAACAACACCAATTGCCAAGACTTGCTCTCAACCCAACCATGAATCTTGATTCACTAAAAGCATTAAGCCAAAAACTGCTGGATCATCAGTTTCTAAAATATCTGGTCGTTGGCGGCTCATCCTGGGTTGTGGATTTCCTGGTATTCTATTTCCTCTACCCCATTATCGGCATCATTGCCGCGCAGACTGCAGCCAGAGTGGTTGGCGCGCTGATCGCATTCATCGGTCACAAAACCATTGTTTTTGATGATCACGCTTTTGGCATGGGAACGCTTCGGCAACAGCTTTTTCAATACCTTTTGCTGTGGATTGTCTCCTATAGTCTAAGCATTATCTTACTATTGCTTTTCGTTGACCTGCTGCAACTACACCCTGTTGCTTCAAAGATAATCACTGAAGCTATTATCATCGCCATTAACTTTGTTACGATGAGGCGCTATATTTTCAACTCTTGAGCCGGAGCCAGACATGTTGATCTCATTGATTGTTCCAATCTATAACGAGCATTCCGGCCTCGTACAGTTCTGGCAGAGTCTGGAAATGAGTGTTGCACCCTGTGATACAGAGTTCGAAGCGGTACTCATCGATGATGGCTCCACAGACAGTACCTGGGAGGCCATCGAGACTCTTTCATCCAGCAGTCAGATCCCCATTAAAGCGATACGCCTCAGTCGAAATTTTGGCAAAGAGGCTGCCATTCTGGCCGGACTTCGCGGTGCCGCAGGCCAGGCTGCCATAGTAATGGATGCGGACTTACAACATCCACCACCACTGATTCCACAAATGATTGATCTCTGGGATAACGGCAAGGTGAAGCTGGTTGAGGCAGTCAAACGCAAACGCCAGGATGAATCATATCTGCGACGTTTTGGCGCCAGGCTTTACTATCAGACATTCAACCTTTCCAGTGGTATGAACATGGATGGCGCCAGCGACTTCAAGTTACTCGACCGATCTGTCATCGATCAATATATCTCCCTGCCGGAAGTGGGCCGATTTTTCCGTGGTCTCACAACCTGGCTTGGTTTTGATGCTGTAGCCATCGAATTCGATCCACCGGCAAGAAATGCTGGTGAGAGCCATTGGGGCCTGGGTCGCTTAATGGGCCTGGCACGCTCAACCATCATCAGCTTCTCTTCGGTACCACTGAGGATTGTCACCTGGCTGGGTGCCATTGGGGTTCTTTTCAGCATCGGTCTGACACTGCAAACACTCTGGTATCAGTGGCAAGGCTATGCTGAAGCAGGGTTTCCAACTGTCATTCTGCTTATCCTCGCCATGGGCAGCATGATCCTGCTGGGACTTGGCCTCATCGGCGAATATATTGGGGAGATCTACCGGGAGGTCAAACGAAGACCTGCCTATGTCATTGCCCAATCCCTCTCTCCAGAGGACAGCCAGAAACAGAGGTCCTCAGAATAGAGCGGCCTGCCCCTCAGAGTGACACATTCGGTCGAACTATTGTTATCATCCAGGGGTCATAGAAAGCTTTGTAAATCCACTAAACAGGTAAAATAACACTATGAAATTAAAACTCTTGATCCTGGCAGTCCTGGCTTTATCTCTAGCGCAGAGCAGCTATGCAGCTGAACTGGAAACCCAACAACAGAAGTATAGCTATGCGGTTGGTTTACAAATTGGGCAGATGCTTGTGGCACAGGACGCCACCAACTTAGACATTGATGCTTTTTCTGCAGCTGTCTCCGACTTTCTGCAAAAGAAGCAACCTCAGCTCAAACAAGAAGAGATGCAAGCAGCACTGAAAGCACACTTCGATAAGCTCAAAGAAGTTAAAAATGCACTGGCCAAGGAAAATCTTGAAAAAGGAAAAAAATATCGGGAAGAGGATGCCAAACGTGAAGGCGTGACTGTGCTTGAAAACGGTTTACAGTTTGAGGTACTTACCCCAGGAGATGGCCCATCTCCCAAGGCTGAAGACAAGGTAGAGGTTCACTATAAAGGCACCCTGATCGACGGCACGATGTTCGATAGTTCCTACTCTCGCGGTAAACCTACCCAATTCAGTTTGAACGGTGTTGTACCCGGTTTCAGGGAAGCGATCAGCAGAATGCAACCAGGTGCTAAATGGCGTGTTGTCATGCCACCCGAACTGGCTTACGGTGTAAAAGGAGCGGGCAAAAAGATCGGGCCCAATGAGACATTGGTATTTGAAATCGAGTACCTGGGTCTTGCAACGCCTCCCCAGAAATAATGAGACTGAGACTCAACCAATCTTATCAGGACGCTACCGACTCCTGAGAGTCTTGTAATCACTTTAGACCGCCAATCACTGACTCAGCTGGGTGAGTGATTGGCGCTACTCGCCTCTCCTACCTACCCCACCACTCCCTGCAAGGATTGATCTGTCATCCGCAGCGAAATCCGGAATTAAGGGCAGCACTCTTATTTGCTTACACCCTCTGCGTGACCTGAAACATGGAAAAGGCAAATGACCAAAGGTATACTGTGATCTACGTCACAAAATAAACAGCGATAAGATACACTCAAAAAGTGGCCTGCAAAAGTGATGCCGCACTACAGGGATATCATAGTTTTGTCTTATAAAATCCTAAAGATAGCGACTACCGATGATATCCATATAAGGGGTTTTCATCTTGATACGCCCACCTTGGGTGACTCCGGTTCTAGTTATAAGATTCAAATCTCTGGTTGGATCCTTGGCAATAGAGTCGATATCAAACAGCTTGAAATCACGATAAACAGGGATGAAGCCTCGTATAGCATTCATAGAATCGAACTTTCGGTAGAGCGTCCTGATGTGGCAGAGCACTTTCATGACAGTTCGATTAATCCCCTTTGTGGCTTCTCAACCAGCTTGATGACACTGGGTCTACCTGAAAACACAGACCTATCGATCACCGCCATCACTGATAGTGGCCAGACCATTCCGGTTGCTGAAATAAAATTAGAGCGCTCCAATACCAAAACCTCATTTAAACCTGCACTGCAGCCGATCATCATAACCACCCTGGGAAGAACCGGGTCGACCTGGTTGATGCAGTTGCTGGCAAAGCATCCGGCTATTGTTGTTGCAGATCAACACCCCTATGAGACTTTTGCACTGGAGTATTGGTTACACCTGGTGTCACAACAGCTGCTAACAACAAACAATAACTTAACCCAGATTGACCAACAGCGATTCAATCGGGACTTTCTCTCTAACGAACATCGTCAATCCTGGTTCAATGAGGTCTACTACAGTCAGGTTATGAGCTTCTGCCAGGAGGCGGTTGAGAACTACTACCTCTCTATTGCTGAAGAGCAAGAGCTGCCTTCACCTCAACTCTTTGCGGAAAAAATACCCTATTTTTCCGGTGACGGGAGCACTACCTGTCGACAACTCAGTTCAGCGGTCAGAGAGCTCTACCCAGAGGCAAGAGAGATAGTGCTCGTCCGTGATTTTAGGGACATGGTTTTATCAGCACTACATTTCGGTGCTAAGGGTAAAAGTAGTGGCGATATTGAAAAGGAGAAAACAACAGCATATCAAAATGTGACCAAAGAAGTTGCCGAATTCAGCGCCTACTACAAACAGAATCACAACAACACCTATTTGCTCCACTACGAAGATCTTCTACTCAACACCAGATCGACCCTTAGGTCTCTATTCACTGCTCTCTCAATACCCTGCAGTGAAGAGATTCTGAAAGTTGTTACAGAGGAGACGCATAAGCTATCTGAGTCTCAGCGTCAGCATATCACCAGCAAATCCGTTCAAAAGTCAGTAGCGCGCTGGAAATATGAACTACCTCCACAACTACAGAGCGAGTATACCAACGTATTTAGAGATAACTTGCGCCTGTTCGGCTACGACATATAAATCTTATCTTATTAGCACCACCCAGTCGCATAGCACTGACGCCATCAATACCATCTCCTCTTTGTTTCGTAACTACCCTGACCAAGGGTGCATATTAAAATAAAAAGTGTTAAGAAACTGAACTGCTTGCCGATCAATGCTGATAAGATAAATACAAGAGAGCTGAAAAGCTCAAAATAATTAACACGGACCATGCACCGGATAATCCGGTCAGGAACCAATTAAAACTCTTGGAACAGTGGATCATAGAAGGAGTTCTCTAATGATATTTCAGCCAATGCGCTTGGCAGCCACCCTACTTTTTGGCCTGTTAGCTGTTTTCTTATTTCTAAATCGCGCCTATGCCATGGATACCGGGTATATCGATGCTGTCAAAGCAGATGCAGCAGAATTCAGCACCAATGAGTTCCACCCCCCAGCCAACTCAATGTGGCTTGGAGATGACGAGAATGAGTCCTCTCAAGTTGTAGACCTTCAAGGATTCTCTGAACATATAAGGACAAAATCACCTGGCAGCTATATCTTCTATAAAAAATTAACCGCTGAATATCAAAACAAGCTACATCAGGACTACCTGGCAACAGGCGATTTAGATCGCGTGAAACAGGACATCTTTAAATACACCAAAGAGATGAAACAACAGTCACGTACCAGCCGATATACCCGTTAGCTATTGTAGGGAAGAAGTATAATGTACAGCCGTAAGCACTCTCTTTTTCATATCATCTTTTTGGCAATACCTCTCACTCTTATCTCTTTACAGAGTTTTGCCGGAGTAGACCGTAGCCTGGAGTATCCACTAACTGACTCAGATATAACTGCAGAGGAGCTGGCTGATCAGGTTTACTATGCCAACCACTTCTACAGCTTCGATAATTTCTCTATCAAAAGGCGAGGCAGAACACTTAGCGTGCTTGTCAACAAATCGGAATACGGTAGCCCAAAATTCACTTCCGTGGAACGTCATCTCAACAACAGGTATAAGGAGAGTGATGCTATCCAATCCCGTGACCTGGCGATTTTTCACTCGGGAAATCTTCGTGGCACCGGGATGCTGATTACTGAATATAGAGATGAAGATAAAAACAAGGATTACATGGCATGGCTTCCTAAACTGAGGAAAATAAGACGCTTTGCGCAGCCACGTTATGAAGATGCCTGGGGAGGAAGCGTCTTTACCTTTGGTGATGTTATGTTGCGTAAACCTGGTGATGAGACTCATGAGTTACTGGGAAAAAAGAAAATGCGTACCTGCCTGGGCACCATAGATAGCCTTGAGGGTGAGATTTCACGCAACGCCGGGCACATTCCAGAACGCAGTTGCAGGCACATGAACAAAGAAGTTTATGGCCTGAAAAGTACAACAAATTTCAATGATTGGTGGTATGACTACAGAATCAGCTATGTCGACACAAAAAGCTTTGCTGACTACCGAACGCTCTATTATAAAAATGGTGAGCTTATCAAGATCATCGACCGAGACTGGGGACTGGTAAATACCGATAAAGAGGGTGATCCAAGAGCACTATTCTGGAAATACTGGTATGGCCTTGACTTAAAGACTGGAAAAGAGAGTCTTGCTGTAATTCCACGCAAGGTCGTAACCTTTAACAGTAATCTGAAAAATAAATTCTGGACTGAAAGAACACTGCGCAAAATCAAACGCTGACAGAGTCGGCAGACTAACAAGTCTTACATAAGCCGTTACCGTTCCAGACTATCCTGCTTCAAGTGGATGTCGAAATATTTTACATTTATCTATCCAGCCGCCCTGAACAGCAGGTTTAGATCGGCGCTAAGCTATTGAAACAGTGTAATTTTAATGTTCCTGGCACATTTCATGCTATTAACCAGCAAGTTAGCTAACATCTGCTAGCTGATAATTTGTAAGCTTTATTCAAGGATACTTTGATGAAAATCGTACCTAAATTACTTTTTGGGTTGTTAATGCTGCTTCCACTAGCCAGCTCAGCTAATTTCATTTCGAGTACTGGTGACATTACTCAACGTGGAACTGGTTCGGTGTCATATATGATTTTTGATCAGGATGCCAGAGCCAGAACAAATATTGCAGTTAACTCTGGTTACTTTGACACCCAGATCTATCTGTTTGAAAACGACGGCTCATTGGGTGCATCTGACTATGTTGCCAGCAATGATGATGGTGGCCCTGGTTTAAACTCACTTATTAGCAGAGTCTTGAATGCAGGCAGCTATATTCTGGCTGTGTCAGACTTTCATTTCAGCTTTAGTGAGGCTCTCTCGGGTTTCAACTACAACAACCGCTATGGCGATTACAGTGTCAGCATAAATTCTCGAGCTAATGTTAGTTTCAACTCAGTACCTGAACCTACAACACTGACGCTACTTGGGCTTGGACTATTAGGTGTGAGATTATCTCAACGATACAGAAAAAGCTGATTTAGAAATAATCTCTAAATCATTTTACAGACCTCTGTAATCAAGAACCCGCAATAACATTGCGGGTTTTTTTATCGATAAAGAGAAGTGACTCGCCCAGGTCTGGGCGAAATAGTGGCATGTTGTTTGAAAAAAATAGAGTCTAGGCTCGAACTTGAATGGCAGAACAGCTGAATTATAAAAAGAGCCTCTGATGTAGGGTGCGGCCCTGCCGCACCATACCCAACTAAAACGAGAACCAGCTAATAAACATATCAAAAGCCAGCTCAACTTAACGGACACAAATAGGCACATTGGAGCGCGGTGGAGTAGACGCTCTTATGGTGCGGCAGGGCCGCACCCTACATCTTAGGTCTATTCAAGAAGCAACAAAGTTATTCTCTCATGTGGCTGAATAGTGACTTGCACGGTAAGAAAGATATGTTATCTCCCCACTAAAAAGTGGCCTTGCTTTTCATTAACTTTTTAATGTGGGAAGTTGAGGAGTCAATACTATTTTTTTGATAACCCTGGATCAACTCTATCTCCAAGCGACAGATGTAACTTTTCTGACTAAACTCAAACTGCTTGATTCAGTCTCAGCTCTACTCGCTTTTTAAGGTTCAACAGGTTGACTGTTTCCAAAGCCTGTGGCGTCTGAATACCGCTAAGACGAACTGAAGTCAGATAGACGGGATATTTAGCATCGCCCTTTCTGAAACTGTTGATATATTCAGCTACTGACGCATAGAGCGCACGGCCATACTCCATTTGCGTAAACTCTCTCTCTCCACAAATCAAGGAGACAAGTTTTGCATCAGACTCGGCGCTGTCAGCAACCAACACCACTTCCATATAGTCATCAGATCTCTTCAGTGGAACACTACGCAGGTTAACGTGCCATTTACTCTCTTTTCCTCTTTTCAATTCAAAAAATTCCGGTTCAGTCAGTAGATCACTTTCACTGACTAAAATCAGATTTCTAAGCTGTTGCAGACTGTTCAGAAAGCGACGTTGCTGCAACATCAGGAAGCGTGGACTATCTGCACTTAATCTTTGCTTAAACAACGAACCCTGCTCATCAAGTATATAGATATCTATCCCTTGTGGTGTCAGTTCAAAAAACAGCTGAATTACATCTTGTCTGTTGTGGGCATAGAGCACCGGATATGGACTGTCTGCCATAATTTCCGGGTCAAATCCCAAGGGACGATACACCTCTTGTGGCTGCATCAATTCGTCCAACATACTGTCGAAGGACTCAACACTTCGCCACGAATAACCTTTTTCCTGCTGCTGGACAATGAAGAAATCCGTACCCAACCGAAAAAGATATCGTCCATTTTCTAATTTTTTACTTTTAAATTGTGCAACAACGTGATTAAAAAGCTCTGTTACCCTTTGTGCAATTTGGCTACCCCGCGCACAGGAGTAGCTATAGGCATTGATACTTGGTAAGCCACTACTCTCACTGGAAGGCATATTGAGGATGCTGCATAACGCATCCACTAAACCGTCCGCACCACTATGCTCGGTTATCAAAAGCTCACCCCAACTGGTGTGAACCAACTTTTCCAAATTGATTACGAGATTGATCCTGGCTGAAGCAAAACTCAATGGATCATGACGCTCACTGGTCAGTTGTTTACCTTCTTTGGTCAGGCGTTCCATTGGGTCAATTCCTATATTCAGGAACAACCCAACCATTTCGGCATAAGCAGGATTGGCCAAGGTTTTCATACCTGCCGTTGGCGGCATGTAGTCAGGAAAGAGTTTAACTACACTACGCTGAAGTGAAAGTAGCTCTTTTCTCGTAAGCTCACTATCACCGGAAACCAGGACAATTCGTGTATGCCTTGACCAGACCTGATTTACATGGCTCCAAATCAGGATTTCCATCAGATTGCTGGAAATTTTTATTGGTCTTTGATCGAGCAGTATATCTTCGTCAATAGTACCTCTATAGAGCATCCAAGCAACACTGCCATCTCTGGTCGGACGATGGTAGAGGGAGAGATCATCTTCTGAGAGGTTTTTTGAGATGCCTGGATTGATATGGTCAATTTTACCCGTGCGATGATCCAGAGCAGTGTAGAGTTTTCGCCCCAACAGATTGAGCTCATGAGGGTCGATATGGCTCTCTTTGGCAAACTTTCTTGCAAAGTCTGTGAGTAATCGATAACTGCGGGTCAAGACTCCGACCAGTGCATTTCGCTCTTTGATTACTCGATCTATTTTCCACTCAGAACGTGTATCCAACATCTGCAGTTGTGTCTGTCCCCATCCCCACTGTCGAGTCAGTTTCAACATCCGACGGCTACGCCAGTTTTCATCACCTTTTTTTACCTGACTGAGATGCTCTCCTACCTTGAAATAGAAACATCTTCGGGCCAACTCCAGCCTGTCATGGTCTTTGTTTTGCTTTAAAAATGACTCGACTTTCTGGTACAACAAAAGATAGGCATCGAGCATATCGATATCAGTCTCACCAGAATAGATCGCCTCTTTCGCTTGTTGCGCCAACCACTTTGGACGGGGATAGTGGTGGCTGTAAGCCTCCATGAGAAAGATCTTTAGTATCGATTTATAGGGGGATTCTATGCCTTTGTAGAGCTGCCATAGGGCTGCACCAAAAAATTCTCCAGCCTCTACCTGGTTAAGTCCACCAAGATCAAAAACCTCACTCGATTTAACAAAGCGATGAGAAAGCAGGTACTCAACATAGGATTGATACTCTGGCTCATGCTCAGGAGGAACAAGCCACCAAAGAGGATAACGACCAGCCAGTAGTACAGCGCTTCGGTAAAACTCTTCCAACAACAGGTGGTGCTGCGTCGTTCCACTACTCTCCCGTGACAAGTGGGCCTTTTCTCCTCGACGGAAACGCTCAGGGTCGATGAGAAAAATGTGCAGCTCCAAACCCAATTCCAGGGCACTCTTTTCAATCAATGCCACTTTTTGTTGCAACTGATCACGCTGCACTGCATCGAGGGCAGGGTCATGGCATAGCCAAACATCAAAATCACTACCAAATGATTGCCCAATAGTCCCTGTACTACCCATCAGGTAGAGACCGTGAATATGGTAGACACGCTGAGCGCGCTTCTTGTATTTAAAACTGCGGCTCAGCTTTGCAGCCGTTTCCAATGCCACTTTCGATGGTGTGTAATCAGGTATACCAGTGACCGTGTCACTACTGACAAAACCTGGCAGCATCGGGTGGTTTATGTGGAAAAGTAGAGGCAGAAGATTTAGAAACTCCTGCTGGCTGGGGCGTAACTCCTGATATATTCTACGCAAGCGCTGCTTATGCAGCCGTAAAAAACGCTGCTGAACAGCATTCAGCTCTTTTCGGCTGATACCATCATCGAAGCTGATACGTTGAGTGTCAGGCATTATCCTAGTGAACACTTTTTCATCTGAATCCGCACGTTACTATCAGTAATGGAGCGGTACACTGCGGAATCTAGGATTAAGCCTGCAGTACAAGCTGTACGTCCTTAATCCTCAACTCTGCCTGCCAGGCTACCTCATCATAGATTCTATACCTTTCAGCGAGTCTGGAAAGGGCTAGCCGCAAGGCCTGCCCCACGCCCCGCAGGAAGTACCCTTGGGGTGCAGGAGTGGCATAGAATCTATGACGAGGTGTATATCAGATCGATTCTATGGTGCGGGTAATCAAGCGCTGCGGATCATCACCTTTGCTCCATGCAGCAACCCCAATCTCCAATATGGGAAGTGGATCGTCACCCAGATCCTTCAAAGCGCCTTCCTGGCACTCCTGGACGATCTGTTGCAGCAAACTTTCCGCATCCTCTCTACTGGTTTCAGGCATAAGCAAAAGAAACAGCTGATCTTCAAATCGACCGATCACATCAGCCCATCTCAGCCTCTCACGTAGATATTGCGCCAAAACCAAAATAGAGTGATCTGTAAGCTTGGACCCTGCACCGTCGGGGTGAGTCAACCGCACAGCGGAAAGGGTCAACAGGTTACCGTAGCGACGACTGCGTGTGACCTGGGTATCCAGTGCCTGCAGTGTAGCCCGCCTGTTTGCCATACTGGTGAGTTCATCAGTGATGGTCAGATCCTCAACTTGTTTACGCAGCTCATCGCTTTCCCGCTGAGCTAAAACCTGCTGACTGATATCCTGATAGAAATGGAGTCTCAGGGGTTCTTGTGATCCATCATTTACCTGCCTCACCTCCCTGCGCAACCAACGTTCACCATCGCCATTGAGCGACAGGTGAAGCATATCTGTCTCGTCAAACAGCGCATGCAACCCTTCGGGAAGGGTATTTTTATCCTTGCCCACCAACTCATCAACCGAGAGGCTCAACATCTCTTCTAATGCAGGATTGATCCAGCGTATGCAGACTTCATCGTCAATTGCCAGCATCCCGGTTGGACATACGTCGAAAAGGGCTTGATTGAAACTGATTTCGGCCATCTTTCGATTCCCTAAATTCTCCTAAGTAGATGTGCTTGATCGCTATCTACTTTTATTATCGTACTCTATAGATTTTGAAGGCGGTAGAACCGTGCTTCAGCATCTAAGATCGGCCAATTTCACATTATCTTTAGCATTTTGACAGGCCCCAGGATCGAGTGGCTGCTCACGCTTGCCTGTGATAGTTGGCCAGCTAACAGACTTATCCTTAAATCATCCCTAAATTCCTTTTATAATCAATCTGTTACACTGTCAATCCCGGCTAATCACTGAGCAGTGGTGCGGCGTAAACATGTCACACTGTAGTTACAGCAAACAGCTCAACTCTGTAGGGTATTTTAGCGACCTGCTTAGACCCATTTCATCCCTGATCAATTGAGCTTTATGCGATTATGACCCGCTATGTACCTCGTCATAGATTCTGTACCATTCAGAGCCGCCTCAATTATAAACTGCTGTGATACGCCAGTTGCTACCTTGCAGACTCAAATGAACATGTACAGGTTTTTCACCCAATTCACCAATTCGCAGCAGCAATCTGTCGGGACCGTCAAAAAAAGCGTAGGTTAACTGATCATAGATACCACCCTGGTCAGTGGTACGGTTATGAGAGCGCAATTGCCTGATCACCCAATTGAGATCCACCATCTCTTCCACTGCGTTGGCACCTAAGCGTTGAATGCCACTCTGCAGCCAATCAATAAATCCGTTTGATACATCTCCAATGTTGCTTTCAACATTCTTATTCAGTTTTCGCTTGATCTGTTCCCTCACTGCTTCAACATCAATCATTTCACTGAGTGTTTGATGATCATCCTCTACCAGCGCCTGCTCCAATCGGTAAACTGCACTATATGGCCATATCAGAAAGGCCGCGAAAATCAAAATAATTGAGACAACTAAAGTTTTCATCTTTGCACTAATCCAAACCAACCCATTCGATCAACTTAAACTTAGAATCCGCAGTTGAACATGTATTTGTGGGAAATCTCGGCGTGCCCGGCAAGGCGTCGTTTGCAGTTAATGGTTATTCCCTTAACAAGAACGACAACGCAGCAGGGTGCGCTGAGATTTTTCACAAATACTTGTAGCGTTCGTGGCTTCACCCAATAGCTGTGTATAAATACCATAAATTGATATGGCATTTCATTACCTTACGATAGATATCAGCGGTCAATTGCGGAATCTAGGTTTAGTATACCGCATAGACAAATCCTTCTGGCAAGAGATCACACAAGGAAAGAGAAAACATGGCACTGTGAAGAAAATGGCCGGTAGCCCTGAGTGAATAAATAAGAGCTGAAAAAACTGATCTGAGAATCAGCTTCTCCACTCAACATTCCAACGCAGGGGTAGATGAGAATAAAAACAGGCGTACAAACACCCCTATAGCAAAGCTAAAAGCACTTTGCCCAGTTACCAGACCAAGTGACAGCTATTGAAGAATCAATAGCTGTCACTTGTTTAATTAAGAGTTTCGGTCTGGGTCAGCAGATAGGCGAGAAACTCAATCAGTGTCTTTGATGACTGCGTTGTGGACGCTCTTCACGAGGCTTTGCCTCATTAACACGCAGATTGCGCCCCTCTACATCTTTTTCATTCAGTGATTGAATTGCAGATTCAGCATGATCTGAATTTGGCATCTCTACAAAACCAAAGCCTCTGGACCGACCGGAAAACTTATCCATTATTACATTCGCAGCAGATACATCGCCAAACTCTGAGAACATATTTCTCAGATCGTCATCCTTAACACTCCAGGGCAGATTTCCTACATAGATGTTCATCGTCATCTCTCAATAAAGCGCATGTATTAAAAAATCTACGCACACTATTCGTCCCATGCACTAAAACAAAAGATGCGCTTGGTCAGTCACTGACCTGGCTTGTTGAGAATCGAAAATTCGACAACAAAACCTTTCCCTTCAAACCAACCTGACACTTAAAAGATGATGCTCGTGCCTGGGTGATATCAATACTTTAAACTTTTTTATCACTTTGTACAGCTTCAAGTTGCTCGCTGATTTCCAGCCACTGTTCTTCACAATCGTTCAATTGCCGATCAACTCGGCTCTTTTTGTTAAGCAGGTCTTTTAACTCCTCCTTGCGACCAGAATCATACAACGAACTATCACTCAGTAATATTTCCATATCCTTTTGCTTCTGTTGCAAATCCTCGATCTGTTTCTCATGTTTCCCAAGGGCCTGCCTGAGTGGTTGTAAGCGTTTGCGCTGCTCCGCTTCAAGACGCTTGCGCTCTTTTCTGGATGCGGAGGAGTGTTCACTTGGCGGCACCTCCTCACTGCGACAGCTGACCTCCTTTCGCTGAGCACTTAACCAGGCAGGATAGGCATCCAGATCACCCTCGAAATGGCCCACCCTTTTATTGTGTACTAACCACAATTCATCTGTTGTGATGCGCAATAGATGACGATCATGTGAAACAATAACCATGGCACCCTGAAAAGTCTGTAAAGCTTGCCCAACAGCATGCCGCATCTCCAGATCGAGATGATTAGTCGGTTCATCCAGCAGCAGCAGATTGGGTTTTTGGTAGACAAGCAGCGCCAATACCAGACGCGCTTTTTCTCCACCGGAAAAAGGGGCTACCTTGTCAAGCGCCTGATCCCCATGAAATCCGAAGCCCCCCAGATGATTGCGTAGTGACTGCTCTGTTGCCAATGGATCCAGGCGTTGCAGATGCAACAGTGGCGTGGCTTCGGCATCCAGCTGTTCCAGTTGATGCTGTGCGAAGTAGCCAATGCGTAACTCCTGTGCCGGTTCGTAGCCTCCGGAAAGTGGACTTAGCTCGCCGGCCATAATTTTGATCAGCGTTGATTTGCCGGCACCATTCGGGCCCAGCAAGCCAATTCGATCTCCCGGTTCAAGATTGAGAGAGACATTTTCTATAATTCTCTCTCCGCTATAACCACCATCGAGCTGGTTGAGCTTGAGTAGCGGGTGAGGATTCTTCTCTGGTTCTGGAAAGTCAAAATGGAATGGCGAGTCCACATGTGCCGGACCGATCACCACCATTCGCTGCAGCGCCTTAAGTCGGCTCTGGGCCTGCTTTGCCTTAGTGGCTTTGGCACGAAAGCGGTTCACATAACTCTCGATATGAGCGATTTCCCGCTGCTGCTTCTCATAGGCCTGCTGCTGGTTGGCAAGACGAGCAGCGCGAATCTGTTCAAAACCGCTGTAATTACCGCTATAGAGCTCTGCCTGTTGCTGTTCCAGATGGACAATATGGTCAGTTACCTGATCGAGAAAATCACGATCATGGGAAATCATCAGCAAGGTACCCTGATAGCTCCGCAACCAGGTTTCCAGCCAGATAACCGCATCCAGATCCAAATGGTTTGTCGGTTCATCGAGAAGCAGTAGATCTGAACGGCACATCAGCGCTTGGGCCAGATTGAGCCGAATCCGCCAACCACCTGAAAAGAGGCTGACTGGTCGATCCAGGTCGTCACTGGAAAAACCTAAGCCATACATCAACTCACCGGCTCTTGCTTTTACCCGATAGCCATCTGCACTATGTAATGCATCATGAAGCCGGGCTACGGCTACACCATCACTCCTTGCCTCAGCCTCCCCTAACTCATGCTCAATGGCTCGCAGAGCAGCGTCTCCATCGATAACGTAATCGATTGCGCTACGGGAGAGGGCCGGCGTCTCTTGGGCAACATGAGCAATCTCCAGACCTGGTGGTTGATTCAAGTCTCCGTGATCTGCCTGTAATTCTCCAAGAATCAGGCTGAAAAGACTCGATTTTCCGGTGCCATTACCACCTGTGATGCCGACTTTCCAACCAGCGTGCAGGATGAACTCAGCAGCTTCAAAGAGCAGCTTGTTTCCACGTCTCAATGCGAGTTGGTTAAAACGCAGCATGATTCAAAATTTTCGCAGTTGAATCTTTTCAAGCTGCTCTTCCCAGCTCAACATGACATACCCGGAATCGATCTCTTCTATTTTCCAGCTACCAAGTTCATCACCAATATGCAGAATGCGACTTTTCTTGCTTTTTTCGACGAAAACCATCGCTGAAGGGGGTTCACTTTCGGTCAGTATGATCCCCAATAATCGAATTTTAGGCAGTGGTGGCCGCGAACGTTGATCCGGCTGCTCATTCACCTGCTGTTGAAACCCTTTTCGATCGGAGCGAAACAGGGTTTGCTCAGCAATCACCAGATAGGCTTCTGCTTCCTGCCTTAAAACCTGATGCTCCGTCGCGTTGACAGGCTTCTGGCCTGACTCACCCTCAGCTGCCACTACATCCACTGCGCGGTCATACCTCTCAGGCCAAGTGATCCATTCATATGCGATCACTCCGATCAACAGCAACAAAATGGCAATCGCCGCTTTTTTCATGATACCTCTTTCCAAAAGTAGCCGTAGACATCAAAACGAATATCCAACAGCTCGGCACTATCCGGTTTGATTTTCACTGGAGCTGAAATCGACAGCTTTTCAAAAAAAAGCAGGGGCTTCCTCGCCTCTAGGAGTTGTATCATCTTCTGCAAGGCGTAACTCTCTCCTTGCGCGCGTACTCTGACAATAATTTTTTCGGCACTTTCATCTTCATCTTGTGGCTCTTGTACCAATTGGGTACTTAGCACCACACCTCCAGCTGTGGCAATCAGCTCTTTGATCTGCTGCTGCAGTTCGGCGTAGGCTACTCCAGGTGCATCACCTGTCAGATAGTTTTGTTGGATCAGGGTTTGCAGCTTGGATGAATCGAGTTCAGATTGTGCCAACTGTTTGCGCTCAGCGACACGTAGATAGTGTGCTGTCCGATGACGAGCATCCTCAGCCGCCTCCTGGTAGCCACTCAACAGGTTGCTCCAAATCATAAACAGGCTAAAGCCCACAAGCAGCAGTAGAACCAGGGTACCAAGCAATACCAGATCGCACTGTTTTTTTGACCATACGGGAGGGGTCACTTCAGCTGCTCCTGACTCAGTTTCATCGCAAGGTCGAACTTCTCCTTACCAGATCTTCGATCCCTCACCACCGGCGACTTAAAACGCACCGATTCGAACCAGGGGGAAGCCTCAAGCAAGGCAATCAATTCAGATGCCTGGTCTGATAATCCGGTGACCACTAAATTCTCTGATGCAACATTGACACGCTGTAGCCAACTGCCAGGGGGAATCAGGCGGGTCAACTCCAGCAACAGATCTGACATCGCCAGGTACTCCTGCTTTTGTGCCGAAACCATTCCGACAGCTTGTCTTCGCTGCGAAAGCTTCTCTTCAATTTTCATACTTTCTGTTGCTTGCTCACGAGCGGTTTGCATCTTCTGCTGCAGATCGATAGCAATTTGCCGCTGTTGCCAAACCATACTGCCCATGGCGACAATGAAAAGTGCAGCGACAGCGGCCCATAAGAACGTGCTAACCCCAGTGCGAGACTGAGTCATGCCTGCTTCTCGAGACTTCAATGTCAGGGGTTGAGACTCCCCGGTCAAAGTTACTTTTTCGACGGCTATGCCGAGTTCAGAGAGTAGCTGGTACCAGGGATCGAGCCTGCTCTTCTGGGCGACAATCAGGCGTCCCTCCAGCCAGCCCCCTTTTTCGTTCTGTTCCATTGGCGTGAAATGAAAGTAGACCTCGTCGGCTTCGAAGGGTGAGAGGCGATCCATCTCGTAACCAACCACATTCACTAGATTTCGTTTTGCTGCCAGTGGCAAACGAACCTGACGAATCAGTAGCAACTGATGATCAATTTCAATCTCTATGCTGGGGTCGCTATTTTCAAAGTAACGATGCACAAATGCTTTCAGACGACTGAGATCCTGCTGCGGAGAGTCAAGCTCAATCGAAGCACCACTCTGGGGGGAGATAAAGTTGGCTGAATTTTCAGCTATTATGAGCCGACCACTGTTTTGCGCCACCATGCCCAGACGTGCTGCAAGGCAAGCTTTAACGGGATCGATGAACTGATCCTGTAAGCTCCTGATAAACTCCTGCCCAGCCACTTCCAACAAGCTATTGCCTCACTCTTCAATTAACGACCAAGCGGCCGACGAAACCCCATAGTCTATCGTAACCAGCCTTAGTCTGTCCTTAGATTGCCTGACCAGCGCTTCAGCGTAATAGGGCTGCTTGTCTGTTGCTATTGTTACTAACACCCAAATTCCATTTTTGGCAGCAGTCCCAAGCGAAGTCCCAAAGCCACCTGACAAGGGTGATGCTTTTTGACGCGGCCCTGACCTGCCGACTGTCAGATAAGGCAACATTCTTGTTTTCAGATCAGCATCGATTCCCAACACCAAGCCAAGCTCATCAACCGTTGTGAACGGTGCATCTTTGGCCCCATAGGCTTTACCTGCCTCCCGGTAATCGTCATCTTCAGCGCCATTGAGCCGATGCAGGGAGTCTCTATCACGCCAATCGAGGATCGCATCAATCAATGACTCATGCAGATCGGGATCGACCTCCAGCTCTTCGAGTAAGGCCCTTAGCTGCTGCGCTGTGGCGCGATTCAGATCGATCAGCTCGCTCTCTTTCAGGAGTCGGATCTCCATATCGACACCATTGAATTGCCACTCATAAGGCTCCCCATCGGAGTTCCAGGCCATCTCAACATCACGATCGTAACCGCGAGCAGCCCCATAATAGAAAGCCGCATCTGCCACTGCCCGGAAACGGGTTTGATCAAGTTGATTGTGAGCCAGGGTCGACTCTGTATGTACGGTGGAGGAGACTGCAGAAACAATCACCAGCAGCAGAACCAGCATCCAAAGCACCAGTACTAACACCACACCCTGTTGACGCCCCTTCATCCCTGGGCTGCCCGAACAGTGATCGTCAGCGGTGGTGAGACCCTGTTTTTATAGTGGAGGCGGATACGGATCATCCGGGGCAGCTTTTCGCTATCCTGCCATTCACGATGCCACTCATCAGGAATTCCGCGTTGAAGTGAGCCATAGTAGGCTAACTCAACCTCAGTCAGGCCGTGAAGCAGAAGGTGCTCGCTATAGCGTATTGTGGCAACATCCTGGTCAGCAGGTGTCCACTCACTGGCCAGTGATGCGCGCCAATCCCTACCGGCTTCCGGCTCCTCTTCGAGCACTTCAGGGTGATAGAGCCAACGCTTCAGTAGTAGTAGCTTCTCTTCCTCTTTACCTAACAACTCCAGACGAAACAGGGAGGCGCCACCAGGCCCAGCTTGTGCGGCGGTGGGCCCTACCCATCGCAAAAGATCCTCGGAACCAAAAAAGAGCGGTTCAAGCCCCTCTTCTGTTGCCAACGTTTCATTGTACATACCACTAATGCTGCGCTGCAGAAAGTCAAAGGCTAATCTCTGGTTCGATTGGCGCTCACTGGTGGCGGCTGTGGTTTGCCAGCTGCGCCGCCCCAGATCCAGCCCTGAAAATAGCAGCACCATGATCAGACTCATCAGCACCAAGGCAATAATCAGCTCCACCAGGGTGAAACCGTGACTGCGTCTGATCCTGTAGTGCCTGTCAGTAACGCAAGGTCGATAACACATAGCGCCTGCCAGATCCGACCTCTCCCCAGGAGATCTCTGCGGTAACAATAAACGAGGCCCCTTTGAGGTAACCATTTTCCATTGGGTTTTCTTCAACATTGAGGTGCCAGTGATAGCCATCCTCAGACTGCCCCTCCAGACTGGAGACCTGCAACGGCTCAGTCACACCGACCTCTGAGATAAGTGATTCTGCCAGAGTGGCAGCTTGGGAGTGTTGTGAAGCGATAACCAGACCCCGGCTGTTACTGGAGAGGGTTTTCATCATCACCCCCAGAGTTAACGCCAAAAGTGTGAACGCCACAAGAACCTCAAGCAGAGAGAAGCCCTTTTGTCGGCTGCTATTAATGAACAAGTGAGACCCTGCCAGTGAGCCAGTCCACATCGATCTGATGGGCTTTTCCTGCAGCTGAAAGCGTGACTCGCCCTCCACTGGAACTGCCATCGGGGAAAAAGCGGATGCCGCCCTGCTGATCCCCTTCCCCTTCGTCACTGGCACCGACTATCTTCAAGTCAGCCCCCTGGGGTAGTTCGTAGATCCTCTCACGGGGGGAGATGGTGTAGTGCTTTTGCTCCAGATCGAGCACGAACAGACCCTGCTTACCCTGAGCAACGGACCAACCTCTCAGGAAACGCATCGCTGAAGCCATCTCCTGACTCGCCCCTTTGAGCTTTACCCCTGGTAAGACCCGACTAATTACCGGGGGAACCAGAGCCACCAGAGCACCGGCAATAACCAGAACAATAATCAGCTCCAGTAGCGTGAATCCGGATGGTTTGGTAGGCACAGCCACCGATCACTCCCAACTGTTGATATCCCTGGCTTCACCCTCACCACCCTCAACACCATCTGAGCCCAGGGAGTAGAGATCAAAGTCGCTATGTTCACCGGGATAGCGATAGAGATAGTCGGCACCCCAAGGATCTTTCGGCAGTCTCGGTTTTTTTAAATAGGGACCGTTCCAGTTATCCAAGCCATCTACACGCTGCACCAATGCGATCAATCCCTGCTCACTACGAGGGTAGTTACCTGTATCGAGGCGATAGATATCGAGGGCTGCTGAGAGTTCTTCAAGTTGCACACGGGCGGTTTTGCTCTTCGACTCACCGAGCGCACTCATCACCCTGGGCCCCACCAGACCTGCCAGCATGGCTAGAATCGCCATCACAACCAGCAATTCGATCAGAGTAAAACCTCGTTGTGAGGCACGATGGCTATAGACATTCATCATTCAGCATCTCTTTTGTTTTATGGACGATATCGGGTTTACCTGAATGGCACGCAGTTGCCAGTCAGATTTAAAATACATGGCCTGTTTTTCCGCCATGATTGGTGGGGCAGGCCCCACCCTACACTCTGAACCAGCGGGTATTCAAATCATCAGCCATTTACATCGATCAGAAAGCCAGATCGTTGACACTCAGCATGGCCAGTAGAATGGAGATGATAATACCAGCAACAACCAACCCCAATCCAACAATCAGAATCGGCTCCACCAGGGTAAGCATACGCTGTACTGACTCTCGCACTTCTCGATCATAGACATCGGCTACATCAGCCAACATGGCATCGATTTCGCCGGACTCCTCGCCAACCTGCAGCATTCGTATTGCCAGCTCAGGCAGCAGCTTCTGTTCGATCAATGGTGCCGACAAGCCTCTTCCCTGCTTCAGCTGCTGTGCCGCCTGCTCGATACCCTGAGCAATATAGCTATTGTTCAAAACCTCCTGAGAGAGCTTTACTGCGTTCAGCAGGGTCAAGCCATTATGTAGCAAAGAGGCCATGGTTCTCGACAGACGGGCTGTTTCAACTTTCAGTAGCAGGTCTCCCAACAGAGGCAGGCTCAGCAACCAACGATCCCAGCGGTATTGGTGATCTCCCTTCTCAATCCAGATGCGAAACAGGGCAATACCGAGAAAGATCGTCGCCAGTAACAGCCACCAGTAGTTGGTCAGAAAGTCTCCTGCTGAAAGTATGATCTGAGTGGCCACAGGGAGTTCCCTGCCCATATCCTCAAACATCTGACTGAACTGGGGAACCACGAATACAAGCAGCACCATCACAGAGATCGTTGCAACCACCAGTAGTATGGTGGGATAGATGAGTGCCGAACGCACACTCTCGCGTAGTGCCTGGGATCGCTCCATGTAGTCTGTGATGCGCTCCAGCGCCTCACTTAACATGCCGCCAGCCTCTCCCGCTTTGATCATGCTTACAAACAGTCTTGGAAATATATCCCGCTGCTTTTCCAGTGCCCGGGAAAAGGTTGCGCCACCTTTTATCGCATCATTCAGATCATCGATTAAGGCGCTCATGCTCTCATCACTGTTCAGCCTCGCCATCAATGACAATGCACCCTCCAGGGGCATACCCGCTTTGAGCAGGGTTGCCAACTCTTTGGCAAAGGCAAGAATCTGTTTGCGGCCGACTTTTTTCTTACCACCACTTCGGTAGCCCAGTAGTCCACGAAGGCCCGTAACCCGTTTCACCTGCAGTGGGACCAGTTGTTCCCGCTGAAGCTCAATGATCACCTGACGGCTGTCTTCTGCCTCCATTTCACCTTGCAGAGTCTCCCCGGAAGCATTACTGGCTCGATAGCTGAATAGCGCCATATCCTAGGGCCTTTCCAAAACCTGTTGGCAAAATCGTCTGCTATGGGACACTACACAAGGATTAGGCATCTTCTTCACTGACCCGCATCAACTCTTCATAGGAGGTCAACCCCCGCAACACTTTCGCAAGTCCATCACGATACATGGTATCCATGCCCTCTTTCATACCCTGTTGTTGAATGGTTGTAGCGGTGGCACGCTGAGTTACAAGGTGGCGAACCGATTCGCTGATTAGCAGTACTTCGGCGATATTCATTCGTCCACTGTAGCCGGTGTGGGCGCAATCTTCACAGCCCCGGGGTCGATAGAGGGTGACTGGCTCCTGTTCTGACACCAGACCTGCCTGAATAAACCGACGACTGAGGGTCTCATCGGTAGTGTATGACTGCTTGCATGAGGGGCAGAGTCGCCGTGCCAGTCGCTGAGCAACAATGGCATTCACTGTGGAGGCGAGCAGATAGGGTTCGACCCCCATATCCAACAGACGGCTGACTGTACCTGCTGCATCATTGGTATGCAGTGTGGACAGCACCAGATGGCCGGTCAGGGCAGCCTGCACAGCAATCCGCACCGTTTCAGCATCACGCATCTCACCCACCATGATGATATCCGGATCCTGGCGCACGATGGCACGCAAAGCATTGGCGAAATCCATACCCACCTGGGGTTTCACCTGGATCTGATTGATCCCCTCCAGTTTGTACTCCACCGGATCTTCAACGGTGATAATTTTTACCCCCGGCCGGTTGAGCTGACTGAGGGCGGTGTAGAGGGTGGTGCTCTTGCCGCTACCGGTTGGGCCGGTCACCAGGATGATGCCGTTCGGCTGCTGCAGAGATTGCTGTAGTCGGGTCAGGGAAGTGTCGCCGAATCCCAGGCTGTCAAACTCGAAACTTATACTCTTTTTGTTGAGTAGCCGGATGACAAGGCTTTCACCATAGAGTGTGGGTACGGTGGAGACACGCAACTCAAGTTCATTACCCTGGATCTTGAGTGAAATCCGCCCATCCTGTGGCACTCGCTGCTCGGCGATATTGAGCTTTGCCATAATCTTGATTCTGGAGATGATCGCCGCTGTGGAGTGTGCAGGAGGGGACTCTGCCTCAGACAGAATGCCGTCGATGCGATAGCGCACCATCAGCGTATCTTCAAATGGCTCGATATGGATATCTGAAGCATCGGCCTCGACGGCCCGTTGCAGAATGTGGTTCACCAGGCGAATGATTGGCGCTTCACTGGCCAGATCCTTCAAGTGCTCGATACTCTCTTCCAGCTCCTGCTCATCGTCCAGATCGTCGACAATCTCCCCCATGGCACTGCGACCAGCACCATAGACCCGCTCCAGGGCGGACTCGATCTCAGATAGCCGCCCTACTTTGAGGCTCACAGGACCGCCCATCACCAAACCCAGGGCGCTGGCGATGCAGCTCTGTCCTGGATCGGCAACAGCAACCACCAGCCCCTCATCCTGCAGCGCCAATGGCATCGCTTTCATCTCTTTCAGAAACCGAAAGGTAATGGGCTGGTCGTGCACCGGTTCGTCTGGATACTCAGCACTGTCTGTCACCGCAGCCAAGCCGTAATGGTCAGACATTGTCTGCACCAGTTCTGTCTCAGAGATCAAACCCAGATGCACCAGGGTCTCGGCTTCACTCTCACCGGTCTCTTTGGCAAAACTCTCGGCTTTGGAGATATCCTGGGCAGTCAGACGGCCAAATTCCTTGAGATGCGCAAACACACCAGCAGGGACTAAATCTTTACTCTGACTGATTCCAGGTTGTGGCATTTCTACTCTGTCTGTTGGTTCCGTGGGTCGGGTTTGGGTAACCCACTCTGCAAACGCTTAATGATAACCCACAGCGGCTGCTTTAGCAGAATATAGTTTAGCGCTCTATCAGGGCCTGTTAACACTATCCGTTCCCTGTGGTGGGTGTCGCAAAAGTCGTATGGTCCCACTAAAAAGCCATGTTGAATCGTAGGGTGCGGCCCTGCCGCACCATCAGGGTGAGAATTCTCCAAAAATCCCAGATAGTTTGTTCATTCCCAGCAGTTTCTCTAAACCGACTCATCAGGTGGTTTTATTAACCCGGCGACTAAGTATGTTGTCTTCAGCCGAAGTGTGCCTGCCTACAGCAAGTTTAGATAACGCAGTCTGCAGGCAGGTACACTTCGGCCTCTCTTTTAAAAATCATATTGTTAGGGGTTTCAAGCCTGCCCTTGCTAGGTGTTGTGGCTCTTGACAAGGGAACAACCATGACCTGCACCCCAAGGGCACTTCCTGCGGAGCGCGAGCCGCGTCTTGATCAAGGGCAGGCTTGAAACCCTGAAGACGACATACTTAGTCGCCGGGTTAATAGTTGGGCATGGTGCGGCAGGGCCGCACCCTACGCTCGAATTCAATCCGGAGCTTTGCGTTGCCACTCCACTTCGAGTCCGCTGTCATGTTCGGAAAGACCGGAAGGCCAGAAACGTGGAGGAGATGCGGTCTTTTGTACTCAAAATCTATTTTCGAATATACGCAGCTTGTTTTAAAACACCCACCATTGAGAGCGATAGTAGACAAAACTGCTGATGCCGTTGCAGCAAACCCTGGTGGGTACGTCAGTTTATTCCTTTGCCCATCCTACCTGGGGGTGGAATGGGTTAGAATGGCCGGCTATTCATCCAGCCAACAGCAAATGAGGGGCCCAGGAGTGCTTGCATGAGCAAACAGATCTTACCGCGTCATTTACGTTCCCAGGGGGTAGCCCTGGCCCATGACGTGCTGATGGTGCCCTTTGCCTGGTTCCTGGCGTTCTGGTTTCGCTACAACCTGGAGGTGGTGCCGGTCTCCTTTTATGCAGACGCGTTGCAGGCCTTATTGTTTATCCTGCCGGTGCAACTCGCGGCCTTTCTACTGTTTGGTCTCTATCGTGGGATCTGGCGCTTCGCTTCACTGCCGGACATCATGCGCATTCTCAAAGCGGTACTGGTCGGTACCGTGGTCGGTGTAGCGTTACTGTTTGTATTCACCCGCGCTGGTGGCGTTCCTCGATCTGTTCCTGTGATTTACGCGATTCTGCTGGTGATGTTTTTAAGTGGTCCCCGTCTGATCTACCGCCTGCTCAAAGACAGACACCTGGATCTCGCACCAGGAAAGCGGGTACTGATTGTCGGATCAGGTAAAGCGGGTGAGATGCTGGCCAGGGATATTTTACGCAATCGCAGAGGTGATTTTCGCCCAGTCGCTTTCATCGATGACAAACAGCGGCGTCAGGGACGGGAGATTCACGGATTACCCGTAGCCGGTACCAGTGAGGATATTCCTGAACTCTGTGAACAGTTCGGCATCGATGTCATCATGCTCGCCATTCCCTCTGCATCCTCCAGCCAGATGCGCCGGGTAGTGGAGTACTGTGAAGCCTCAGGCGTGCCCTTCCGCTCGGTGCCACAACTGAATGATCTTATGTCGGGCAATGTTCAGATCAACCACCTGCGGCACGTCTCAATTGAGGATCTTCTAGGTCGGAATCCGATCTCTCTCGATTGGCAAGCCATTGGTACCACTCTTGCCGACAAGACCATTCTGGTTACCGGCGCAGGCGGGTCCATCGGATCGGAACTCTGCAGACAGCTGGCGAATCTGAAGCCTGCCAAACTGGTATTGCTGGAGAACAGTGAATTCAATCTCTACTCCATTGAGATGGAGCTGCTGAAGGCGTTTCCGCAACTGACCCTGGAGTGCCATCTGGGAGATGTCACTGACCAGACCTATGTCGATCGCCTGTTCGATCAGCATCGCCCGGAAGTTGTCTTCCACGCGGCTGCTTACAAGCATGTTCCAATGCTTGAAAATCGTATCCGCCAGGCGGTACGAAACAATGTACTCGGCACCAGAACAGTTGCCCAGTCGGCAGACCGCCACGGTTGTGGTGTATTCGTCCTTGTCTCTACCGATAAAGCGGTCAATCCGGCAAATGTGATGGGCGCCAGTAAACGCGCCGCCGAGATCTTTTGTCAGAATCTCAACGCTCACTCCACTACTCGTTTTATCACTGTCCGCTTTGGCAACGTACTTGGCTCGGCGGGTAGTGTCATTCCCCTGTTCCGCAAACAGATCGAGGATGGCGGGCCGGTTACCGTTACCGATCCCCGCATGGAACGCTATTTCATGACCATACCCGAGGCCTGCCAGTTGATCATGCAGACGGTGGTGATGGGAGAAGGGGGTGAGATCTTTGTACTCGATATGGGTGAGCCGATTAAAATCAGCTATCTGGCCGAACAGATGATTCATCTCTCCGGACGTACGCTGGGCAGTGATATAGAGATAGAATATATCGGCTTAAGGCCAGGCGAGAAACTCTATGAAGAGCTGTTTCATGAGAAAGAGCAGCTTGAGAAAACCGGTCATAAAAAAGTGTTGCTGGCACATCATCGTCAGGTCGACTGGGAGTGGCTGTCACAGATCATGCGCGAGATGACCGAAGCGAGTGACTCGATCGATAGTGAACGACTACGATATCTGCTCAATCAGCTTGTACCTGAGCATGAAAATAAGCAGCAGATCAGTTCAAATGAAGTTAACGCTTAACTTTAATCTTCAGCTATCCCCGTAGGCAGGTAAAAATTCACCGACTACCCTCCATACTCAGCTAGAGTGTCTAAACCTTGATATGGTCATGGATTGAACGTGCAGATGGCTGTTCATTCAAATTAGAAGTACCACCTTTCAAGCAAGCCTGATGGTGCCCAAAAGCCCATAAGCACTCTCCCTTAACAGACGCTGTCGCAAATTCGTAGGGTGGGGCCATGCCCCACCATATAAGCTGGGAAATAGTAATAAGTTGCAGAAATTTTCATTCAAAATCTTGAGTGATCATCCGCTATTTGTCTGCTTCCAACCACTTTTGGTGGGGCATGGCCCCACCCTACCTGTCTGTATAGGTGTTGAGGGGCCATGCCCCACCAATTAGGAGGGGTGAAACGTGCAATAACTTGCGTTCTTATATGCTCAAAATCTATTTACGAATATTCACAGCTTGCCTTTACAACACCCTCTGACGGAATAGGGTTTACATCAAGCATTTGGTGTTAGTATCTAATTGTCCACTATTTATGGAAGCAGAAGACTCTTGTCTTCATCAAGCAGAAAAAGAGGGTAAAGAAAAAGCCGGATCTGTCGACTAAAAACAGAGTAGCCAGGGATTCATAGGGAGATAATAGAGGCATGAAAAACAGGATCGTTCCAACAAACCGGGAAGTACAGGTCAACGAGCACGATTTTATCGTCTCAAAAACTGACCCCAAGGGAAAAATTGTCTATGCAAATAGACTGTTTATGAAAATCAGTGGTTACCGGGAGGATGAACTGCTGGGACAGCAGCACAATATTCTGCGCCATCCGGACATGCCGCGAGGTCTGTTTCATGTTTTATGGCGCAGCATCACTCAAGGGCAAGAGTGTTTTGCCTTTGTGAAAAACCTTTGCAAGAACGGCGATCACTACTGGGTTCTGGCAAATATAACTCCTGATTACGATGCCCAGGATCGAGTCATCGGTTATTTTTCGGTACGACGAAAACCTAGCAGGGAGGCGGTGGACTTTTTTTCCGGACTCTATCGACAGATGTTGTCAGCAGAATCCGTCAGCGGTACGAAAGACGCAATTGTCGCCTCCACTGAAGTATTGAATGAGGCTATTCAAGACCAAGGGTTCGAGAATTATGAAACGTTTGTATTTAGCCATCAGATTTAAAATCTTTGTTCTGATTTTTGTAGTGCTTACCTTTGCCAGCGTCTTCTCTTCCTTACTGGGTGATGGTTATCACCATTGGCATTGGATATTCCCCCTGGCAGCCTTGGCCACAAGCGCACTCATCATCCATCGAATGAAAATGCCCTTCTATGTGATGAAACAGACTGAACAGGTGCTCGATGAGGTGCTTGAAGGTCAATTCACATCACGTATTACTCTGGTCCCCTGGATGGGCGAGGCGGGCCATATCGCCTGGAATCTGAACGAATCCCTGGACCAGCTTGAAACCTTTTTTCGCGAGGTAAAAACCAGCTTCGAACTGGTATCGGAAGGTCACTACTATCGTCGCACCATGCCGGCAGGTCTGCATGGCGAACTGGCAAAAACTCTGGATCGTATCAACAAGTCTCTGGATGCCATGGCCGACAATGCGGCTTATATCATGCGCAATGAAAAGGCGGCCGAGTTACAGGAATTGAATACCAATCAGACCATGAGCAATCTGCTGCTGAGTCAGAACGATCTGACGCGTATCACCGACGAAATGCAGAAGGTTTCGACCATCGCCACAGAAAATATGCAGAAGGCGCAGGAGAGCCAGGGCGCAGTATCTCAGGTCGTAGATGCGCAGAACCGCACCCTGGGTATGATTGAACAGAGCCACCAGACCATGGCTCAACTCAACGCTATGAGTGATGAGATTACCGGCATCCTGAGCATGATCAGTGAGATCGCTGACAAAACAAATCTATTGGCACTTAACGCCTCTATCGAAGCCGCACGTGCCGGAGAGCATGGGCGTGGTTTTGCTGTGGTTGCCGATGAAGTGAAAAAACTGGCTGAGAGCACAAAAAATGCGACAGACGAGATACGTGATGTTGTCAACACCTTCCAGAAGGAAACGGAGGTAATGCAGACGAATTCCAACGAAATGCTCACCATGGCCAATGATGTACATCAAACGGTAGAGGCGATGAGTAATAACTTTGATGAGTTCGCCCACCAGGCTCAGAATACCTACACCTCAGTCGATTATGCCCACGACATCTGTTACGCATCACTGATTAAAGTGGATCACATGATCTATAAGCAGAAGGCCTATAAATCCTTCCATGCCGGCACAGATAATGACGATGCCCAATCTGTGAAGGTGGATCACCATAGCTGTCGTCTGGGCAAGTGGTATTACGAAGGGTATGGCCAGGAATCCTTTGGTCATTTAAGGGCATTCAAAGAGTTGGAAGAGCCGCACAGTCATGTACACAATGCAGGCCATACCGCGCTAGAGCTGCTATCTCAGGACTGGGAGAAAGACAAATCGCTGCTGCAGAAGATTCTCAAAAACTATCGGCATATGGAGGAAGCCAGTGACCGCGTGATGGATCGCATCGACGCCATGATCACCGAAAAACACAGTTAGTGCTAACAGACCCTAGGAGCCCCCATGAAACCGAATGTCACACCGACTAACCAGGAAATAGTCATGGATGACAACGATTTCATCGTCTCTAAAACGGATCTTAAAGGACGTATTACCTACGCCAACCGAATATTCATGAGCATTGCCGGCTATACCGAGCAGGAACTGCTTAATGTCCAACATAACATCATCCGTCATCCCGATATGCCACGCGGGGTGTTTCACCTGCTGTGGCGTGTGATCGAATCGGGCCAGGAGTGTTTCGCCTATGTAAAGAACATGGCGAAGAACGGTGACTATTATTGGGTGTTCGCCAATGTCACCGTCGACTTAGATCATAATGGTAAGCCAATAGGCTATTTCTCCGTCCGGCGCAAACCCAGTCGCAGCGGTATAGACGCGATAACTCCGGTCTATCAGGAGATGTTGCGCATTGAACAACAGGCCGGCCCCAGAGATGCACCGAATGCTTCTCTGAATTGGCTGGTGGATCTCCTAAAGAGCAAAGGAACCACCTACGAGGAGTTCATCCACACACTTGGTCACTGAGCAGATTGAGCTTTGACGAATCGTTTAGAGTTTTCACGTATCATCTGACTTCGGCTCAGCAAAAGTTGTTGGCGAACCCCATACCATATCGGCAAGATAGGCCCGATATTGCACGACCCAGATGGTCAGAGGTAGCACAGAGGGGAATATCAGATAACCCAACTGATAGCCTAGTGCCACGCCATCCTTTTCCAATGAGGAGAAAGAGATCTGATTGGAGATTTCTGGGCCTAATGTATAGAGCAGGGTTTTGAGCACATCAAAACAGATTCCCCAAACCTGTGCAGCCAGTAACAGGGGCAGACCCCATAACCAGTTGCGCCATTTGATATCTTCATCAGATGGGTTCTCGGGTGCAGCGATTGCCAAGGCAGTAAAAAGGGGTAGACCGTAGCTGTAGATCAATGGATTGATAGTGAACACCAGATCACCACCACTCCCCGGTTGCAGGCCCTTCATTAATTCTGCCGGAAGAGGTAGCAGGGTGACGATATCCAGGCGATCACCCAACTGCTCTACGCCTTGAATGAGATCTGGGAAAAGCGCGGTCAATAACCAATCACTGAGCAGGGAGACGGGCCAGACCAGACTGGGTGCCAGATAGTACCAGCCAGCAAGACATACCGGCAGCCAGATAATAACCCTGAGAATAAAACCGGCAACCGGGTTCAAGGATCTAAACTGGAGCATTTTCAATCTGTTTCCTGGGCAGATAGCGCAACCAAATCAAAAACACCACCAATACATCGAGAATGATCAGCGACTGCCAGATATAGAGGTGGGCCCACTCGAATGCAGTTTGGCTCCACTGTCCCAGATAGAAAAGGCTGATGACTCTCAGCAGATTCATCGATTGAATGGCGATGATTCCAATCCCAATTCCTATCAGCTTCAAACGCCAGGAAGCTGGAAAAGCGAGCATCGCAGCGATCAAGACGATACTCGCCTCCACGCCGTTACACCCCGCCTCGATTGAGACGGCAAATCCACTTACCTTGTCCTGCAGAATGATCCCATAGGCGATTACATCCTGATCGAATAACTGCACAATCCAGGCACTGCTTTTCGCAATGAATGCGGTAACTGGAATTACCACCCACTGCTGGCCAAATGGCAGCAACTCCAAGGTAAAAAGGCTAATCAGGAGGACAGTAAAGACCAGGGCAAATCGAAGCATAGTCCAGTTCTCATTAGAATCGATTGTATTGCTGACGGTGATGCATTCAGTGAGGAATTAACCTAAAAAGGGCAGCTGGAGTGAGTAGTCTGTTCACTTGCACTTCACGATGCCGACTACAGCAGATAGCTGTGCAGTCAATGATAAAGCTTATCCTAACCCGGGGATGCTCAGGTTAATCAGCCACCCTTAAGGATATTAAATCTCCAACCCAGCAAATAGTAATAAATTAAATCAATAATAACAGACATCTATAGGAGCCAACTGCTTTTTTTGTTAAATCTCAAGCTACGCTATTGCTTAGCTGTAGGGTGACTGCTATTTTTGCCACTGATGTAAACAGTGTTTATTTGATCTGTTGGTACTGAACATTTTGTAGCAACGAGCCTGTAACGCTCCATTTACTTATTTAGACCCCCTTTTTTCCTGAACAGGGATCCGGGAAATCACGACACAGGGATGTCTATTTGAGACTCTTTATGAAGTTCGATATCTCATCCCCGTTTAAAAAAACCGCCCTACAAAACTACAACTTAAAAAAAGCACCAATAACAGTAAGCATGAGAGGAAAATTTCTCATCGCCATGCTGTTGATGTCACCCGGCCTGGTTTCAGCGACGACCACCATCAATCATCTGTTCAATCCTGCAACCATCGATCCTGGTGATACCCCCACATACAGAATCGAAATCGCTAATGATGCATTGGTAAGCCTTACTGAAGCCGAGGTCACTTCTCGACTGCTTCCCCAGATCACTATCGCCAACCCAGCCAATATAACCAATACCTGCGGCTTTACCGGCGTCACCGCTGTTCCTGGAACCTCAGACATTGTGCTTACCAGTGGCACCATTCCAGCCCGGGTAGGATTGACCGATGGACAGTGCTTTTTTGAGCTCTCTGTCACCTCTACCACCCCTGGCACCTACATCAACAACATTCCTGCACTGGTTCCTCCCGCCAGACCTGATGCAGTCACTGCGGGTTATTCGGCACTGGAGAACGGCGTCCCGGTCTCCAATGCCACGCCAGCCAATGCGACTTTGGTGGTCAGCACCCTGCTCAACCCAACCGGTAACAAAACCTTCAATCCCTCTCCGGCAATTGCCGGAGATGCGACGAACCTGAGCATTGTTTTGAGCAATCCGAACGCTGGCGCTACCCTGCCACTCACCACTTTTACCGACACCCTGCCTGCCGGAATGGTGGTAGCCAACCCAGCAAACAGCAGCATTGCCTGTAGTGGCGCCGGTGCCTCCAATGGCACGATTACCGCTACACCGGGTACAGATACCATTACACTCACCGGAGGCATCATCGGTGAGTCTGGAAATTGCACCATTGGTGTCGATGTGACTGTTCCGACAATCGTTGGTACAAGTCAACTGTTTAACAACAGCCTGCCGTTGGGGGCGATAGGGAATACACGAGGACTAACCAGCCCTGTTTTCAGCCGCAATGTCACTGTTAATACACCAATCTCAGTCTCAAAAACATTCACTCCGGATACCATACCCGCTGGCCAGCCTTCATTGCTGACCATCGTCATCAATAACAACAGCACCGATAACACCCTGCCGATAACCAGCTTCCTCGACGACTTGACCGGCACAACCCTATCCATCGTAGATACCTCTACAGTGGCACCGGCAGATCCGAGTGTAGTCTGCGATGGCGCGGGTTCGGCAAACGGCAACTTGACCGATGCCGCAACTAACCCGCTGGACCAGGGTGATACCGGTATCCTCCTCAGTACCGCAGTCGCCGGACAACGCTCCGGCGCCAATGGCAAGTGCACCATCACTGCCTATGTCACCTCAACAACAGACGGCGCTCACACCAACACTATCCCTGCCGATGCGGTAGTGAACCCTGTTGGTCATTCCAGCCCCACAGCGAGCGATGTGATCGATGTCAATGCACAGTTGACCATTGATAAAACAGTCTCTGTAAACCAGGTTGCCCCCGGACAGTGGACTCAATTCAGCGTCACCATCAACAACTGGTCTGGAGCAGATGTCACCAACCTCAGTTTCAGGGACACCCTACCCAATAGCGGTGGTAACCAGATGGTGTTGGATGATTCTGCTGGGATTCCGGTTTCCAACAGCTGTGCCGGCGGGGTCTACACCGGCGCAGATGGCGATGCCGAACTATTATGGACTGGTGGTACCGCACCCGCAGGCGTAGGAGCCTCACCTGGGACATGTACTCTGGTATTTCGAGCCCGCCTGCCTCTTACAGCGACAACCGGTCTCGTCTTCAGCAATCAGATCCCCACCTGGGATGGTGTCAACGGCGTTGGCGGCACCGGCAACGGTCCTGGTGGCAGTGTCGTCAACCCCTCACCCAGTCCTGCAGTCAATGTCACTACCGTTGATGTTGTTTCTGTTACCAAGTCCTTCTCCCCCGATCCGATCGCTGAAGGACAGACTTCGACCCTGAGACTTAGGGTTCGCAACCGCACTCTGAACCAGCTGACCGCCGTCAATCTTACCGACAATCTCCCAGTCGGCATCGCCCTGGCCGCCAACCCCGCAGCCACCAATTCCTGCGGCGGAACCCTGCAGGCGTTCCCTGGCGATGACCAGGTGATCCTCTCTGGTGGCACCGTCAACCCGCGCCCCAACGGTTCTGTTCAGACCCAATGCGAGATTACGGTGCAAGTCACCGGCACCACCCCTGGCAGCTATCTGAATACCATTAATCCTGCCGATTTCAGCTCCAGTGCAGGCACCATTCCCTCAGCGGTGTCAGACACCTTGAACATCAATGCCGGGATCTCTGCAAGCAAGTCATTCCAGCCAACAA
The DNA here is from genome assembly GCF_058244675.1 of Candidatus Thiodiazotropha sp. AKIB8. Taxonomy (NCBI): domain Bacteria; kingdom Pseudomonadati; phylum Pseudomonadota; class Gammaproteobacteria; order Chromatiales; family Sedimenticolaceae; genus Candidatus Thiodiazotropha; species Candidatus Thiodiazotropha sp. AKIB8. The sequence goes on along the minus strand of NZ_JBSYOO010000015.1, from coordinate 86,140 downwards.
GCACAGCTTCAGGCGGTAGCTCCCGAGTCACCATCAATGTGATGAACAACTCCTCCGGAGCATTGACCAATGTAACCATCGATGATGACACCTTCTCTGCCGGCCTGACCATTGCAAACCCAGCCAATGCCAGCACATCCTGTGGTGGAACAACAACACTGGTGGTCAACCCGGGTGCAACCCGCGCTCAACTTCAGGGTGCAAATCTCCCTGCAGGAGCCAACTGCGATTTCGCCTTCGATGTCACCACATCTGCAGCAGGCCCTTGGAGCAATACCATCCCGGCTGGCAATATCAGCAGTGCTGAAGGTTCATCCAACAGCACCCCTGTATCTGCAACATTGACCTCGGCCAGTGCTGATGTCGGCATCAATAAAGCATTTAATCCGATCATCGTTACCGGTGGTACGCCTTCACTGCTGACCATTGATGTCATCAACAGCTCAGGCGCCACCATACATGATGTGGCGTTTACCGATATTTTTCCGGATGGGATCGTGGTCTATCCTGTGCCAGACGCCAACACTAACTGTCTGGGCGGCACAGTGACCGCAGTAGCAGGCGGCGATAGTGTTGGTCTTGTGGGTGCAACATTACTACCCAACGATATCTGCCAGGTCTTTGTCACAACAACCTCGATGCGCTTCCTCAATCTCACCAACTTTATTCCTGCGGGCGTGATTACCAGTGAGGAGGGGTATACCAATGCCCTGGGTACCCAGGCCTCCCTCTCCACCCTGCAGGGTCTTGGATTGACCAAAGGCTTCTCACCTGCCTATATCCCAGCCGGTGCTGTCTCCAGGTTACGCCTTGAATTGATAAGCACCTTTGACGCCAATGCCGTCTCACCGGTAACCCTGACCAGTGTCAGTTTTACCGACCCACTGCCTGCCGGCCTGGTATTCGCACCTGTACCAAACGCTGCCACCACCTGCGCCGACGCAACATTGAACGTCAATACAACTACCCAGGCGATCACCATTTCTGGCGGCACAATGCTCCCAGGCACCTCCTGTATAATCGAGGTGGATGTCACAGCTGCTTTAGTGGGTGTCTATGACAATCTCATACTGCAAGAGGCGATTACCACTGACCAGGGTGCGACCAATGAAAACGACGTTTCCGCTGAACTGAATGTCATCCTTGAGCCGACAATCGCTAAATCCTTTGCCCCGGCTACCGTCAGCACTGGAGAACGCACAACCCTAACTGTTACGGTCACCAACAATTCCGCTGTTGCGCTAACAGGAACATCACTGACCGATACGCTGCCTGTCGGGGTGGCTGTCTACTCCGCACCAACCACAGCCACAACCTGCGCAGATGGTGCGGTAGCTGCCACTGCCGGGGATAATGAAATCACCCTCAGCGGCGCAACCATCCCGGCCAGTGGCAGCTGTACTTTCAGTGCCGATGTCACCGCATCAATCACCGGCACGCTGACCAATACCATTGGCGCCAATGCCATTACCACGGATCAGGGGGTAAGCAACCCCGCACCCGCCAATGCTGACCTTGAAGTGCTGGCACCGCCAACCATAAGCAAGGCCTTCAATTCAGCATCAATCAATACCAATGAAACCTCTACCCTGACCATCTCATTGGGTAACAGCAACACCAATGCGATTACCCTTACCAGCCAACTGGTCGATGCTCTGCCAGGTAACGTTTTGGTTGAAACGCCAAATGGCCTGATCACCACCTGTCCAGGAGTGGTTACCGCCACTCCAGGTGACATCCAGATCAGCTATGCCAATGGCGCAAGCATCCCCGCTGGTGGTTGTACCATTTCCGTTGATGTCACCTCTGCGGTGGATGGCTCCTATGTCAACACCATTGCTGCAGGACAACTCACAACCTCCTCTGGTGATAACCCACAACCCGCCGTCGCGACACTGGGTGTCGGGGCACTGATTGATGCTGCTCCCGGTATCAGCAAAGCCTTTGCCCCCACAACCATCGACATCAACGGCACTTCCACGCTCACCCTGACACTGGAAAACCCGAACCCAGGACCCTTGACCCTGGATGCCGATTTCACCGACACCTTTCCTGCAGGTCTGCTAATCGCCAATCCAGTCAACCTTGCCGGCAGCTGTACTCTGGGCAGTGTCACCGCAACAGCTGGAACCAATTCAGTCGTTTATGCCAACGGGGCCAGCATACCTGCAGGTAATTGCACCATCATCCTCGATGTCACCTCAGCCAGTGCAGGCAGCTATAACAACACCATTGCCATCGGTGATCTATCCACCGCCAGTGGTGGCAGCAACCCCCAGCCAGCGACTGCGAGCCTGATTGTCACCGCACCTCTTGCTCCAACCCTGGGTAAATCCATTACTCCGATCACCATCAATCCAGGAGAAACCTCCAGATTGACCCTGAACCTGGGTAACGACAATGCACAGGTTGCCACCCTTGGCGCAGACCTGGTGGATAACCTGCCTGCAAATATCGAAGTCGCAACACCAGTTAACCTGGTAACGAGTTGCCCAGGTACAGTGCAGACCACCCTCAACACCATCACTTATACCAATGGCTCGACTATTCCTTCCGGCGGCTGCTCTATCGCCATTGATGTGACCTCCGCCATTTCAGGGGGGCCATGGACCAATACGATTGCTGCAGGTGCCCTGCAGACCGACCTTGGAAACAATGGCGCACCAACCAGTGCCGACCTGTTTGTCAATCCGCCGCAACCCCCTAGTGTCAGCAAGCAGTTCGCACCAACCACCATCTCCTCTGGTGGCCTGGCAACACTCTCCATCGCCTTTGGTAACGGTAACGCTACCGCCGCCACCCTTACAGCTGATTTGGTTGATAGCCTGCCAGCCGGGGTAGAGATCGCCGCAACACCCAATATCCAGGCTTCAGCAGGTTGCGATATTGCCAGCGTAGTGGCCGCGCCAGGGGGTAATACAATTACCTATCTCACTGGTGCGGTGATTCCAGCCAATGGGGGGTGCTCAATCAGCGTCGACGTCACCTCTGTCGCCCTGGCAACCCATACCAATACGATTGCCATCAATGGCCTGCAGACTGATATCGGTAACAACATTGTCGCCACATCGAGCAATCTCACCGTTACCCCTATTCTGCCCGGCTTGAGCAAAAGCATCTCACCCAGCAGCATACGCCCCAACGGTATTGCAACACTCACCATCAGCCTGACCAATCTGAATGCAGTCGCTGCGATACTGGCGGCAGATCTGACGGATAGCTTTCCAGCAGATTTGGTGGTTGCTGATGACCCGAACATTCAGGTCAGCCCAGGATGTACACTGGCCAATGTGGTTGCTGTAGCAGGGGGGAACACGCTGGTCTATCAGAATGGCGCGAGCATACAGCCCGGTGGTTGCACCATCTCTGTCGATATTACATCGAGTGTTGTCAGTGCCTACACCAACACAATTCCAGCCGGTGGATTGACCACCGATCTTGGGGACAATCCCAATCCTGGCAGTGCTGTATTGAATGTGACCTATGAGCCGGTGAGTATTCCTGTTACCGGTTTCTGGGGGCTGCTGCTGATGGTTATGTTATTGGGCTTTATTGCTACTTATCAGATCCGTAAACCGCAGCAGGGTTAGTGTTATTTAATCCCTGTCGGGGTATCGCATAGGCTTCTTGGTGGGGCATGGCCCCACCCTACGCTAACTGGAAAAAATCGTAGGGTGCGGCCCTGCCGCACCATTAAGGACTGACAAGCGTGATATCGACCGTGGAATCAGATAATCACTTCCATTTCCACAAATATGGATGCCTGGAGAGTCCATCCCGTATCGCCTTTTTATGCAATACCTTGGCATCTTTCAGGTTTAGATATGAACCTATCGCGACGACATAACCCTCTTCATGCTTCTTGTCCTGAACAACCCGTGCGCTATACCCGCTATCCTTCAATTGCATAACCTGTGTGTAGGCATCGCTCTTATTTTCATGTTTCCCTACAATCACAAACCATCCATCAGAGACCTTTCCTGAAATGCCATACCAGATCAGTTTACTCGTCGATGGGTTCTCATGTTTTCCGATCAACATGTTTTCATTGTCGGCATATGCATTTCCGATAAGGGATGACAAAATATCACCAATAATTTCTGCAGCGCCATGCTCAGGCGAAATGCTAATTGGCGTATGAGTTCCAAACTCAGCTTCCAACTCGATCATCTCCTGCTTTGCATCCCTGAAATTATTCGCATTAATGGTTCCAACCACCAAAGCCGGCGCCATCAGTCCAAGTTGAAAAGCTTTTTTGTAATCACTTTCAGAATTAACAAAAACCACAAAAGCACCCAATACCATCAGCCCAAAGGCTTTCAACAGGTAGCCGATGACAATCGCCGGCACAAACGCCTCAACGATCAAGCCTACATCGACACTGATTAAACTAACCAGTAGTGGTGTGATTCCAGCCATTGCTCCGATACTGCAGCCAATCTTTATTTCCCTGGTCATTTCAGTTCTCCACAATTGCCAAGTTAGTGAACTTTATCCCTTTTCTAACTGCATTATTGGTTGAGCTTACTTTAAAACAGTAACATCCCGCTCAACAGTTACTTTCTAATATATCCTCCGATACTATAATTCTTAGAGTAGGATTTAACTTCATGCTAGCGAAATATTCACATCGACAGGCCACGTAGAACCTGATAGTTATCCTACCGTCGCCCTATTGGTTGCGTGTTTCACACGACTTGATCATCTCCGCCCTCCTGGATCTGTCTATCGGTGCTCTGGATTTTGTATGCTAAGATGGCGAGCTTCAAAATTCAGCCAACCATCCTGAAAAGCCTAACCCCCCTGACATGCTTAATAAACTGACTGACAGATTGCTGAAAAAAGAATGGTCTGAAGAGAAGATCAATCAGCTTGTTGGCGGGTATCAAAAGCTCTACCACGCCTATGCTGAAGATCCAGCGGTGCGCACCAATGCCGCCTCGGGCGGTGTCGGTTCAGCCCTGTTGATCGAGTTACTCAAGGCTGGGGAGATCACCGGGGCACTGGTCTGTAATACCAGTATAGAGGCTGGCAAAGTCAGAGCTCACTTCTCCATTGCCTGCTCTGAACAGGAGATCCTTGACGCTCAGGGCAGCAAGTATGTTGAGACCGCCTTCATGAAAGAGGCGCTGCCTCTGATCAGGGGTTTCGATGGCACTGTCGCAGTAGTTGGATTGCCCTGCGACATCACCAACTTGTCCCGCTGGATCGATAAAGATCCACAGCTGGCGAGCAAGGTACGCCTCAAAATCGCTTTGGTTTGCGGTCACAATTCCCGCACAGAGCTGATCGATGGCATTACCAGAAAACTCGAAAATCAGGCTGGCGGAACTTTGCAGAGCTACCGTTTTCGGCGAGGCCACTGGCGTGGGCAGTTGGAAGCGATTTTCGACAACAAAACAACAATCAAGAAGCCCTTTTCCTACTTCAGCCTCTATCAGAATCTGTTTTTTTACTCAGAGAAAAAGTGTTTGGTTTGCCATGACCACTTTGGCTATCACGCAGATATTTCTTTGGGCGATGTCTGGGCCTATCGCTTCAAGGACGATCCCATCAAAAAGACCGGACTCATCGTTCGCACCGATGCTGGAGAGCGTGCCTGGTCGATTGCGCTAGAAAGTAATCGCATTGTCAGCACTGACCTCGACATAACAGATATTCTTGATGGCCAGGCCAGGTCAGCACCCTATCACTACAATGTGAGCGCCCGAAGTCGGGTGGCTGGTCTAATGGGATATAAGATCCCCGACAAGACAAAAACCAAGGTATCCTGGCATGAGTGGATCACGGCCTTAATGTCACTGTTCAATATGCGCTGGAGTGAGAACAAACGCTGGAAAGCCCTGATTTTCAAACTACCCAGGCCGATACTCAAGATCCTGCTCTATTTTCGCAAAGGACTCGAATCCCTGCCATGAAGTCTGTTTCAATCATTGCCGCCACGATCAGCGGAAACCGTGGCGCAGAAGCCATGCTGACAACCACAATTGGTGAAATACGTAACCGATATCCAGATTGTCTTTTCAATGTCTTCTCCTACTATCCAGAACAAGATCGTGAGCTTAATGGGGATGCCAGGGTGCATATCTACAGTGCTACCCCGCTTTCAATTGTGACACTGCTTTTTCCCTTTTCGATAATCTTTGCATTTTTTAAACTACCTCTCCTGAATAAACTGCTGAGGTTTTTTCCCGGTGCTTTACAGGCTTTAAATCAGTCTGATGTACTGATTGATCTTGCCGGCGTCGCATTTATCGATGGCAGAGAAAAATTTCTGCCCTATAACGTATTAACCCTTGCACCTGCATTCATTCTCAATACCCCAGTAGTGAAATTTTCACAGGCACTGGGCCCTTTTAATAATCCTCTCAATCGTCTTCTCGCCAAGCCCACCTTAAGGCTTTGCAAACAGGTATTTGCAAGAGGCGAAGGTACGCATCAGCATCTGCAGAGCCTTAAACTCGATAGTCTCTATCCCACACCGATTGCAGATGTTGCCTTCAGGCATCGACAGGAATATAGCCTCTCCACTGAAAACCAGAAGCAGGTCGATCAACTGATAGTCGCGCTGAAAGATGAGCAACAGCCTTTAATCGGGGTCTGCCCAAGTAGCGTGCTTGCCGCCAAGAGCCTTAATGATGGAGATGGCTACAACGAAAGTTTGACTTCCCTCTGCCAGAAACTCATCCAACAAGGCAATGCGATCCTGCTGTTTCCAAATGCAACCCGCAATAATCAGGGAAGCAAACTTCGAAACAATGACCTTCCGGTTATAAAAATTATTGCTGAACGGCTCATTTCCGCAGGTGCCCCGGCTGAGCAAATACATGTTGTGGATTTCGATATCAACACAAACGGCATCAAGCAATTAATGCCATTTTGCAAAGCCCTGATGGTTTCAAGATTTCATGCCATGATCGCAGCACTCTCTGCAAAACAGCCCGTCATAGTACTGGGTTGGAGTCACAAATACAGAGAGGTCATGGACTCTTTTGAGCTGGGGGAGCTGGTTTATGATTTCAAGCAAGTTGACATGTCTGCCATTTTAAACGCCATCGAATCAATCATCAAAGATGACAGCACTATCACTCACAAGCTGGAACAGCATCTACAACCCAATTTAGACTCATCTTTTAGACAGTTTGAGTATCTGTTTAACAACCTGGACTGATACCCCTGTGAAACAGAAACTCAAAACCGTATTGAAGTCTATATGGTGGCTGATGGTAATTACTTTCATTACTCTCTTTCTCTATAAGAACCTGCAGACTGCTGCTTCAGTAATTCAAAAGCTACCTGTGACTACGCTTTTTATCGCCTTCTCATCAATTGTTGTTGCGAAGTTTTTTCTTGTCCAGGCGATGTATCTGGCTTTGCAACGATACCAGGTCAATCTCACTTACTTTCGATGTTTTATTATCTACAATGTCACCCAGCTTGGTAAATATATACCCGGCTCTATCTGGCAATTTGTAGGCCGGATAAGCTTTTATCGGGAAGAGAATATCAGCAATGACAAAATCAGGGATACCCTGTTACTGGAGACCTTCTGGGTAGTTTTCAGTGCGTTGGCTATTGGCCTATGCTTGATACTGCTTGTACAGCATCAGCTTTTGATTCAACTACTTTCCGATCTGCCAGGACCTCTAACCCACCCCTATACATTGTTAACACTTGCAGGCCTGATTGTGTTAATAACACTGTTGTTCAAAAAAACCCTGATCAAATATGCAAAGCGCTTTATGTTCAGCCCGGGCATTACACTGGTGGTTTCGATAATTTGGATCTGCCTTGGCTTTTCGTTCTGGATTACACTTTTACCCTTCACTTCCAATGAACTCTCATTTGTCTATATCATAGGGCTCTATGCACTGAGTTATGCGTTGGGGTTTGCTGTGCCTTTTGCTCCAGCTGGCATAGGTATTCGAGAGGCGGTTCTGGTAATGGGACTGCTGCCATACCTCGATGCCAACACATCAATTATTCTGGCAACTATAAACAGACTCTTTTATATTGTTTCGGAGATATTTTTGGTACTAATCTCCAGCTACCTATCCGTTCGGTATACTAAGGAAAGTAAAACCACATGACACCCCTCATCCATAGACTTCTTCCGTACATCTTCATAGTTATTAGTTCAATAGTGATACTTGGTGCAAATCCCTTCGCAGGTGAAACCGTTGCACCTACCGATATATTGGCAAATCAACCGGGCTGGCAAAACCTTGGTATAGACATCAAAACAAGACACCCGGCACGCACTGACATCCTTGATGCCAGAATGCCCCGTTGGATCCATGCAAAAACCGCACTTAGAAATGGCGAACTACCGATTTGGAACCCAAATCCGATCAATGGCATACCAGGCATGCAGTGGTTGCCTGCTGCTGTATTTACCCCAGCCTTCGCTCTATTCGCAAGCATCAGTGACAATGCAACTGGCTACTATTTTGCTCTTCTGACTAATCTGTTAATCGCCGCAACTGGCGCTTATCTGTTACTCTTTTCCATGACCAAAAGCCGACTGGCCGCCACTTTTGGTGCAATGGTTTTTGCTTATTCCGGTTTTCATGCCGCTTGGTTCTATTGGGCACATGTATCAACCAGCATTTGGATTCCCTGGTTGATGTGGCTAAGTTATCAATACCTCATCTCACAAAGGCTTATCTATCTACCCTGGCTCGCCATTGTCTCTGCACTGATGATATTTGGTGGTTTTCCCAGTGTAGCCGTCTATGGCTTTTTCGCTCTGGCAATTCTCTTCCCCATTTTTGCGCCCTGGAAAGATGGCCTTAAGAACGTCAGTCTCAATGCATTATACTTGGGCACAGCCATCATCGTGGCTTTTTTAATTACTTCATTCTCAATTTATTCACTATATGAAATGTTGCAATTCACTCAAGCAGTGGAGTCTCGACATGGTGGAACCCCCCTCAAAGCACATCACTTAATCAATTATGTAAAACCACTATTCACCAAATATGCCAATGTCGAGAGAACCGTTTACATCGGTATCATTCCTTTGATATTTCTTGCGACTCTGGTTCCGTTACTGATATTTAAAAGATTGACAAAAAATCTCGTCTTCGCTCTTCTTTTACTCTCTATTTCAGTATTGATTGCGTTCGGAATACTTCCCAAAGAGATAATCACTGCCATTCCCACATTCAACAGTAATAACTGGGGTAGAATGACCATTTTATCTGCCCTGGCATTCGCAATCATTTCTGCTGAACTTATCTACCTGATATCTGTTTCAAAAATCAGCAAACGAAATCCCCGGTTAATAACGGGCATAATCATACTCTTACTTACCGTGCAATTTTTAGATATGCGCGCCTTATTCCGTAATTTTAACGGCCCTGTACCAGCATCAACATTTTTTGCCAAGACCCCTACAATCGACTACCTGCAAATTCACTTGAAACCCATGCAAAGTACGATTGCAGACCGCTCCTATATGGTCTCCGGGATATTCAGTAATTATGGAATACCAGAATGGTTCGCTCATGGGTTCAAAACACGATCTGAACGCGATTTAATGGAAAGCAAACTTGCTCCAAATGCTCATCGTAGTCGTACTGCTGCCGCAGTCTATTGTGAAGGCGTTAAATCCGACTCCAATATGCTCAACCTACTTGCTATCAAATACCTGGCTTGTAACAAACCTATTTCCAAGGGAAATATACAGCGTACCGTACTCTCTACATCTGGATCGCCTCCTAAGGCTTCAGGACTAATCACTCCAGAACGCCCACTAGTACAATATTTTGCTTTACCTAATCCACTGGAAATTGATGCAATCTCCTTAAAGCTTGCCACCCATGGCATGGAGCAGGCCCATGCTGATATAGCTCTACGCCTCTATCACGACAACATTTTAATTGCTGAATCATTTGTAAAAGCATCGCAAGTTCGTGACAACCGCTGGGTTGATTTCACATTCTCTAAAAGGATCCATTTGAACACCCATAATAATCGACTTGAAATCCACACATTACCTTCTGATCAAAAAGGTAAACTGAGTGCATGGCTCTACCCTATGCAAAACGATGATGTTTATATCAAGCGGGGTAGCGATACTCGTAGTTCAGTTGTCGCTGTAAAATTCTATCTGAATATTAAGCTACCCGATTCTATTATCTATCACCGAATAGAGAATAATATGGTACTACTGGAAAACACCAACATTAAAGGTAGCGGTTATACACTTGATGAGCTGGATGAAAACTTAATACCAGATTTCTCAAACCTACAACTTCTTAAAAGCAACGCTACTCTGCATGAGTTAGAATACACAGGTGATCGAGCAACATGGATGATTCTGCCTATCCGGCACTACCCCGGCTGGAATACCTATGTAAATAACAAACCGGCCACTGTTACTCCTTTTTTGGATATACTACCTGCCATACAAGTAAGCCCAGGCGATAGAGTCATCTATCGTTATGAACCAAAAACACTCTATCTGCTCTCTCTGCTCAGTATGTCAGCACTGATGTTTACGCTTTTCCTGGCTTACCGGTTTCGCGCAAAATAGTCTGGAATGGTCACACAGGGGTAGTAACAGCACAAAAAACTAATTGATATAAACTCAAAGGGTGATTTTGCTATAGTTCGGAGTAACTTCCACAAGCACAGGGCAGACCAGCTTAATTTCACGCTCACCATACAACTGAGTCATGCCTTAGATTTATAATTTTTAATAACGATCAAATTACAACTCAAGAATATGATATCTAACCACCAATTGTTGATCACCACCGTTATTATAATGATGATTGCGCTTGCCAGCTGTGGACAAAAAGGCCCTCTACAACATCCACCTGAAAATTCCATGGATCAATCACAACAGGAAGATTCATGATTCTCCAATTTACTAAAATGCATGGATTGGGAAATGACTTCGTCATAATCGATGCAGTCAACCAACAGGCATCCCTCTCTGAATCCTCTTGTCGTCTCATCGCCGACAGACGCTTTGGTATTGGCTGTGACCAGATTTTATTGGTAGAGCCGGCTAAACTACCCAACACCGACTTTCACTACCGAATCTTCAATGCAGATGGCAGCGAAGCCGGTGCCTGTGGAAATGGCGCTCGCTGTTTTGCTAAATTTGTAAGAAGACACAAGTTGAGTGACCAACAGACCTTAAGGGTTAGCACTTCCAGTGGAATAATCGTATTACATCATCTGGATAACGGTATGGTTGAGGTCGATATGGGAGAACCCCAATTCGAGCCGCAAGCAATACCTTTCATATCTGATAAACGAACTGATCAATACAGTCTGGATGTTGCTGGTGAAGAGCATACAATCAGCGCTGTTTCCATGGGCAACCCCCATGCTGTGTTACTTGTCGCTGATTGTGATTTTGCCCCTGTTGAATCACTTGGCCCATTGATTGAACGGCATGAGCGCTTTCCCGAGCGCACAAATGTCGGCTTTCTTCAGGTAGTCAACCCAGGAGAGGTCAGACTACGGGTTTTCGAGCGTGGTGCCGGTGAAACACTGGCCTGTGGTAGCGGTGCCTGTGCAGCTGTCGCAGTGGGACGTCAACTTGGACTACTTGAAGAACAGGTCGTTGTACACCTACCTGGTGGCGATCTTGTGATAGAGTGGGCTGCGGAAGGCCAAACCGTACTCATGAGAGGTCCCGCAGAGACTGTGTATGAAGGAGCCATTGAGCTATGAACCATAAAGCCCCAAACGACAACATCAAGGATGATGGCACTGATCAGCAAATCGCAGACTATTTAGGCGAAAACCCTGGTTTTTTTTCGCGTTATCCCGAAATTCTCGGACAAATGGTTATACCCCATGAGAGCGGTGCAGCTGTCTCCCTGATTGAGCGTCAGGTTGATGCCCTCAGAAAACAGTTAAAGGAGACCCAACAACAGTTATCTGAGCTTGTCGAAGTTGCAAGATCCAATGATCAGCTGCAGGCGCGTATGCACCGCCTGACACTGGAGCTGATCGATGCTGCAACATTTGATGAAGTTTTGAATGCGCTGGAGGATGAACTGCATGACGACTTCAAGGCTGATGCCGTAGAGCTACGACTCTTCTCTTCAAGCCATATCGATGATCACCTTGAAGATTCACTTGAAACTCAGATCGCCACATTTGAACAGTTTTTCACTCAGAACCAACCTATTTGCGGGAAGATGGATCAGCAACAGCTGGACTATATCTTTGGCACAGAGGGTGATCGTATTGCGTCAACCGCCCTGATACCCTTAAAAAGTGACGGTGTACTCGGGCTCCTGGCCATAGGCAGCTGTGACCCGAATCGTTTCGCTCCCGACCATGGCACAGAGTTCCTTACCCGGCTTGGTGAGATCATCAGCAGAACGCTGCAGGCCGTCTCTCTCCCCGGAATATAGGTCGTCATGTCAAAATCGGCAGCCCACCCTATTCAGCTCTGGGTTGACCGGTTCCTCGACTATCTAGTCCACGAACGCCGCCTCTCACCCCGGACCCATGAAAGTTATGCCCGTGATCTGAAAGCAGCGACAGCTTGGCTGGAGCAGCAGCAGATCCCTGGCTGGAACAAACTCAGCCAGCAGCAGCTAAGACACTATATAGCCGGCCGACATCGCCAGGGTTTTTCGCCGAAGAGTCTGCATCGGGAGCTCTCCACTCTCCGCTCACTTTTTAACTATCTGATCCGTGAAAATCTTGCTCAGTCCAATCCGGCGCTTGGCGTCCGGGCGCCAAAGGTACGCCGGAAACTACCGGTAACCATGGATGTGGATCAGCTCAACCAGCTACTCGACATCGACGACGATTCCCCCACAGGACTGAGAGATCGAGCAATCATGGAGCTATTCTACTCATCCGGATTGCGCCTTGCCGAATTGATTGCTCTGGATATTGCCCATATCGATCTGTCTGAACAGATCGTGGAGGTCACCGGCAAAGGGAATAAAACCCGTCTGCTTCCAGTGGGCAAGCAGGCCAAACAAGCGATCACCGCCTGGCTCAAGGTACGTGGACAATTGGCGGAGCAGGATGAAACCGCACTGTTTGTCGGTGTACGGGGGAAGCGTATCAGTCGCAGCACCATCCAGAAGCAGCTGCATCAGTGGTCGATAGACCAGGGCGCACCCCGCAATGTCCATCCCCATCTGCTGCGTCACTCATTCGCCAGCCACCTGCTGGAATCCTCAGGAGATCTGCGAGCCGTTCAGGAGCTCCTGGGTCACGCCAATATCAGCACCACCCAGATCTACACCCATCTCGACTTTCAACACCTTGCTGAGGTCTATGACAAGGCTCATCCCAGAGCGAAAAAAAAGCCTGAGTGATCTATAAGGCAGCAATATATTAAATTTAGAGAGCCTATCCCTTTTGAGATAGTTTGAACCATTTCTGGTTAAATTATCTACTTCGGCACAACCTGGCCATAACTGATTTTACCGTCCTGTATCACAATACCTAACTTACTCAATCCTTTTAAATCACGTTGCTTGGTTTTATCTGTTAGCTTCACATAAAGTGCCTGGTACCAGGGTGCCTTTCTTAGATCGGTAAGCAATACGGGCTTACCAGCTGACATGATCTGACTGACGATAGCATACTGTCTAGCATTGATCGCTTTCTCATCATGAAGGCGTTTAGCTTCACTCTCAAACAGAATTTGAGCAATCAACTCATTTACACGGTCATGCAGGTCATTGATGCTTGCCAGCATGCCCTGCATGAAAAAGGCAACAAAGTCTGTGTTAGGGGCCTCCGCCTTTTTCTCTACCTCCTTTCGGGTGGTATTGAACAAAGAAAAGTAGGTGTGGATATGCTCCAGGTAGTAACGAGCCAGGGCAAAGGGCGCGTATTTATAGTCCTCGGCATGAAGAAGAACTGCCTCTAATACTCGACCTACGCGGCCATTGCCATCCCAGAAGGGGTGGATCAGTTCATAATAGAGATGTACCAGCGGAGCACGAATCAATACCGGCACCTTTCGCTCTACCAGTTGTTGGTGCCATTGAATAAGGGCCGCAAGCAACCGCTCTACATCTTTTCCGTACTGCGGAGGCTTGTAAATGCCTCCATGCTCCTGATTCCCTACCCGGGTCACCACACCCTTGGGATTATCTCTAAGCAACCCCGGCCGGTTGTATTCGTGTGGAAGCTGGTCGGTAACAGCTGAGTGGATCTGTCTGATAAATTCCACGTTCAGCTTCCAACCAGGCTTCACGGCGACCTGCAGAGCCAAGCCATAGGCATTTTTGAGATTGACAGCTCGGCGCTGCTCGATGTCCTGTACCTGGGCAGGCGTGAGATCCAGCGCCTCATCGGTCTCCTCGACAGTGAGAGTGCCACCCTCAATAGAGTTGGTGCCGAAGATACTGCTTACAACAACCTCCCTATCCAACCTGCTCGCAACCTGGGACAAGGGTGAACTTTTGAAACGCTTGTGGGCATCATCCACGCGCAGCAGTAGACTTTCCAGAGCAGCCATATCGACACCAAGCTGGAATGTAAATGGGCCGAAACGGTCGGTTTCCACCCTGACGTGGGGATCGTTGCCCTCTGTCACGAATAAAGTCCCAAAAAATGTCCGTTACAAATAAATGATATTTACTCTAAATATCTGATAGTTACAGAATTATAGCACAAGATAGTGTCGCATTTTATGTCCAGTCAGCATACTGAGTGGACAGCACATCTACTGAGTGCGAACCGCATCAATAACGAATGGATGGTTCACGTACATCAATGATGCGGTTCGTACCTCACCACATCTACGTAATATGCTTTTTCGCACGTTACGAGTTGCTGCGTTGTGATCCTTGAGAATAGAACAACCATTCTAATTCGGCTCACGCAGAGGGTATAAGCAGTTCGTAGAGGTGCCCTTAATACTCTATTGTGCTGCAGTAGCTAGATTACTGATTTCCATTTCAAACTCATCAGCCAAGTATTGTGGAGTAATCAACTTCAACATTCCGTTTTTTACACTTTCTTTCAGTAAAGATAAATTATCTTTTTCAAGGCCATGCAAATCTCCTCCCAATTGACGGCCATCAACAGCATATTTATCAGGAACAAGCCAAATAACCTTTTTATTGATCAGGTCAACCACCCTTAACTGTGATGGCATTTTCACCACAACCAATCCTAAAGCGCCAGACGAGCCATAAATATCAGGAGAAAGATATTCGAAAAGATAATTATAACCTTTATCAACAAGTTCATCTCTTAACCCTTCGAATCCCTCATAATCTGGATATTTTGATAGATATTCAGCATTTGGAGGCAGTTTAACCGCCGGCATATTTTTATGGTTACCTGAGTAGTGCTGCGTATAATCCTCTACTAAACCATCCATGTAGGCATCCAGTATTCTATTGTCTTTGACTATGCTGAATAACTCATAAGCATCAAGCCCTGTATTTAGTAAAACATCATTTACGGTAACAGTTAGTTCTTTATCTGGGTTCCATAACCCACTTATATCTAGCGTTGTAGAATTGGTTTCAACCCATAACACTCTATATAGCAGCTCAAAATAGTTAACCTTCTTATTAACCATAAAAAAACTGGTTGCTACCTTTGATGACTTAAAGTCAGACAATTCTGACTCTTCCATTTTTATTTCATTTGTTACACATCCCGACATCAGGGTTATAAGAAGAATTGAAAATGCAATTATTTTTATTTTCATCTTTAATTCCTTTTATTACCTGGTTTGTAAGCATGCACCAGCAGCTTCTTTTGATTAAACACACAAACTAAGTCAATATGACTATCAATGTCATGACTTGATGTTATCTCTTGAGCCACATCAGAAGCATTCGCCTGGCCGTTTGCAACCATACTTGCTCCAAGAGGAGTGACTATGACTACACTATGATTAGTCCCATTCCCGGAGTACAACCAGTACTCTTTAGCACCGGATTTCTTAATTTTATTCGGAAGTCCTATTTTTTCTACGACACTGCTCTTACTATCTATACCAATCGCCAGATTTGCATCTTCCAACTGCGAGGATCTTTGAATCGACGAACATGCTGATAGCATAAAAATTAGTATTAATATAATTCCTGCCTTCACTAGTAAAACTCCAATTTTAACAAAAAATTAACGCAATCGAATATCTGATCAGATACTAAGAACTAATTCCTTAAATAAGCACCCACATTGGATGTTCACGGATTATATGGCCTAAGCAGAACATTGAGTTTTTACTGCCATAGAAAACAACATGTAAAATTTAACAATCCCTTAGCCTGAATCCTGTTTCAACTCCATATTTTTTCCATACCAGGAAACAGCGAACTGCTCTATGTAGTTTCTACCTCCTGATGGATCGACTACACAATTCGTGGCTATCGCCTAGACATAGTCACCAAGTTGTATCGTCACAATTAATAATAGCTTTAGGGTATTTATGTTTTTTTATAACCAGGAATGATCTGGCACATAACACAATTCCCATATATGCCAGGATCGTTGCTGTCTCAATTGAGACTAACCAATGAGAGGGGCGATTTGAGATCAAGCCATGCAGAAGCGATATACGATGATTGAGGTAACTCTAACAGCTTCAAAAGCTACCCTTTAAAGCAATATTTCATGATTTGAATGGATGCCTGAACTCTGTGTAATGATATAGTCATTCCCCCTCCCCACTTTTCACCTCCGTCCCAAATACAAAATTAGGCCTTAGCCAATAGACCACCAGCGGCAACACAGTCAAAGCAATGATCACATCCATAATCAGCGCCTCGGAGATGTAGAGACTGACCGACCATAGATTGGCAAGCTCGGTATTCATCAGCGGAATGAAACTGCCCAGCAGTACCACCATGGAGATGATGATCGCTGACCCGGTCGTCTCCAGGGTCGTCTCCAGTGCCTGTTTCCAATCTTTGCCCGAGGCGAGCATCTCCTCGCGCAGTCGGGATACCATATAGACCCCATAATCCACCCCCAAACCCATCGCGATACTCAGGGCGACCTGTACGTGGAAGGCCAGGTTGGCCGACCACTCACTGATCGAGGTCATATAGGCACCAAGTCCATATTGGGTCATCAGGGTAATAAAACAGAGACTGATCAGCAGAGAGGCTATGATCCAGGAGCGGAACATTATCAGGGTCATGATGAATACCGTCAGGGAGGTGGCGACCGGTGCATTCAGCCACTCCTTGAAAGCCACATCACGGGTCGCTTCGGTAACCCCTAAAAAGCCACCGATAGCGGCTTTATCAGGCATCGAATCCTCGGTGGTCACCAGCTGTTCAGGCTGCTCTCCATTTGCCGGAATCGTCACCCGCTCTGCCGGGCCTATACCCACAGTCAACAGTGCCATGCCCGGATCATCCTTGTGTTCATGCAGGTAGTTCTGGATGTCGCGAATGGTCTTGTGAGTCAGCTTTGGATCCATAGTGTTTACAAAGCCAACAATGATCCCCTCATCCCAGTTGCGGGTATTCACGAAAGAGTCGAGTTCTCCTGCGGCGGCACTAACCTGAAGCATGCCATTGTAGAGCGGCAGGATCGCTTTTGGGTCTGGCAGACTCCCATCCGGGCCAAGACTATAGGCATAGCGGTTTTGCTGCATATGGGCCAATCCGGGTATGGCATAGAGATTCATATGTGCCATAGGCAGAGTCCCTACAGGGGCATTCAGCATCATGTTCAGGGTTTTCACAAACTGCACATAGGAGGTGGTATAGCCGATGTGGGGATGGGCACGTAACCAATCTTCAAATGCTGAGAGGGCCTGCACGACCTCAACATTGTTGAATATGCCCTGGGGTGGGTCGAGCATCTCATCGTAGCACTGCTCAGGCCCGATCACCCGCACACCGAATTCATTCCAGGCTTCCAGACCGCAAGGTGGCAGGGCGCCGGCCTTGGAACGGATCACCATATTGGCGGTGATCACCCCAGGCATCATCTTCGATAGGGCTTGCAGATCGGAGATCGCCTCGACTTCGCCACCCTCACCCAGCAGCTCGCCCAGCAGATAGTAATCTTTGTAGGCGGCTCTGGGATAGTGAATCCCTTTTTCAACACCGGGCATGATGTCAAACTCATCCTGAATACGGGCTACTTCAGGATCATCCCGTCCCGCCTCGCCCGCCATTAAGGCACTGAAACCCTCAGCCAATCCAGTCATCCAAGCTGAACCCAGCCAAATGACGATAACTGCAGCAACGGGAATCCACTTTGATGGGCCTGTGAGGATGCCACTCAGTCCACGTGCCAATCGACGCTCCCATCCTCTTTCGTGCTTGCGGTCATGCAGTTTTGGCGGAAAACTGACCATCAACAACGGGATTAAAGTGGTGGTGGTCAAAATCAGCGTGGACATGCCGAAAATACCGAAATAGGCGTATGCCTTATAGAATGAGATATCGATAAATGAGATAGCAAAAAAACCGTGAAGATCCGTTCCAATCGAGAGTGCAGCAGGCACCACGGTATGCCTGATTGCTGTAAACGCCGCCTGCTCCGGATCCTGGGTGACCTGAAGCTCCTGCATGAAACGACGGGTAATCTGTATCGAATGACCGATACCGATCGCCAGCAATAACATCGGCGTCAACGCCATCATTGTAGTCAGCTTGAACTGGGTAAATCCCATCAGACCCAGAGTCAGAATAATGGTCATGCCGACCCCAATCAGCGGCAGGAGAGCACAGCTCCAATGACGAAACTCATACCAGAGCACCAGCAGTATGATCAGAATCGAGATGCCGAAAAGCCAGGCTTTGTCCCACAACTCCTCCACCATCGATGCGAGAAAATAGGGCTCTCCTGAGATAAAAAACTCGACCCTATCCCCATACCTGGCCCGATAATCCGCCATCAACTCCCTGACTTGCCCAATCCACTGCAGATGGTGATCTTTCAGCTGATTACTGAAATCACCGATGATAAAAGTGCCTGTGGCAATACATCGTCGGTGTACCTTGTGGATAGAGGCATTGGTGATCAATCCATCGGAACCGGTAATCTCACACTTTTCTCCAGCACTGTCCTGGTAATAGACCAGCAGTGGCTCCAGGACGATATGTTTCTCCAGGCCGATACGGAGATACTGAAGCTGTAAATGCTGTTGCAGCGGATCATCTGAAATACCATTGGCGGGTAGCAGGCGGCTAAAATCGAGACTGCCATTTTCTGTGATGCCCAGGTTGCGCAGCTTGGGTGATGGCAGACCGACAAAATTGGCCACATTTGCGTAGGGCAAGGCGCTGACATCACGATAGAACGCCTCAACCATACGGATAAACCAGGGCTGATAGATATCCCCCTGCTTCAATTTCAAGCCCCAGACCATCAGGTTACCCATGCCGTAGGCGTGATCACTGTAGAGATTGGTGGCGATATAGCGGTTACTGAGTGGTAACAGAGAGTCAGGATCATTGCGCAGATTGACCTGATTGACATAGAACAGCGCAACCAGCGTGGCTGCAAACAGTAGCAGAATCGTCAAACGGCGATGTCTGAGTACGAATCTCGCGTAGTCCGCAGCGTAATCCCGCTTCTCACCCTTCATTGAGTATCTTTCCTGATACTGCCATCGGACCATGAGTCAGAGAGCAACCCTTTAGCGATGAGTCGCCTTTTACTTGCCATAATTTCTTAGCGTCTCTTCCGACCAATAACTGTCGTCAAGTTCAACATTCAGGGATATGGTACTGCGAGGTACAAAGACCATGCTGTCTTTACCATCTCCATGACTGATGGCATAGATGTAACGGGGATAGGTGATGCGTGGATCTGATTGATCAAGGGATTGCCAGTCGACTGAAACCGTTTTGATCTTCTCACCATCCTTATAATAGACCGTACGATAGGGGGCGTAAGTGCGCTGGTCGATCTCAGTGAGATGGTAGTCGTACCACCAGTTTTTAAACTTGGTGGTACTCTTCAGCAGATAGACCGCTTTACCGATATGGGCACACTGGGGCCCTGGTAGAGTGAGTGTATGGCGGCTCTTCTCCGACCTTTCCAGCCTCATCGCTTCAAGGCACGCCTCGATCTTGCCCACACCAAGCAGCTCATGCACTTCATCATCAGGGGTGCGCAGCACCAGTTCGCCATAGGTGAGATTGGTTCCGAACCAGACATCTTCATGTGATGGCTCATTGATGCGCCTGATTTTTCTCAATGCAGGAAGCCACATAGAAATGGTCGAACCCCGTTCAGGGTCGGAGTAACGGGTTAACAACACCCCGGTACCCTTGGTTTTACCTGAAGTCAGAATTGCCATCTGTTGAGATTTTATCGCAGCATCATCGGGGCTGTTGTTGAGATAGGTTTCAAAGGTCTGAACCCCAGGTTTTCGACCTTGGGTGCGCATCTCCAGGGGCGCCCTGTTGACCACTACGGCCACATCACGCCCCTTGCGACGACTGATGGCATTGTCCAGCAAACCGCCATGTGCCGATGTATAGACCTGTTGTGCGATTTCATAGGCATCAGGCAGATTCTGGGGATCACCGGGCATAGCCGCGGCCATCAAACCATAAGAGATCAGCCAGAGCAGGCCTGTCAGTAAGAAATATGGGGGCTTTCGAAACATACCAATGACTCTGCCACGGATGACAGAGGCACACAAGCGAGTGATATCCCTAATAAACATTCCCTGTTCTCCAACCAACACAATCCTATACGCATCCGCTATTGAGAATTACTGGACCATCAGCTCCAACACTCTTCCCTGTAATCCTTCCTCTTCACTGACAGGGGCAAATATCATCAATTGCAGCAGGTGACACAATGAGCAATGACAATCCACATCAAGTTTTTAACACAGCCGATTTTTCACCAGCCCCGCCCTCAGGTACAATCGCCGCCTTATTATTGAATCTTTCAGGATTGAAGTGGAAAATTTTAGAGGCACAACAATTCTTTCTGTGCGGCGCAACGGCAAAGTCGTCATTGGCGGCGATGGCCAGGTCTCCCTGGGCAATACCGTGATGAAGGGTAATGCCCGAAAAGTACGCCAGCTGCACAAAGGCAATGTGATCGCCGGTTTCGCCGGAGCCACAGCAGACGCCTTTACGCTGTTTGAGCGCTTTGAAGGTAAACTTGAAAAGCATCAGGGACACCTGACCCGAGCCGCTGTTGAGATGGCCAAAGACTGGAGAACCGATCGGGCGCTGCGCCGGCTGGAAGCACTGCTTTGTGTAGCAGATGCCAAAGCCTCTTTGATCATCTCCGGTACCGGAGATGTGATAGAGCCTGAGCATAATCTGATGGCGATTGGCTCTGGTGGCAGTTTTGCCCAGGCAGCAGCCCGTGCGTTACTGGATAATACGGAACTCAGCGCCCGCGAAATCGTCGAAAAGGGGCTTGGTATCGCTGCCGACATCTGCATCTATACCAATCACAACCGGGTACTGGAAGAGCTGGACAGCGAAACCTGAACCAATTAACCCTATGCAAAGAACAGTCTGCTGTGCAGAACAGCACCATGCCCTGAAATCGCCCTCTCAGTAAGCAGAGAAAGCGCGTCAGGGATAGTGAGTTGAAGCTGCACCAGACAGTTTTAGATTCCAACGTGTAATGGCTGGGTCGAAGATGTTTAAAAACATCAGACGCGAGCCAGACATAGAGTAAACAGGCCATAATTCATGTCGCAAATCACACCCCAACAGATTGTTGCCGAGCTGAACAAACATATCATCGGTCAGAAAGATGCCAAAAGAGCTGTCGCCATTGCATTACGCAATCGCTGGCGTCGGGCACAGGTCGATGAATCTCTACGCAATGAGATAACACCAAAAAATATTCTGATGATTGGACCGACCGGTGTCGGTAAGACCGAAATTGCCCGTCGTCTGGCAAAACTGGCGAACGCTCCATTCATAAAGGTTGAAGCGACTAAGTTCACCGAAGTGGGCTATGTAGGCCGGGAAGTGGATTCGATCATCCGGGATCTTGCTGATTCTGCAGTCAAAATGGTTCGCGAAGGTGAGATGGCCAAAGTCTCAGAAGAGGCGAGCCTGGCAACAGAGGAGCGAATTCTCGATGCGCTTCTGCCGGCCCCAAAAGCGAGCGGATGGGATGAGACTGAAACCAGCAGCACGGTCTCCAGCTCCACCCGGGAGAAGTTCAGAGAGAAGCTGCGTGCCGGCTTAATGGACGACAAAGAGATCGAAATCGAGGTCAATACCACACCTGTAGGTGTTGAAATCATGGCGCCTCCCGGCATGGAAGAGATGACCAGTCAGTTGCAGGGGATGTTTCAGAACCTCGGCACAGGACGCACCAGGCGTCGTAAACTGCGTATCAAAGATGCCTATAAGGTGCTCAATGACGAAGAGGCATCGAAGCGCATCAACGAAGAGGATCTCAAGCTGCGCGCCCTGGAAACCGTGGAGCAGCATGGCATCGTCTTTATCGATGAACTGGACAAAGTTACCAGCCGCGCCGAGACCAGCGGAGCAGACGTATCCCGGGAAGGGGTTCAACGTGATCTGCTGCCCCTTGTTGAGGGGTGTACCGTCTCCACCAAACACGGCATGGTTAAAACCGACCATATCCTCTTTATCGCTTCCGGGGCTTTTCATCTCACCAAGCCTTCTGACCTGATACCAGAACTGCAGGGGCGCTTGCCGATCCGGGTAGAACTCTCTGCATTGAGTACTGAGGACTTCACCCGCATCCTGACCGAACCCGACGCCTCATTGACCGAGCAGTACCAGGCCCTGCTGGGCACAGAAAATGTAGACCTGGCGTTTACCGATGATGGTATCAAGCGTATAGCTGAAACGGCCTGGATGGTAAATGAGAGAACAGAGAATATTGGTGCACGCCGCCTGCATACGGTGATGGAACGGCTACTGGAGAGCATCTCTTTTGAGGCCTCTGAACAGAGTGGCACTGCCATCTCCATCGACGCAGCCTATGTCGACAGCCAGTTATCTCAACTGGCAGCAGACGAAGACCTGAGTCAATATATTCTCTAACTACAACAAACCCTGTTAACAGCCTGCAAATGGTTTGTGATAACCGATATAAAGTTGCTGCCGTGGGTTTTACCCAAGTATCAACCATCGACTAACGAGAGAAAATCATGTCACACCCCAATCCGACAGAGATCCACCTGCATAAGCAGTCCCGTGTACTGGAAATCAGCTTCGATGACGGGAGTAAATACAGCTATCCCGCTGAGTATCTGCGCGTATTCTCGCCCTCCGCAGAGGTTCAGGGCCATGGTCCAGGTCAAGAAGTGTTGCAGGTTGGCAAGGAAGAGGTGAATATTGCCCATATTGAACCTGTGGGAAATTACGCCATCTGCCTGCACTTTGATGATGAGCATAATACCGGCATCTACTCCTGGGATACCTTGTATCAGCTGGGCGCTCATTTTGAGCAGAATTGGCAGGAGTACCTGCAGCGTCTGAGTAGCGCAGGTTATGAGAGAAAGGAACCATCGGCCTAGCGGGCCAGGTGGTAAATTTCGCTAACACTCAGAGTCAGACTGGGTTAAGCCATTCATGGTAAATACCGTGAATTAGGGGCAAGTTGCAGCGCCCTTGGATCGAAACAACAGGTGATGCCATGAAGGATGAAAAGACAACACATTTCGGATATCAGGATGTCCCTGTCGGCGAAAAGGCCGGCCGGGTTCGTGAGGTCTTTGATTCGGTTGCCAACAAGTATGATTTGATGAACGACTTGATGTCGTTCGGTGTACACCGAATCTGGAAGCGCCACACTATCGAACTCTCCGGAGTACGCAAAGGTCAGCGGGTTCTCGATCTGGCTGCAGGTACTGGAGACCTCTCTGCCCGCTTCAGTGGCCTGGTAGGGAGTGATGGGGAGGTAGTCTTCTCAGATATCAATGCCGCCATGTTGGGCCAGGGCAGAGATCGAATGATCGATGAAGGACGGGTTGCCAATGTCCGCTATGTTCAGGCGGATGCCCAACATCTGCCCTTTCCAGACGACCATTTTGATTGTGTCACCATCGGCTTTGGACTACGCAATGTCACCGACAAGCAGTTGGCCCTAAACGATATCTTCAGAGTACTAAAGCCTGGCGGGCGTCTGCTGGTGTTGGAATTCTCCAAACCGGTGCATAAGCCACTGCAGAAAATCTACGATCTATACTCATTCAGCCTACTACCGAAAATCGGAAAACTGGTCACTCAGGATGAAGAGAGCTACCGCTACCTGGCGGAATCTATTCGTATGCACCCCGACCAGGAGACCCTCAAAGGGATGCTGGAACACGCCGGTTTTGATCGCTGCGACTACTTCAATCTGACTGGTGGCGTAGTTGCCATACATCGTGGATACAAAATTTGACAGAGTTGAGCATACGCCTTCTATTTACGGAAGAATCGCCATGACCATCAGTGCTGCCATCATCACCAGCCTGGAGCAACTACTCAACCAGGCCATTAAGCTTGATCCTGAGAGCCCAACCCGACTGGCGCCAATCCAGGGTAGCGTCATACAGCTGGATATTGTCGGACTGGGTATATCAATCTACCTGATACCTGAGCCACAGGGTTTTCAGCTCTTGAGTTACTACGAAGGTGAACCCGATTGCCTGCTGCGAGGCACGCTGCTGGATCTTGCCTCCATGCGCCATGATCGTAGCAGTACAGAGCAGCTGTTTAACGGATCAGTCACCATTGAAGGTGATACCGCCCTGGCACAGCGTTTCGGTGAATTCTTCAGTGCGCTCGATATCGACTGGGAGGAGCAACTCTCTCGTCTCACCGGTGATATAGCCGCTCATGAGATCGGCAATATGGTGCGTGGCGCGGTAGACTGGGGAAAACAGGTCAAGCAGACAGCCTCACTCAATCTTAAAGAGTATCTGGAAGAGGAGCTGCGACTGTTACCTGGGCAATATGAGATCGAACCCTTTCTCAATGAAGTGGATCGGCTGCGGGATGATGTGGAACGGCTTGAAGCTCGAATTAAAAGGCTGCGCCAATCTGATGACAACGAGGATAAGCGTTCGTGATTCGCCCTTCTCAAGCCATTCGGCTGATACACATTAATCTAGTACTACTGAGACATGGTCTGGATGAGGTAATTCTCGCCACCCATCTTTTCCGGCCGATTCGTTTTCTGATCTACCTCTCCCCCTGGTATTGGTTTCGTAAAGACAGGGGAAGTTACCCTGTTCGAATTCGTCGCGCGCTAGAAGATCTTGGCCCCATCTTTGTAAAATTTGGACAGATCCTCTCCACCCGGCGCGACCTGCTTCCTGATGACCTGGCGAATGAACTCACAAAACTGCAGGATCGGGTACCCCCCTTCCCCGGCTCCCAGGCCAGAAAAATAATTGATAAGGCGTTCGGACAATCCATCGATGAACTGCTTGAAGCCTTTGACGAGTCACCCCTCGCTTCAGCATCCATTGCCCAGGTACATACTGCACAACTCAAGGATGGGCGCAAAGTCGTAGTCAAGGTACTTCGCCCAAATATCGAAAAGACCATACGCCGTGATGTAGATCTGCTATTTACAATTGCCCATCTCGCTGAGAAATATTGGAAAGAGGGTCGCCGACTGAGGCCTGTTGAGGTCGTTCAGGAGTATGAGAAGACTATTTTCGATGAATTGGATCTGATGCGTGAAGCGGCAAATGCCTCCCAGCTACGACGTAACTTTCTTGATAGCTATGCCCTCTACGTGCCGGAAGTCTACTGGGATCTGACCCGGAAAAACGTCTTCGTCATGGAGCGTATCAGTGGCACACCCGTGGGAGATATCAAGGCGCTGAAGTCCCAGGGTATCAGCATGAAACTGCTTGGGGAGCGAGGCGTGGAGATATTCTTCACGCAGGTTTTCGAATACAACTTCTTCCATGCCGATATGCACCCCGGCAATATTTTTGTAGAGCCCGATGGACGCTACGTTGCCGTTGATTTCGGCATCATGGGCACCCTCACAGAAGAGGACAAACGCTACCTGGCAGAGAATCTGCTCGCCTTTTTCAACCGTGACTACAAGCGGGTCGCCCAGCTTCATGTAGCCTCCGGCTGGGTACCTAAAGATACGCGTGTGGAAGAGTTCGAGTCTGCCATCCGAACAGTCAGTGAACCGATCTTTGAAAAGCCCTTGAGTGAGATCTCCTTCGGCCATTTCCTGCTACGCCTGTTTCAGACAGCGCGAAGATTCGATATGGAGGTCCAGCCCCAGCTGGTGCTGTTGCAGAAAACCTTGTTGAATATCGAAGGTCTGGGCAGACAGCTCTACCCGGAACTCGATCTATGGACCACTGCCAAGCCCTTCCTTGAGCGCTGGATGAGCGAACAGATAGGCCGCCGGGCCTTCGTCAGCAAGCTCAAAAAGAACCTGCCGCTATTCGCTGAGAATCTCCCAGACCTGCCGAATAAAATTAATAAGATCATCGATGATGCTGCAGCGGGCCAACTGACACTACAGTGGCAATCGGACGATCTGAAAAAGCTGCAAAAGCAGATGCAGCGCAACCATCTGAATACAGTCACCACCATATCCGGCAGCACCATGTTGCTCAGCGGCTCACTACTACTGGTGTTCGGTAGTGGGGGCCTGATTCCAGTCACTGTAGCCACAGCGCTCGGTATTGGACTGGGAACCGGTGGAGGCTTACTGCTCTTGAAAAGCTGGTTCAGCGCCTCAGGATAGGCTCTATTTTGTAGCATGATGCCTGTATCAGGTTATCTGCTTCCCTTGGCGTGGTAAGAAAATTGATCCATGATTAGAGATATAGCCAAGAAGTACGGGAGACGAATATGAATGAGACCCCCCAAGATACTCTGAAAAGGATGGCAAAAGCCTATGACAAGATGTTGCAAGAGGTTCATGAAGCAGTTGAGTCGGCCCGGGAAAACGCCCTCCCCGGCTTAAAAGACTATCTGGAGGATGCCCGGGAAAAGCTTATCGAACTAGGTGAATTGAGCAGAGAAGAGGCAGACAAGGTCTCCACCTATGTTGAGCGGGATATGAAAGACGCTGCCAGTTATCTACTCGAAACTGGCGAGCAACTTTCTGCCTGGTGGCGATTTGACGTCCAGCTAGTGGAAGAGCGCATGCTGGAGATGTTCACCAGCGTAGCCGACCAGACCAAGTTAGAGCTGGCAAAACTGGCACAGCGGGCCAACAACGCATCCCTCTACCATACCGGCGAAGTGACAGGCCCTGGCACACTGGTCTGCAGCCAATGCGGTAAAGAGATGCATTTCAAGAAGACAGGACACATCCCGCCCTGCTCAGGATGCAAAGGCACTAATTTTCAACGCTCTTCCAGCTAGCGAGGATTGGTCAAGCAGACTGGTTGTAGGGTGCGGCCCTGCCGCACCATCAGGGTGAGAATTCACTAAAAATCCCGGATAGTTTGTTCATTACCAGCAGCGTCTCTACACCGACTTTTTAGGTGGTTTTGGTTTTAGTTGGACATGGTGCGGCAGGGCCGCACCCTACAGGTGAATTTATTTCGGGAGTCATCACGATTCAGTTTTGCCCCCCCCGGCGAGTCACTCTCCTCGTTGAATACAGCAGCCCGTAGCCTGGATGAAGTGCAACGGAATCCGGGAGAACACTGCACCAATCTTCCCGGATTGCTACACCGACTCGTTAGGTGGTTTGGTTTCAGCTGTACATGGTGCGGCAGGGCCGCACCCTACGATTCATCATAACTTCTTCGATAAAAAAACTAACGGCTACTCAGCAGTTGATCTATTGGAAAGGGCCTGCAGATGCCGTAACCCTGAACAAAATCCACGCCAATCTCTCTGAGGCGTTCATGAATTTCAGCGTTCTCGACAAACTCTGCGATGGTCTCCAGCCCCATGATATGACCAATTCGATTAATAGCATCCACCATGGAGTCGTCTATCTGATTGTCGAGCATCTCTTTGACAAAGGCGCCATCTATCTTCAGATACTCCACCGGCAGATGTTTCAGATAACCAAAAGATGAGAGGCCACTGCCAAAGTCATCCAGAGCAAATTCGCAACCATAGCGCTGCAGGGTCCGCATAAAATGTTCGGCAGAGGTCAAATTGGAGATAGCTGCAGTTTCAGTAACCTCAAAGCAGAGCATGCCTGCCGGGATATCGTGCTCTTGTATTGTCTCTAGTATCCACTTTAAAAACTCATCATCACACACAGAGAGGCCCGAGAGATTAACGAAGAAACGTCGCCCTGATGCCAGACAAACTGCACGATTGCAAATGATAAAGCGGGTGACCTGATCGATTACCCAGCGATCTATTGCAGGCATCAAACCAAAGCGCTCAGCAGCGGGTATAAAGGCGCCAGGTGGGACTATTCCCGACTCTTCATCCAGCAGTCGGATCAGTACCTCCACATGCTCCCGTTTCTCATCGCCTGAGGTAACCGAAGAAATCGGCTGAACATAGAGGGTGAAGTGGTCATCCTCCAAGGCAGTTCTGATGCGGGTTACCCACTGCGCCTCGCCATGGCGTTTGGCAGCAGGGCTGTCCACCGAATCATAGATATGGATTTTGTTACGCCCCTCCTCTTTCGCAGTCTGACAGGCAATATCTGCAAATCCGAGTATCTGTTCAACACTCTGACTGTGATTATCAATGGGAATCATGCCGATACTTATGCTCTGGGCATAGGTCTTGCCAGCCCACGCGAAACGGAAACCATGCACAGCCCTGCGTATTTTCTCAGCAATGGTTTCAGCTGCTTCAACGGTACATTGGCTAAGCAGGATTGCAAACTCATCTCCGCCCAAACGGGCAAGTAGATCGCTGTTACGTATAGAGCGCTTTATCAGTGCTGCCAGTTGACGCAGAAGCTCATCACCAGCTGCATAGCCACAATTGTCGTTAACCACAATAAAGCGATCAATATCCAGGTAGAGCAGACAGTGTCTCTCCTCATCAAACACAGTCTCTTCAAGAAGGTGTGATAGTCGCCGATCAAATTCGGCGCGATTATAGAGCCGGGTTACCGGATCATGACTTGCCTGCCAGCTCAACTGGGCCGCCAGTTTCCGCGACTGACTGGTATCCTTGAACACCACAACGATACCATCTAGAGTGCCATCATCAGCCTTCAGGCGGGTAATCGTCTGTTGAATGGGGATACTCAACCCTTCACGATGGGTCAATACCAATTGACGGCACTGATCGGCCAGAATCTGCTTCAGACCAAGCATTTCGCTGGAGTGAGCTGACTCATCGTAAACCTGGTAAACATCTGTCAAAGAGCGCCCTGTGATCTGATTGCTTTGAAAGCCCGTCATACTCTCCGCAGCCAGATTGACGAATTCAACCCTGCCATTCGCAGCCAACAAAATAACCGCATCTTCCACGGAGGAGAGAATGGCACGGGTACTGTATTTAGAGAGTCTGTTGCTATTCAGTGGATCCAGTTCCTTCTGCTCAGCATTCACTTCATTGATCTGCACCAGACAATATCCTGGATGCATTACCAGTGGACGAACGCTGACCCGGATAAAACGTGTCATATCCAATTTGAAGAAATGACGGGGTGTTTGAAACTGCTTTTCGAGAGAACTGTTTTGATGCGCTTTCGATTGATCTACTGCTGCCTTCACCATGTCATTAAATCTTGGTCCGGCAAGGGAGGGAAAAAGATCTTCTATTGGCTGGGCTTCTCTTTTACGATCAGACAATCCAAAGTGACTGTTCAACCAGTTGTTCCAGATCAGAGCATGATTACCGGCATCCACCAAACAGATACCAACATCACAGGCATCGATTACCTCCTGCAAATTCAAAATAGAATCTTCAGAGAGCTGCAACCAATGACCAGTCGCTACTGAAACCTTACCTCGCACGATAGATACCCAAAAAAAATCACCAAGATATAGAAAAAGTGTAGTAGGTTAAAAACCCAGATTTAATGAGTTAATTCTCATCCCCCCAATCACTTCTTCCATGAGGATACCAGCTTCAGGTATTCATCCACCTTGGATAACATTAGGTCTGTTTTATGTAGTAATTAGTCACAGTAGAACCGAGTCGAATAGTGTTAACAGGCCCTAGCTATTTGCACACTACGACAATATCGTCGGCCGATCATAGGAATAACTTTAACTGCCAGGCGAAATTAAGCAGATAAGCAAATAAGGCTTTTTGCCTTCAGACTGGTTAAACCTAAAAAAATCAGTTGACCGCTCCATTCTAATAGCAGGTTCCTGATTTTGTAGAAAATAGCTTCGATGCACATGGTCACCTGTTGGGTGAATCACGCTGCCCAACTGATCTTTTTAGGTTAAAAGAGATCAACCTCTTCCGGGGTCAGTGGACGATGTGCTCCAGGATCAAGGTGTTCGTCAAGAGTCAAAGCACCGATCGATTCCCGGTGCAAGGCAACTACCCGGTTGCCGACTGCCGCAAACATCCGTTTAACCTGGTGGTACTTACCCTCGGTGATGGTCAGGCGCAGATGAGTCTCACCCAGCTTCTGTAGCACTGCCGGACGAGTCGGCTTCTTCTCGTGATGAAGGGTCACTCCCTGCTCAATCTGCAACGCATCAGCATCGCTGAGTGCAGATTTGAGTTCAACCCGGTAGGTTTTACCACAGGCCTTGAGCGGAGATGTGACACGATGGGACCACTGACCATCGTCAGTAATTAAAACGAGGCCCGTGGAATCGATATCAAGACGCCCAGCGATATGCAGTTTGTCAGATCTGACCTGATGCAAAAGATCAAGAACAGTACGATGACTGGGATCCTGGGTGGCGCACACCACGCCAGCCGGCTTGTTCAGCATATAGTAGCGAGGCAGCGGCGCAGCCAGTATCTGCTCATCAAACAATACCGAGGCACTTATAGCCACCTGATGGGCAGGTTGTACTATAGCTGAGCCATCGACCGAGACCCGTCCAGCCCGGATAGCACTACGTACTTCGGAGCGACTGAGTTCAGTGACCTGACTGATATATCGATCAAGCCTCATAGCTCTTTATAGAGCTTGCCTCCCTGGGTTTTGAATTCGACAGCCTTCTCCTGCATCCCTTGCTCAAGTGCTTCTCCATCAGTGACACCAAGGGTCTTGGCATACTCCCGCACATCCTGAGTAATCTTCATGGAACAGAAGTGGGGTCCACACATGGAACAGAAATGCGCCACCTTATGCGCCTGATGAGGCAGGGTTTCGTCGTGAAAAGCAATCGCCTTCTCAGGATCCAGACTCAAAGCAAACTGATCCTCCCAACGAAACTCGAAGCGGGCTTTGGACATGGCATTATCTTGCAACTGAGCACCGGGAAAACCCTTTGCCAAATCAGCAGCATGAGCAGCAACTTTATAGGTAATGATACCCTCCCTTACATCCTCCTTGTTGGGTAGACCCAGATGCTCTTTCGGTGTGACATAGCAGAGCATGGCAGTACCGTACCAGCCAATCTGTGCCGCCCCGATACCGGAACTGAAGTGGTCATAGCCGGGAGAGATATCAGTCACCAGAGGACCAAGGGTATAGAAAGGCGCTTCAAAGCAGTCCTGCAACTCCTTCTCCATATTCTCCTTTATCATCTGCATCGGCACATGGCCCGGCCCTTCGATCATGACCTGGACATCATGTTCCCAAGCCACTTTGGTAAGCTCACCCAGTGTCTCCAGCTCACTGAACTGCGCCGCATCATTGGCATCGGCCAGACAACCTGGACGTAAACCATCACCCAGGGAAAACGCCACATCATAGGCCTTCATGATCTCGCAGATCTCCACAAAGTGGGTGTAGAGGAAGTTCTCCTGATGGTGGGCCAAGCACCACTTGGCCAGGATCGAGCCGCCACGGGAGACAATACCGGTCACCCGCTCGGCTGTGAGAGGTACATATCGCAACAGCACCCCTGCATGGATGGTGAAATAATCGACCCCCTGTTCAGCCTGCTCGATCAGGGTGTCGCGCATTATCTCCCAACTTAACTCTTCAGCCTTGCCATCAACCTTTTCCAGGGCTTGATAGATGGGCACAGTGCCTATCGGCATTGGTGCATTCCGCAGTATCCACTCACGGGTCTCATGGATGTTATTACCGGTTGAGAGGTCCATCAGAGTGTCCCCACCCCAACGTGCCGACCATGCCATCTTCTCTACCTCTTCACCAATCGACGAGGTGATGGCGCTGTTACCGATATTGGTATTGACCTTTACCCTGAAGTTACGACCGATGATCATCGGCTCAAGCTCAGGGTGGTTGATATTCGCAGGGATAATTGCTCGACCAGCCGCCAATTCAGAACGTACAAACTCAGGGGTCACTTGATCTGGAATTTGTGCCCCAAAACTCTCCCCGGCGTGCTGTCGCAGCAGCTTTGCATATTGGGGATCATTACGCAGTTCCTGGAGTCGGCAATTCTCGCGTATCGCCACGAACTCCATCTCTGGAGTGATAACGCCCTGACGAGCATAGTGCATCTGAGTTACGTTACCGCCCGCTTTCGCACGGCGAGGCGCTCGAATGTGCTCGAATCGCAGATGGGAGAGTTGTGGATCGTTCTGGCGAGCTTGACCAAATTCAGAACTTGGCCCGCTCAGCAACTCAGTGTCATTGCGCTCTTCGATCCAGCCACTGCGCAGATCCGGCATACCAAGCAGCAGATCAATATGCTGCTCAGGGTCGGTAAATGGACCTGAAGTATCATAGACCGGAATCGGCGGATTCTCCTCGGCACCAAAACTGGCAGAAGTCTCTTCCTGGCTGATCTCACGCATCGGCACTCTGATATCGGGTCGGGAACCCTCAACATAAATCTTGCGTGAGTTGTAGAAGGGGCGAGTTACCTCCTCCGACAGACTGGCGGTCTTTTTGATGAAATCTTCTGGAATGGCACTCATGTAGGAAACCTCGCTAAGGCAGAGAGTGCGTAGACCTCAGTAGGTTTCAGCTTCCCTCCGCCGGTATGATCCGGATCAGGTGATTAAGGGTCTTTCTCAGTCCAGGATATAAACACCGGACACCCCTAGCCTTTGATTGGGAAGAGTATAACCTGAATCGGGCTTTTTTATAGCGTGGCTGAAAAAGTGCGGCCAGAGAGGGGATCCTCTATTCATTACATAGAGGTTGAAAAGCCATTATCAGCGAGCCAGTAAAATATAGGTTAAAGCTTAAAATTATCCTTAAATATTAGAAGGATAGCTTGAAATAAATACTAAAACCATCAACCATTTAAAACTCTAAATCCCATAAAAAACAAGGATTTAAATCCGAACCCACTACCTATCCCGGTAGAGAGCTATTCCTTCTGGAATCTTGCCCGCAAGGGTCAAAAAACGTAGTCTAATGCGTCTGCCAGACTAAACCATAAGAAATTTCAGGATATTTATAATGATGGCAAACCTCTTCGAAAAAGCCCGTTTCAACATGGTGGAACAACAGATCCGCCCATGGGAAGTTATCGACCCAAGCGTCTTGTCGCTAATGGAAACCATGCCCAGAGAGGCATTTGTACCTGAGGCCTACAACGATCTTGCCTATGCAGATATAGAAGTTCCGATCGGTCACGGACAGAAGATGATGTTCCCACGTATCGAAGGTCGACTGATGCAGGCTCTTGATCTACAGCCTGACAACAGAGTGCTGGAGATAGGGACAGGTAGTGGCTATCTCACCGCCTGTCTGGCAAACCTTGCCAAAGAGGTTGTCTCTATAGATATCCATCAGCAGTTTACCGATGCGGCGGCAGGCAAGCTCGAAGCGCAAGGCCTGCAAAATGTAACACTGCTGACAGGTGACGCCCTGGCAGAGCCCGTGGAGGGAGGCCCCTTTGACGCGATAGCTGTTACCGGCTCACTGCCTACCAGCAAGCAGGTTGAAATATTTCGTCAACAGCTGGCTATCGGGGGACGGATGTTTGTTGTTATCGGTGTCCCACCCGTGATGCAGTGCATCCTAATCACAAGACATGAAGAGAAGATATTCCAGGAAGAGAGCATTTTTGAAACCGAAGTAGCAGCTTTAGAGAATGCTCCCGCTCCGGTGGAGTTTGAGTTCTAACCCCTCCTCTAGGGTCTGTTAACACTAATCAAATAGGCCCTAGCTGCCTTTGATTGGAACCAAGCAGCAGGGTGGGAAATATAATTATTATGACGAGTAGAGGGATATCATGAGCATAAATAAGAGCACATTACCACTGACACATGCAGCAACCAGTCAACTATTGATTGTCAACACCCAGGAGAGACTGACCAAGGCGATGCCTGATCAGGATCTGGCACTGATGATCCCCAGCATCGTCCAGCTGAGCAAAGCCGCCAGTATGCTGGACATTCCCATCATCCTCTCGGAACACTATGGGCAGGGATTGGGAAATACACTTTCTGAAATCACCGAGCACCTTCCCCCACACACCAAGGCTAAAGATAAGCTGACCTTCTCCTGCTGTACCGCCCCCGGATTCGAAGAGGAGCTGGCTGAAAACGGTGCGCGGAAACAGATTGTGATGGTGGGCCTGGAGGCCCACATCTGTATCTTACAAACAGCGGCCGGTCTACAACAGTGGGGATACCAGGTCTTCGTCGCGGAAGATGGCATCGCATCCCGTAAGGCCGTCCACCGTGAAAATGCCCTCATGCGCATGCGTCGCGGCGGTATCAACATCACCAATATGGAATCTGTCATATTTGAATGGATGGGCGATGCAACCCACCCCAAATTCAAAGAGATTTCTCAGTTAATCAGATGAGGCGCAAATGATTGATTCGGGATCGGGTATGGCTAGTGTACACCGATCCCTGAATCAGTCGTTAACTGCTAACAACTTTCGACGCCCACAATCCAGCCACCCCTCGATGCATAACCAGTATGTTTGGTAAATCAGGGTAATTCACTCTGAATTATCCCTCACAACTCTGCATTTCTGCACCACCGCTAAAGTTAACAATTATTCATATTTATTATGAAAAAGAGACTCAAGTTATCCAATTAAACATCGCTATATTCATCATACACAGCGATTTCTGACTTCGAATTAACCTCTCCTACTCAGGGATATTGAGGAAAAAGACTAACGATTAGCCATTTGGAGAGCACTTTCCGAATGGCTGTTCAGTTTAACACTCAATTTCTGGTGATCTCGATGTCATTTCTAAATAACCTACCCATCAAACTACGACTCTATATTCTTGTGGGCATTTTGCTCTTCGTTTCGCTATTTGTAGGACTATTGGGACTCAGGGGTATGCAGCAGGCTGACCATGCAATCGATGAGCTATATCACACCGATATGGAACATATGCATGTGTTGTCAACAATTCTTGAAAAACTCGAAGACAGTCGAGCACAACTTCTGCTGTCACTGCAGCATGACCCCAGCTCACCCTTCGCGGCCATGCATGACCACCCACCATCCAAGCACATCCAGCAAGTTCATGACAGTATAGAATCCGTCGACGAGCACTGGGCGGAATTCATGGCTTCTCACCTGACAAGTGAGGAAAAACAACTGGCCGATGAGTTCAATAGAGAACTAAAGCGCTATGAGAGTGAAGGACTGAAAGCCACCACTAAGTTACTTGAAGGGGGGGAATACCATAAAGCCAATGAAGTGTTATTGAAGGTCATCAATCCATCCCTGCATAAAATCAATGTGACAACCAAAAAACTACTGGACTCGGTTGAGCATCAAGCTGAACTCGCTTTCACTGAGACGGATCAGTCTTACCACAGCATGATAACCCTAATCACTACCAGCCTGGTATTGGGTGCATTGATCAGTATGACACTGGCCTACATCACCATCAGCGGCATCTCCAGAGGCGTCAGTGTGGTTGAGAAGACCGCGAAACAGCTCGCGGATGGAGAGTTGAACGCCCGGATAGACTACAGCAGCAAAGACGAGATCGGACACATCGCTGTCTCATTCAACCAAATGGCAGAGAAATTCCATGATGCCATGAACCAGGTCAAGGACTCAGTGGTGCAACTGGCCTCGGCGGCAGAAGAGACCTCCTCAGTCACAAATCAGACCACTGAAGGCATCAACAAGCAGCTGACCGAAACCAGTCAGGTTGCAACGGCGATCAATCAGATGAGTGCCACCGTACACGAAGTGGCGCATAATGCGGTCGATGCAGCAACTGCAGCAAAAGAGGCAGACAGCACCTTTGTCGAGGGCAGAGAGGTCATCGATCAAGTCATCGAAGGCATTGGCGACCTGGCGAAAGAGGTGGAACAAGCGGCAACAGTAATTCAGGAACTTGAGCATGAAAGCCGCAATATCGGAAGTGTCCTGGATGTCATCAAAAGCATTGCCGAGCAGACCAACCTGCTGGCTCTCAACGCTGCAATAGAGGCTGCACGAGCCGGAGAGCAGGGTCGTGGATTTGCTGTTGTGGCTGATGAGGTTAGAACCCTGGCCGGACGCACCCAGGACTCGACTCAAGAGATCGAGGAGATGATCAGTAAACTCCAGCATGGCGCTGACAATGCAGTAAAGGTTATGTCAAATGGCAAGGAGATGACTCAAACCGGTGTTGAACAGGCGGCATCAGCTGGAGAGGCTTTGCAGAAAATCAACACTGCAGTGACTCGCATCTCTGAAATGAATACCCAGATAGCCAGTGCTGCTGAAGAGCAGAGTTCGGTTACCGAGGAGATTAACCGCAGCATTCTCAGTATCAACTCTGTGACTGAACAATCTGCATCAGGTGCTCAACAGACCGCTCTGGCCAGCGATGAACTGGCCAGGTTGGCAGATCAACTCAAGACTCTGGTCGACCGTTTCAAGGTATAGACTGAACCGATGCTCTGATCGAATCCATTCGATCAGAGCATCCCCTCATCAGTGTCTCGGGCAGGCGCTACCATGTCGCCCTGCTTATGCCCGCCTCACAGCAGATCCCCATAACTGTTCATGCCATCAACAGCCCTGTTGATCCTTACCTCTGATCTTCTACCACTCAAAAAGCAGATTTATCCATATAAATTTAGCGGTATTAGGCACAAAGTGTCGACATATTTCAATTCATTGGCTATATATTAGAGACCTTGAGGCAGTTATTACCAAATTATGTCGACATATAATCGACAAACAGACACCAGAGGAACCCGTCACATGTCCAAATATGCTGAGATCTATAAACACTCCTTGGATGACCCACAAGCCTTCTGGGGTGATGTTGCCCAGGGACTGCATTGGGATAAGCCTTGGGACAAGGTTCTGGATGAGAGCGCCCAACCCTCACCCCGCTGGTTTGTCGGCGGTCAGCTCAATACCTGCTTCAATGCCCTGGATCGACATATCGATGCGGGCAATGGCGATCGGCTGGCATTGATCTACGACAGCCCTGTTACCGATCAGAAGCAAACCTTCACCTACTACGAACTACGCGAGCGTGTAGCCAGACTGGCTGGGGCACTAACCGCCCGGGGCGTAGAAAAAGGTGACCGGGTTATCGTCTATATGCCGATGATTCCTGAAGCCGCCATCGCAATGCTCGCCTGCGCCCGGATCGGTGCAATACACTCAGTGGTGTTTGGTGGATTTGCAGCCAAAGAGCTGGCCACAAGAATCGACGACTCGAAACCAAAAATGGTGCTTTCTGCCTCCTGCGGCATCGAACCCAGTCGCGTGGTGGCCTACAAGCCTCTACTGGATGAAGCGATCGAGCTTTCACAGCATAAACCGGATGCCTGCATCATCAAGCAGAGACCTCAACTGACCGCAGAACTGCAAGATGGGCGGGATTCTGATTGGGATCAAGCATTAGCCCAGGCAGAGCCGGCGAATTGCGTCCCGGTTGCGGCAACCGATCCACTCTATATCCTCTACACCTCCGGTACCACGGGCCAACCCAAAGGGGTGGTCAGAGACAACGGAGGACATGCCGCTGCGCTGCTCTGGTCTATGAAAAACATCTACAACGTCGACCCAGGGGATGTCTATTGGGCTGCTTCTGATGTCGGATGGGTGGTTGGCCACAGCTATATTGTCTATGCGCCTCTGCTAGCGGGTTGCACCACTGTAATCTATGAGGGAAAACCGGTCGGAACCCCCGATCCAGGGGCATTCTGGCGGGTGATCAGTGAATACAAGGTGAAAGTCCTGTTTACTGCACCCACCGCTTTTCGCGCCATAAAAAAGGAAGACCCTCAGGGCGCCTACATGTCCAAGTACGATCTCAGCTGTATGGATACACTCTATCTTGCAGGTGAACGTTGTGATCCGGATACCCTGCACTGGGCTGAGACGATGCTGGAAAAACCGGTCATCGATCACTGGTGGCAGACCGAAACCGGCTGGGCCATTGCAGCCAATCCCATGGGGATTGAGCCACTACCTGTAAAAGCGGGCTCACCGACCGTCGCAATGGTTGGTTATGATGTGCGAATTCTTGACGAACAGGGTCAAGAGAAGCCTGATGGCGAGATGGGCGACATTGTTATCAAGCAGCCCCTTCCCCCCGCTTGCCTGCCAACGCTGTGGAACAACGAACAGCGTTTCGTGGATGCCTATCTGCGGGCACACTCCGGCTACTATCTGACTGGCGATGCTGGTTATAAAGATGAAGATGGCTATCTCTGGATCATGAGCCGAACCGACGATGTCATCAATGTTGCCGGTCATCGTCTCTCCACCGGTCAGATGGAGGAGGTATTGGCCAGCCATAGTGATGTGGCGGAGTGTGCTGTAATCGGTGTTGCCGACCAGCTAAAGGGTCAGCTACCCCTCGGTCTTGTGGTTTTGAAAACCGGTGTGGATCGCCCTGTGGATGAGCTGTGCAGCGAACTGGTGAAACTGGTACGCAATCAGATTGGGCCTGTAGCAGCCTTCAAACATATCTCAATCGTCAATCGTCTTCCAAAAACCCGATCCGGAAAGATCCTGCGCGGCACTATGGTCAAGATTGCGGATGGGAATGAGTGGAAAATGCCAGCGACCATTGATGACCCGGCAATCCTCGATGAAATCTCCTCATCTCTTCAGCAGATGGGTTATGGCAAATAGCCTTATTTGGGCGTGAGGGCCTGAAAATTCTCATGCTCAATTATCACTCCATAGACTTTTTTAAACAAAATGTGTCGACACATTTAAAATAATAGTCTATATATTAGGCATTATTTAGATATATAAGCTTATTATGTCGACACTTTGAGCAATCATATGCAAAACCAATCGACTACAAACGGTGCTGATACGATCAATATCACCCTCACAGATCGCCTTTTCGATGCCCTGCAGAGAGCTATCGTCGAGGGGGAGATACCCCAGGGCAGCAAGATCAGTGAGCCTGAACTGGCCCGCCAGCATGGCGTCAGTCGAGGCTCCCTGAGAGAGGCCATCGCCAGACTGGAGGCCCGAAAGCTGGTCGAGCGCAAGCCTAACCTGGGCGCACGGGTTGTCACCCTCTCGTATGAGCAGCTGATCGAAATATTCCAACTTCGAGAGGCATTGGAGGGCATGGCAGCCCGCCTGGCAGCACAAAATATGACAGAGATGGAGATCGAGGAGTTGCAAACCCTGCTGCAGCAGCATGGTGAACAGATAGCCGAACAGCGTGGCCAGGCCTACTTCCAGAAACAGGGGGATCTCGACTTCCACTACCGCATTGTTCAAGGCAGTAAAAACAATCAGCTGATCGCCCTGTTATGCAACGACCTCTACCACCTGCTACGCATGTACCGATATCAGTTCGGCATGCGCAGCAAACGCTCCCAACAGGCCTATGAGGAGCATCACTACCTGATCAATGCCATCACCGCCCGGGATGCTGAGATGGCTGAGCTGTTGATGCGACAGCATATCCGCTCTTCCCGCAGGAATGTGGAGGCAGTCTTTCTGGAACAGTTATGAGTAATGAGTGGGTAATGGTGCGGCAGGGCCGCACCCTACGAACAAATACCAAATGTCGGGTGCGGCATGCCGCACCGTGCCAGAAGAGAGTATGAATTTTTTTGCTTTTTATCCCCTCACCCTGCCCTCTCCTAGGGGAGCGGGAAATCTTGAATCGGCTGAATCGCCACATTTGAGATTAGGGAAATAGCAAATAAGGCCACTTGCGCCCAATTTTATTAAGTAGATCCCCTTTCCCACAGGGAGAGGGCCGGGGTGAGGGGATCGAATGAACAGTGAGCATAGCGAACACTAAAAACGCTCAAAACCATTTTTATCAATTTGAGGATATGAAATGACCCAACACCAGAACCCTGGCGCCCAATTCAGGGCCGCCATTGAACAGGAGAAACCTCTGCAGTGCGTGGGTGCGATCAATGCCTACCACGCCCGCCTCGCTGAGGCCTCAGGGTATCGCTCTCTCTACATCTCAGGTGGTGGTGTCGCCGCCGGTTCCTGCGGCATTCCTGATCTCGGCATTACCACTTTGGAAGATGTCCTCACCGATCTGCGTCGTATAACCGAAGTCACTGAGTTGCCGGTTTTAGTCGACATTGATACCGGCTGGGGAGGAGCGTTCAATATCGCCCGGACCATCCGAGACATGAACAAGTTTGGTGCTGCCGCAGTCCATCTGGAGGACCAGGTGCAGCAGAAGCGTTGTGGGCATCGTCCCAACAAGGCCATTGTTTCCCAGACTGAAATGGTCGACCGTATCAAGGCTGCAGTGGATGCCAAACTGGACGACGACTTCGTAGTCATGGCGCGCACCGATGCGCTTGCTGTTGAGGGCATGCAGTCCGCTATCGACCGGGCCTGCGCCTGTGTCGAAGCCGGGGCCGATATGATCTTCCCCGAGGCTATGACTGAACTCTCCCAATATCGGGAATTTGTCGATGCGGTGAAGGTACCGGTATTGGCTAACATCACTGAATTTGGCTCCACACCACTCTTCACAGTTGAGGAGCTTGCTGGAGCAGGTGTCAGTATCGCGCTCTATCCCTTGAGTGCTTTTCGGGCGGCTAACGCCGCTGCGCTTAATGTCTATCAGACCCTTCGTAAAGAGGGTACTCAGAAGAACGTTGTAGACACCATGCAGAGTCGGGCTGATCTCTACGATTATCTCGGTTATCACGATTTCGAACAGAAGTTAGATCAACTTTTCGTATCAGAGGAGAACGCCTAATGAGCGAGCCCAATCAAATACTCCCCAAGGCCAAGAAGTCTGTCGCACTCTCCGGCACTGCAGCAGGCAACACCGCCATCTGTACTGTTGGACGTACCGGAAATGACCTGCACTATCGTGGTTACGACATTCTCGACTTCGCCGAAAAGGCAGAGTTCGAAGAGATCGCCTATCTATTGATTCACGGTACCCTGCCAACCCCATCAGAACTAGCTGCCTACAAGGCCAAACTAAAGTCGATGCGAGGCCTGCCCCAGGCATTGAAGCAGGCACTGGAGGCAATTCCCGCTTCTGCACATCCGATGGATGTGATGCGTACTGCCTGCTCGATAATGGGTAGCTGCATACCTGAGAAGGAGAGTCATCCAGCCGCTGAGGCACGCCAGATCATCGACAAACTGATGGCCAGCTTTGGGTCTGCCCTGCTCTACTGGTATCACTATGCGTTCAACGGTAAACGCATTGAGGTAGAAACCGATGATGACTCCATCGGTGGCCATTTTCTCCATCTTCTGCACGGGGAGAAGCCTAAGCAGAGCTGGGTTCGTGCAATGCACACTTCGCTGGTGCTCTATGCAGAGCATGAGTTCAATGCCTCCACCTTCGCCGCTCGTGTCATCGCCGGCACCAACTCCGATATGTACTCCGCCATCACCGGCGCCATCGGCGCTCTGCGCGGCCCAAAGCACGGCGGCGCCAACGAGGAGGCCTTCCGCATCCAGAGTCGTTACCACACTGCTGATGAGGCAGAAGCGGATATTCGCGAGCGTGTTGGGCGTAAAGAGATCGTGATCGGTTTCGGTCATCCGGTCTACACAGTAGGAGACCCTCGCAACGAGGTAATCAAGGGTGTAGCAAAAAGTCTCTCTGAAGAGGCAGGCAACATGACCATGTTCAGTGTTGCTGACAGATTGGAAGCCGTGATGTGGGAGATCAAGAAGATGTTCCCCAATCTGGATTGGTTCTCTGCAGTCTCCTATAACCAGATGGGTGTACCCACCGATATGTTCACGCCCCTGTTTGTCATCTCTCGTGTCAGTGGCTGGGGTGCGCATGTGATCGAGCAACGCGAAGACGGCAAGATTATCCGACCTTCCGCTAACTATACCGGCCCGGAGAATCGTAAGTTCGTATCTATTGAAGAGCGCGGATAGCACAGCTAGAGGCTATTCGAGTCGAATGACTCTGACTGACCACTAACCCGCCGTGGTGGGGCATGGCCCCACCCTACCGTGAGACCGGAGTGTAGGGTGAGACTCTGCTCCTCCACCGCGTAATCCATAATGTAGGGTGGGGCCGTACCCCACCAAACTACCGCTTGGTTTAAGAGAAAATATCATTATGAACACCGATTACCGCAAACCCCTACCAGGCAGCGAACTTGACTATTTCGATACCCGCGAGGCAGTAAATGCAATCCAACC
Source organism: Candidatus Thiodiazotropha sp. AKIB8 (assembly GCF_058244675.1). Lineage (NCBI taxonomy): Bacteria > Pseudomonadati > Pseudomonadota > Gammaproteobacteria > Chromatiales > Sedimenticolaceae > Candidatus Thiodiazotropha > Candidatus Thiodiazotropha sp. AKIB8. The sequence goes on along the minus strand of NZ_JBSYOO010000015.1, from coordinate 43,761 downwards.
CGGCGCATACGAACTGCTCCCCTACACTTCAAGGGTGCTTGCGGAACAGCTGGTACGTCGATGTGATCATGACCTGCTGACAGATGCCCTGAAGCAACTCATACAACGCAAGCGTGATCTGGATTTTCCCTGGTACCCGGCACGGGTAGTCTGCCACGATATCCTCGGCCAGACAGCACTGGTCGACCTGGCCGGCCTGCGGGATGCGATTGCCGACAAGGGTGGTGATCCAGCCAAGGTCAATCCAGTGGTGCCGACACAACTTATTGTCGACCACTCACTGGCAGTTGAACATGCGGGGTCAGACCCGGAGGCCTTCGAAAAAAACCGCGCCATCGAAGATCGCCGTAACGAGGATCGATTTCACTTTATCGAATGGTGTAAAACCGCTTTCGACAATGTCGATGTGATTCCCGCCGGTAACGGCATCATGCATCAGATCAATCTTGAGAAGATGTCACCTGTCATCCAGACACGGGACGGTGTAGCCTTCCCCGACACCTGCGTTGGCACTGACAGCCATACGCCTCATGTTGATGCACTCGGTGTGATTGCCATCGGCGTTGGCGGATTAGAGGCTGAGAATGTCATGCTGGGCAGGGCTTCAATGATGCGCCTGCCTGAGATCGTCGGTGTTAAACTGAGCGGACAACGGCAGCCGGGTATTACTGCAACAGATATTGTTTTGGCGCTAACCGAGTTTCTGCGTCAGCAACGGGTAGTCTCTGCTTATCTTGAATTCTTTGGTGAGGGTACCGAGAGCCTCACCATTGGTGATCGGGCCACCATCTCAAACATGACCCCTGAGTTCGGTGCTTCTGCAGGCCTCTTCTACATCGACCAGCAGACCCTCTCCTATCTGAAGCTGACTGGCCGTGAGGCAGAACAGGTGGCGCTGGTTGAAAACTATGCCAAGACAACAGGCCTCTGGAGCGATGCACTACAGGAAGTGGAGTATGAACGGGTAATTGAATTCGATCTCTCCACAGTAGAACGCAACATGGCCGGGCCATCCAACCCCCATCGCCGTCTGCCAACCTCAGCCCTGGCTGAGCGAGGTATTGCCGGCACCTGGGAGGAGAGAGCTGGAGTGATGCCGGACGGCGCCGTAATCATCGCTGCGATCACCAGCTGTACCAACACCTCCAACCCCCGCAATGTCGTTGCGGCAGGACTGCTGGCGCGTAAGGCCAACGAACTGGGCCTGGTTCGCAAGCCCTGGGTCAAATCCTCTTTCGCCCCCGGCTCAAAAGTGGCAAAACTCTACCTGGAAGCCTCAGGACTGCTGACGGAACTGGAGCAACTCGGCTTTGGTATTGTCGCTTATGCCTGCACCACCTGTAATGGCATGAGTGGCGCCCTCGACCCAAAAATCCAGCAAGAGATAATCGACCGTGATCTCTACGCAACAGCGGTGCTCTCCGGCAACCGAAACTTTGATGGTCGGATTCACCCCTATGCAAAACAGGCGTTCCTCGCCTCCCCTCCCCTGGTTGTGGCCTACGCTATTGCCGGTACCATGCGCTTCAATATAGAGAAGGATGCACTTGGCCACGACAAACAGGGTAACCCGATCACCCTTAACGATATCTGGCCCAGCGATGAAGAGATCGACACCATTGTCAGTCAGTCGGTAAAACCGGAGCAGTTCATACAGATCTACCAACCCATGTTCGACCTGGGTGAGCGGGAGCAGGCTGAGAGCCCCCTCTATGATTGGCGACCTCAAAGCACCTACATACGCCGCCCTCCTTACTGGGAAGGGGCACTGGCAGGAGAGCGTAGTCTCAGTGGTATGCGTCCACTGGCAGTTCTGGGTGACAACATCACCACCGACCACCTATCCCCATCCAACGCCATCCTTTCCAGTAGTGCAGCGGGGGAGTATCTGGAAAAAATGGGGCTACCGGAAGAGGACTTCAACTCCTACGCCACCCATCGCGGAGACCACTTGACAGCGCAACGGGCCACTTTTGCCAATCCCAAACTGCTCAATGAGATGTGCAGAGATGATCAAAACGAGGTCATCCAGGGTTCACTGGCCCGTCTTGAACCCGAGGGTGAGCCAATGCGCATGTGGGAAGCCATCGAAACCTATATGTCCCGCAAACAGCCGCTGATCATCGTAGCCGGCGCCGACTACGGTCAAGGCTCCTCCAGAGACTGGGCTGCGAAAGGAGTTCGTCTGGCTGGCGTGGAAGCGATTCTGGCCGAAGGCTTCGAACGTATCCACCGCACCAACCTGGTGGGCATGGGCGTGTTGCCGTTGGAGTTCAAGGCGGGAGATGACCGCCTGACCTACTCGATTGACGGTACGGAGACATTTGATGTTATCGGTGAACCGACCCCAAGGGCCGACCTGACTGTAGTGATGCAGCGGCGCAATGGCGAGCGCCTCGAGATTCCAGTCACCTGCCGCCTCGATACCGCAGAAGAAGTATCGGTCTACGGTGCAGGTGGTGTGCTGCAGCGATTTGCTCAGGACTTTCTGCAGTCGGGAACAGTTTGATGTTGATCACACCCTGTGTGGCCGTTTTCTCCCCCTCTCCCCTAACCCCTCTCCCGCAAGGGGAGAGGGGAATACCTCATGCATAGCGTGCAAGGAGATGCAGCATTCTTTCCCATCAATACTCTTATCCTACAATGAGAAAAAGGGACACCTCATGGATAATGTGCAGGGATATACACCATTTCTCCATACCAACTCCCCTCTCCCCTTGCGGGAGAGGGGCTGGGGGAGAGGGGGAGAAAACCTCCCTTCCAACCAAAGGAAAAACCAGATCAAGGAAGAACAACATGGATCAACGAAACTTCGCAAAAGGACTACGCAAAAACATGACCGACGCCGAGCGGCTCATATGGAAACAGCTACGAGCCCATCGACTCTCCGGTCAGAAATTCCGTCGCCAACAACCCATTGGGCCTTACGTGGTGGATTTCGTCCATTTTGGTGCCCGTTTGATTATCGAATGCGATGGGGGCCAGCACAATGAAAGCACTAAAGATCACCGGCGCGACACCTGGCTACGCCAGCAGGGTTTTCAACTGCTACGCTTCTGGAACCATGAAATCATGAATCAAACCGAATCCGTCCTTACCACAATTTTCTCCGCCATACCCCCCCTCTCCCCATGCGGGAGAGAGGGAAAACCAGGCAGGAGGCTTATGGTGGATATAGATTCCCACACAGAAGATGAAAACGAAGAGATCAACAGTAACTCTATCGACATAAGGTTTAGCAATGGCTCACGCACCACAAATTAAAATCCCTGCCACCTATATGCGAGGCGGCACCAGCAAGGGCGTCTTCTTCAATCTGCAAGAGCTGCCTGAGGCAGCCCAGGTACCCGGCGAAGCCCGAGACAAACTACTGTTAAGAGTCATTGGCAGCCCGGATCCTTATGGCAAACAGACCGACGGTATGGGAGGGGCTACCTCCAGTACCAGCAAAACAGTCATCCTGTCAAAAAGTGAAAAGCCGGATCACGACGTGGACTACCTCTTCGGCCAGGTTGCCATCGAAAAAGCCTTCGTCGACTGGAGCGGCAACTGCGGCAATCTCACTGCAGCGGTAGGCTCTTTTGCCATCGCCAGTGGACTGGTTGAGAAGGATCGTATCCCCGACAACGGCATCGCGGTTGTGCGTATCTGGCAAAAGAACATTAAAAAAACCATAGTCGCCCATGTACCCATTACTGATGGTCAGGTACAGGAGACCGGTGATTTCGAACTCGATGGTGTTACCTTTCCAGCTGCAGAAGTAAAGATAGAATTCATGAGTCCGGTCGATCCCTCCGAAGCCATGTTCCCCACCGGCAACCTGGTGGAGGATCTGGAAGTCCCCGGAATCGGCACATTCAAAGCCACCATGATCAATGCTGGCATACCAACCATCTTTCTCAATGCAGGTGAGATTGGCTACAGCGGCACAGAGCTTCAGGAAGTTATCAACGGTGATCCAGCTGCGCTGGAGCGCTTCGAAACCATTCGAGCCTATGGAGCAATCAAGATGGGGCTGATTGAAAAATTGGAAGAGGCAGCCAAGCGACAACACACTCCCAAAGTGGCTTTTGTCGCACCACCTGGCGGCTATGCCGCCTCAAGCGGTAAAGAGATCAAAGCAAGCGCCATCGACCTCAACGTGCGTGCCCTCTCAATGGGCAAACTTCATCACGCAATGATGGGAACAGCCGCCGTTGCCATTGGTACGGCAGCAGCAATCCCAGGCACTCTGGTCAATCTCGCTGCAGGTGGCGGAGAGCGGGAATCGGTTACCTTCGGGCACCCCTCCGGCACTTTAAAAGTCGGGGCGGCAGCATCTCAGCAAGAGGGCAACTGGATCGTAGAGAAAGTGGTGATGAGCCGTAGCGCCCGCATCCTGATGGAGGGTTGGGTACGTATACCGGGTGACGCCTTCTAGTCGACATGACCATGATCCAGTGCAGTCTGCATGTAGATCTCGTTGATCCCATCAATCCATCACATAGCCAGAGCTGCCAGGAATAAATCTAATTAATATAGTTGCGCTCCTGCAGAACCACCTAATGACGCCACAACCTTAGGGTACGGCAGGGGCGCACCCTATGTCATCTCACTTATGATTACCCAACAAACTAACTCCAGATTTCAGCTTGATATAACCAATAGCGTAACAAAACTCATGCTTAACATTTCGCCTCGCTAACTCTAACGGATATACTTATCCCCAGTTATACCCAACCCTGATACTTTCAAAGGATATCACCTGTGCCAAAAGCCTGTGACTTAAAAAAAGGCGTCGTTATAGAGATCAATGGCATACCCCATGCCGTTAAAAATGTCGATGCTAAAAGCCCATCCTCCCGTGGCGCCTCAACCCTCTACAAGATTCGCTTTACCAACCTGAAAACTGGCCAGAAACTGGATGAATCCTATAAAGGCGACGACATGCTGAAAGAGGCTGACTGTTTGCGCACGGCAGTTCAATACTCATACAAGGACGGGGAGGATTATGTCTTCATGAACCTGGATGACTACAGCCAATACAGTCTGAATGAAAATGAGCTGGAGGATGAGATCCCCTATATAACCGATGGCCTGGAAGGAATAACCGCTCTTTTGGTGGACGGTGCATTAATGGCCATCGAATTGCCACCCACGGTCAACATGGATATCGTTGATACTGCACCCGGCATCAAGGGTGCTACCGCTACAGGACGTAACAAACCGGCAACCCTGGCTACAGGACTCGAAATTCAAGTACCTGAATACCTGGAACCAGGTGAAACCATCAAGATCAACACCAGTACAGGAAAATTCATGTCACGAGCTTAACACTCCTTCAGCCCAGACCGGGCAGTTAACCGCCTAAATTAATGATAACCGTTGATGTTATGATATGTGAGATTAATCTCGAAACTTTTATAAGGGATGCTAAAAGCCGGATTGATTTCAAAAATTTAATATGCACTAAATAAAAAAACACAATGATAATTGATGCAATGGAGTGCTTACAGTGGCTCGTAAAGTCTATATAAGCGGCTTCTCATGCCGTTTTCCAAAATCCGACTCACCAGAAATGTTCTGGAACAATCTCACCAATCACGTGGATATGGTTTCGAATGAGCCAAAGCGTTGGCCCAGTGGGGCCTTTGGTATACCGAAGAGACTAGGCACACTTCAAGACATCGAAAAATTTGATGCCGATTTTTTTGAAGTGCACCCAAAACAGGCCCATAAAATGGATCCCCAGCTTCGAAAGCTGCTTGAAGTAAGCTATGAAGCAATTCTTGATTCAGGCCTGCAACCCGAATCCCTGAAAACAAAAAAAGTCGGTGTTTTCATCGGCGCTCACTCCAGCGACTCTCAATCCAATTTCAGTAATCAGCTTCATAAATTTAGCGGATACGAAAATACTGGCACTACTCTGTCGATGTTTGCCAACCGCCTCTCCTTCTACTACAACTTTACAGGCCCGTCTATGACGATAGACACTGCCTGTTCATCGTCCCTTGTCGCATTAGATGCCGCATTAAACTCAATACGGGAAGGCCGCTGTGATTACGCTCTTGTTGGTGGAACAAACATTATTTTAAATCCAGCTATAAGTTTAGGCTTTCATAAATTGCAAATGGTTGGAAGTGACGGTGTTTGTCGCTCATTTGACAATAACGGTAAAGGCTACGTCCGTTCAGAGGGAATCGGTGTACTCTTTCTAACAAGAGAAGGGATCAAAGCGAGGAGGCGTGCAGTACTATTAGCTTCAGGTGTAAACAGCGATGGACATACTACTGAAGGGATCACATTCCCTAACGGCTCTGCACACCAGGCACTATTGGAAGAAACCTATAAAAGGGCAGACATAGACCTCCAGGAGATCGAATACATAGAAGCACATGGAACAGGCACACCAGCAGGTGATCCACAAGAGGTGAATGCTCTGGCCCGTTTTACTGAAGAGCGGAACAAACCCCTCAACATAGGATCGGTCAAATCCAATATGGGTCACTCTGAGGGTGCTGCAGCAATGGCTGGCCTGATCAAACTACTCCTCGCCATGGAGCACAAAACAATACCTGCCAACCTCCACTTTAATCAACCTAACGAAAAAATACCCGCACTGCATAATGGGCGGATTAATGTAGTTACCAGTAATCAAAAATATTGTGGCGGAATTCTTGGAGTCAACAGCTTTGGTTTCGGTGGTACGAATGTGCATGCAGTTGTAGCAAAATATAAGGCATCCAAAGTAACCACTGAAGATTATCAGCCGATTCAAATTATCCCTGTAGCCTGTCGCACCGAAGATGGACATCTAACAATCATTGAGTCATTGAAGAGAATTTCATCAACTTCTCTTGACATAGCAAGTCATCAACGGAATATCGCCAATCGACCAACTGCAAAATTCCCCTATCGACACTGCTTGCTTATAAACTCTAACGGTAATGCTCAAACTATCAGTGGAGAAAAAGACAGCACCCAAAACGAGATATGGTATGTATTTAATGGTATGGGCTCTCAGTGGCAAGGGATGGGTAAGGCACTGCTCAATGTCCCTATTCTGAATAAGTCACTCTTGGCCTGCCATGATCATCTAACACAGTTTGACTTCAATCTGGCAGGGCTATTAACCAGCTCCAGATCTGATTCATTTGATACTGCGTTAAACTCATTCCTTGGCATAGCAGCTATTCAGATAGCATTTATTGATGCTTTTCAAGAACTTAATATTCTGGCTGATGGTTTTGTTGGGCATAGCATTGGTGAAATTGCAGCAGCCTATGCTGATGGTGCAATAACAAAAGAACAAGCCATGGAAATTGCCTACTGGAGAGGCCGGGTAGTTGAGGAGACGCCTTCAGCAAAAGGCAGTATGGCTAGTGTTGCCATTGATTGGTTATCGGCTCAAGAATTGAGTAACGAAGATATTTTCCCTGCCTGCCATAATAATGACCAGAGCGTAACATTTTCAGGCCCAACAGATAAAATAGCTGAGTGGTCAGAGGGTCTGAAAAGAAGAGGCATTGAGGTTAGGCATGTAAAGTCTGCCGGTATAGCCTTTCATAGCCCAATGATTGCACCAGCCGAAGCAGCATTTCGCTCTAGACTTGAAAAGATTATTATCCAGCCCAAAGCAAGATCGAAAAAATGGATATGCACATGCCATCCGAAAGATGATTGGCATAAGGCTGAATATGCTTCAACTGATTACTTTGTCGACAACCTGCTTTGCCAGGTTCACTTCAAACAGGGCATTGAGAATATCCCAGACAATGCAACAGTTATTGAAGTCGGGCCTCATATGCTATTGAGTTCTCTAATTACCGCGCAAAAACCTACCATGAACTATATGGGTTTAATGCGCAGAAACTCTGACAATACCGATAGCTTTCATCAAGCCGTGGGTAAACTATTCTGTTTAGGCCAGGACATAGCCTGGCCTGCCTTGTACCCAGAGGATGAAGAGTGCTACTCAAGATCTCTACCTTCGCTTCATAGAGTAGACTGGAACCATGATGCCGACTGGGAGGTTGCTGACTTTTTTCACTATAACCCCAACTCCTCAGGAAAATATGAGCGCAACTTCGAGATAGACCTAAAAGACGAGCAATATGCCTTCATCGCTGACCATATATTAAATGGTAAAATAATATTTCCAGGTGTGGGGTATCTCTATCTTGTCTGGCAAACCTTAGCAGAAATAGAAATGCGCAAATTGGATGAGACGCCTGTCGAGTTCAGAGATGTAACACTAAAACGAGCAACCACACTAAGTAAGAGTGGCAAAATCACTCTGACAGTACGCTATCTCCCGGTATCTGAATCATTTGAAGTAACCGAGGGTAGTAATCTGGTTGTACACGGTCATGTAACAGTCACTGACCAGGACGCCTGGAGCATTGGGGACCAGGTAGAGCAATCCATCGCAGAGTATGAAGGGGAGTCATTCTTAACAAGCCACGACTTGTATAAAGAACTGAGACTTCGTGGTTATGACTACGGCCCTGAATTCAAGAAAGTTGAAAGCATCAGCCAGGATGGCAGTGTAATCAAAATTCACTGGGATGGAAATTGGGCAACATTCCTGGATTGTCTTGTTCATACAACCATTGTCCGGGATACAAAGAGGCAAACCAAGATTCCTGTTTTTGTCAGAAAGATCAATATAGATCCTACGCGGCAACCTGATTACTCGATATTGCCCGCCTATTCCGAGCCCTACTTAAATCAATTCTATACCCATTCAATATTAGTTGAAGGCGCAAAATTTACCGTAATACCACCACACAAAGATCGCACAATCAGTGCACTGAAAAGCTATGAGTTTACACCCTATTTTGAGTCTAATATATTCAATGAAAAAGCAAATGATGAGATCAGGAAATACATTAAGCTGACAACACAGTATATATTCAACAACGCGCAGCGTGTTATCAAAGAATTAAAACTTGACTCCAAGCCACTCCCTCCTCACATTCTTCAACTCGAACAACAGATCAAGGAATTACAATACACTGAAATAGATAAGAGCAAACTCGAATACTATTTAAACCATCCTCGAGGGATATCGTTAAGGCTGGCGCAGCATCTATATAGCAATCCGGAAATACTTCGCGATGAGCCACTTTCTGCAATACTCTCTTTTAACGAGTATCGCTCACTTTACAATAATGACTTGGCAGGTTCGTATCTGTTTTCTGAGGGTTACCTGGAAGAACTCCATTTTGTTTTTTTGGAAAACATACCCCATAAAAAGCCCCTAAAGGTATGTGAGATTGGCACAGGCACCGGCGGCATAACAAGCCACTTGCTACCATTGATGCAGTCCACTGAAGATACCTACTTTATCACTGACATATCTAGCGGTTTTTTTAAACCACTAGAAGATGAATTCAAGCAATATTCAGCAATAACTCGCTTTGAAATCTGGGACATTGACCACCAGGCGCCCGCCAATGTAGGAGAAGATTTAGACCTGATTGTCGCAAGTAATGCTATCCATGCTGCTGACAATATTCTGAATTCATTACAGCATATTTATCATGCTTTGAATGATGATGGATTTTTTCTCCTTCACGAAACAACACATGGCGGCGCACAAAATGCCTGCATGTGGGGCTTCATCGACGAACTTTGGGATTACAACGATCCTGACGTCCGTAGCTATGGCGCTCTGGTTACCCACGAGACATGGCAACAACTACTCAAGCAGGCAGGGTTTGAGATTGTATCCATCAAAGATGACGGCATACTTCTGACCCTCTATTTGTGTAGAAAAAAGAGATCAAACGCACATAAATCTATTCAATACAACGACTACACGGCAGAATTTCGAAAACAGATACAGCATTCATTAACCGCACAAGAAGAGGCTAACAACCAGCGCATTTGGGTCTCTGGTGATGGAATAACCACACCTGGACTTCCAGGAATGATGAACTGCCTTCGAAAAGAGGAAACCAAAAGCCTCAGATGTCTCTTTTTCGAAGATAACAACACGCCATCACCGTCTATGTTAACGCAAGCTTATGAGAAAGATCTGTTCATGAATGTTTTCAAGGAGGGAGAACGGGGCTCTTATCGTTATCATAATTTCAAACCTTCTGACGAAGTTTTGTCTGGGAATGCAACCATGGTAGTTTCACAACTGGGTGATTTATCCAGTCTCAAGTGGACAACCAGCCCACAGCACCTTGAATCAGATCATGATTACGACGTCTATTACTGCGGCCTGAATTTTAAAGACGTCATGCTTGCCAGTGGCAAACTGCCATCATCTGCATTTGATGAACGACTCGAAATTCCGATCGGTGGTGAGTTTTCAGGAATCAGTGCCAGTGGTCAACGTGTAATGGGCTACCTTGGCCTCAACCAGAAGACAAAAATCAAACTTAAGAGCTGCAGCAGACATCACATCTGGGAGATACCCGAAGAGTGGTCTCTGGCAGAAGCCGCTACAGTCCCGGTTGTCTACATGACCGCCATATTAGCCCTGGTTATTCGGGGCCAAATTAAAACTGGTCATAGAGTGCTGATCCACTCTGGATCAGGTGGTGTCGGTCAGGCAGCAATCCGTGTAGCGCTTCACCATGGGTGCGAGATATTTATTACTGTAGGTAATGATGAGAAGCGCAAATTCATCAATTCGATGTTTCCTGAGATTCCTGATAGCCACATATTCAGTTCAAGAGATACCAAGTTCGAAAAAGAGATCATGAACCTGACCAAAGGTAAGGGGGTCAATCTAATACTCAACTCCTTATCTGACGATAAATTAAAAACTGGATTGAGGCTTCTGGACAGTTTTGGCAAATTCCTGGAGATCGGCAAATATGATGCAAACAACAACACCCAGATCGGCATGGAGATTCTACTTCGTGATTGCTCTGTCAAAGGCGTTGGCGTCAACAACATTATTCTTGAGGATGGCGATGAACTTGCACTAGTCAATAGCCTGCTGGCTGAAGGCATTTCAAATGGCATGGTAAAACCACTCACCAACCATCAATTTCACCATAGTGATCTTGAAAATGCCTTCCGTTTTATGGCAAATGGTAAGCACATCGGCAAAGTCATCATAAAAGTGAAGGACGAGCAAGCACTTGCCACAAAACAGCAGCTCCTACTCTGCCAGCAAAAATTCTGGTGCGATCCCAGACGAGCCTATTTAATTACCGGTGGACTGGGTGGATTTGGATTGGAGCTGGCTGACTGGTTAATTCAAAGAGGCGCGAAAACAATTTGCCTGACCTCTCGGCGGGGAATAACAAACGGATATCAGCGCCTGCGAGTCGACTATTTCAGATCCCTGGGTATCAATGTCATTATTTCAACCAAGAATGTCGCACTTAGGGAACAGGCACAGGAACTACTCCAGGAACTCAATGATGTTTCGCCAATAGCTGGCATATTCCACCTCGCCATGGTTTTGCAAGATGCCTTCTTTATAAACCAATCCCATGAAGATTATAAGAAGGTTGTAACTACAAAAGTCGATGCCGCATCAAATATCGACATACTGACGCGGCTCCACTGCAAGCATCTGCAACACTTTGTAATGTTCTCTTCACTGGTTGCCAGCCTTGGTAATCCTGGTCAATCCGCATACGGTTATGCAAATAGTGCATTAGATCATATTTCAAACAAGCGTAGAAACGATGGGCTACCAGCAACCTCGATACAGTGGGGAGCCATTGGGGATGTTGGATTCGTATCTGAGAACAGAGAGAAGGTCCACATTGAAGCACTGGCAACCCAGGAGCAGAGCCTTAAATCCTGCCTCTCATCATTAGATAAGATCCTATCTGGCAGCCCACCTGTCGTAGCTAGCTACGTGCCGCTTAATAAAGATTTATCAACTCAAGGCATCGCCCCCATAAGCAGTATTGAAGTTGGAGATTTTGATACATTAACTAAAAGCATCAAAAGCATTCTCGGTTTAAACCACGATACCAAGCTCGATGAGAAGAAACTATTTCTGGACTACGGTATTGATTCGTTAATGGGTGTTGAAATTGTGCAGAAACTTGAACGCGAATACCATATTCAAGTACCTTTGGCAAAAGTAAAGGATTTAAGCTTCGCCCAACTCAAAACACTATTCGATGAGAACAGTAATTCAAATATACCCAACCAAATTACTTATAACTTCATAGCTGACAGGGAGTTCCCTGTTTTCGATCGCTTCGATACAGGTGATATACAGAACAGTGTCATCTATTTCATCACCGGTTTATTTGCCGATCCGTTTGAGCCGATCAGCATATATCCACCAGCCGTTGGCAATAGCGTCTTTGCTGTTCGATACGAGCATACAGAATCCATCAATCAACTCGCCACGCTCTGGAAAAATCATTTACATAGTTTACCTGATAATGTAACTACTATAAAAATAATAGGCTACAGTACAGGTGCTTCGATACTACACAGGCTTGTTCATTCCACAACATTCGAAAGAGCCAACACCAAGATAACGACCACAACCATCTCACCGCCGGAAGAAGCTGTTTTTTCTCCATTAAAAGATATGAAGATAGATGATTTAAATCAGTTAAAAATCAATGAAGGCATGTCACAAATTAAAACACTACCTGTTTGGGGCGATTATTCTCTGATTCCATTCACAGCCATCAAGAAACAGATCAGTTTTTTAATGGCTGATGATTTTCATGAAAGAGAGCATGCGCCAGTAGACTTGATAGTTTTGCCATCGAAAGATCCTATCTGCTGGAGCTATGAAAAATCGGAAGATTTTGCACAAAGAGTTGAGGTAGTCGATGGCCCTCACGATATCCGCAAAATAAAGTTAACCAACTATTACTAGTAATTCGACGACTAAGTATGTCGCCTTCAGGGTTTTAAGCCTGTCGACAAGAGTGTAGAGGTTCTCTATAAGGGATAGTCCCACTGCATCAATTAATGGCATCGGAGCTGCTCCTGCAACTCCATACACAGCCTATGTATCTAAAAATAGACCTCAAAAAACGGGAAGACTAGTACCGGAGACCCCGGGAGACGATCCAGATCGCCCCCACTGCAACTTTTGAGCGGATTAGGGTGAAAATAGCTTCGATGCACATGGTCACTTGGTGGCTAAAAAAAACGCTACACTGTGAATTACACATTTGTGACGACGCGTGGCTGCTTTGCAACTCCTTGGAATAGCGAACTATTCCGCGTCGTTGCGCGCTGTGCAGAGACGCCACAAGTGTAGCGGGCACAGGGATGTGCAGGAGCGACCCTTGCCCTGCACCACCACAAACGCACACTTCGTGCCGTCCAACTGATCTTTTTTAGGTTAAACTAGTGCACCTCGTCATAGATTCTGTACCATTCAGCGAGTCTGGAAGGGGTTAGCCGCGCCCCGAAGGAAGTGCCCTTGGGGTGCAAGGCATGCCTCGCAGGGAATGGCCCCTCCCTTGCCAAGAGGCATAACGCCGCGGATAACCCCTTCCAGGCTCGCTCGGAGGGAGCCGCCCCAATACGCCAGCTCTGAATGGTACAGAATCTATGACGAGGTACACTAACCTCCAGATTAAATAACACTCAAGAAATAGACACATGTACCGGATAAACCACCTCAACACACTCCTCTTCATTCTCCTTCTCACCTGTCTGATTAACAGCAGCTGGGCGGAAGAGACCTCTGAAACCAACCCTGAAGAGAGTAAAACTGAATCTGTAACCATCCCGCAAACCCTGAAATCCCCTCGTGCCACCATGGAGACCTTTCTCCATGCCATGAACGACATCAAACGGGGATCACCAGAACGTATTGAGGCTGCAATCTCTACCCTGGATCTCTCCGGCATCAACTCTCTGGTAAGGAAGGAACAGGGTAGCGATCTCTCCTGGATGTTGATCGAGGTTCTGGATCGAACTCGGGTAATTGAACTAGAAGAGATCCCTAACAATCCCGATGGACAAACCTATCTCTTTCACAGCTATGAAAATGGAGATATTAGAATTGCTCGCACAGAGTCCGGTGCCTGGCTGTTTGATCAAAACACCGTCAGCCAATTAGCAGCCATCCTGGATGAGGTTGCCGATACCGATCGGGTCAGTGGCAAAGATGAAGAGTCCAGCAAGATTCCCTGGCACATCCGTTTTCGTCAGAAGATCCCTGACTCGCTGAAATCTTCTACCTTTTTACTACCTAACTGGCAATGGCTAGCTCTTTTCGGAACCATTCTTCTGGGTGTTATAGCCGACAAACTGCTCTCCTCTTTTCTACGCTCCGGCGTTCGCAGCTGGCGTAATAAAACCATCCATAATGAGTTCAAGGAGATCTCTGAGGATATTCTTCGCCCCCTGGGCCTGATGGCGATGGCACTCATCTGGTGGAGTGGTATCAATCTGATAGGGCTGACTGAAAATATAATGCTGATACTGCTGGTGGCGGTTAAGTTTCTCGCCAGTATCTCTGGCGTCTGGGCAGCTTATCGCCTGGTTGATCTGGTCTCAGCATTTTTACACAAGCGCGCTCAGCTTACCGACAATAAACTGGACGATGCGCTGGTCCCACTGATACCCAGAACACTGAAGATATTCGTTACTGTGATCGGCTTTGTTTTCATCGCCGATAATCTCAACGTCGACATTTCAAGTCTGCTCGCCGGCCTTGGTCTTGGTGGTCTGGCCTTTGCTTTGGCTGCCAAGGATATGGTTCAGAACCTGTTTGGTTCGGTAACAGTTTTGATGGATCGCACATTCTCGGTTGGAGACTGGGTCATTGTCGATGGCGCTGAAGGCAGCGTTGAACGGATCGGTTTTCGCAGCACCCGGATCAGAACCTTCTACAATTCGGTGGTCACTGTACCCAACTCAAAATTCATTACCGCCACAGTGGACAATATGGGCGAACGTCGCTATCGCCGTCTATCCTGCAAGCTTTCGCTCACTTATGACACGCCACCAGATCGTATCGAAGCCTTTTGTGAAGGCGTTAGAGAGTTGGTACGGCAACACCCCTATATGCGTAAAGACTACTATCACGTCTACCTGAATGAGTTTGCCGCTTCCTCTCTGGATGTACTGCTCTATGTCTTCTGGGAGACTCCGGAGTGGAGCACTGAATTACGAGAGCGTCACCGCTTTATGTTGGATATTCTTCGTCTGGCTCAAGGGCTCGGAGTCGAGTTCGCCTTCCCCACGCAGACACTCTATATGAAACAGGAGGGTGAGGAAGCGGGAGCAAACGCTGAGATGCAACAGACCGAGGCACAGGAACTGGGTCAATCCCTTGCACAGAAGATTGTTGCAGAGACTACTGGAATCGGTGTAAAACCACCGCCTGTCATTATTCGTTAGAGCAGTCTTGCTGAATGACAAATTTTATTCTCGGGTAGGGTGGAGCCATGCCCCACCAAAACACCCTAAGGCGTCGAATGTCCATTAATAACCAGAGCACCCCATCCACTCTATGAGAATTTTCACGATCTCTGACATCCACATCGACTACAAAGAGAATGATCGCTGGCTTGAATCACTTTCCCACTCTGACTATGTCGATGATGCTCTGATCCTGGCGGGTGACATTTCAGATTCAACACCCCGTACTGCTAAATGTTTCGAACAATTGAGCAGTAAGTTTAAATTCGTTTTTTATGTGCCTGGCAATCACGATATATGGGTTAGAGGTGAGTCACAGACAGACTCTATCAATAAGTTTTCCGAACTTCTGTCATTGGCTCAGCAGCATGGCGTGATAACGGAACAAATGACGATACAGGGGATATCCATCATACCTCTCTTTTCCTGGTACGATCTGAGTTTTGGTGAGATGAGTGAGGCGTTGCTGGCTAGATGGATGGACTTTAGCCATTGCAAATGGCCTGAAGCATTAGACACCCCATCTGCTCAAAATGGTTTTTTCCTGCAGAAGAATGAGGTCAGTAAGCTGCCTGACTCTCAAACCGTTATCACCTTTTCACATTTCCTGCCGCGTATCGATTTAATGCCGAGCTATATCCCTAAAAGATTCCGTGACATATACCCGGTTTTAGGCAGCCCGCTACTTGATCAGCAGATACGCAACCTGAACGCAAACATCCATATCTATGGTCATAGCCATGTCAACTGCAGAACAACAATAGACAACATCGAATATATCAACAATGCCTTTGGTTACCCTTCAGAATTTCGCATCACCGCAAAACGGCTTTTGGAAATCACCTAGTGTGGTGCGTCATAGATTTTGTACCATTCAAACGCTGCCAACCCCGCACTCTTCTTTGACTTCTCTATATGGATTTTCCGGGATTCAATCTCTTTGCCATTCGCATGTAAAGTCAGACGATGTTTACCTTCATCCTGTGCCGCAAGTAATCCTCTCGGTCCTCGCCCTACCTCTTGTCCATCAAGTTTCCATACCAACTCCGCAACCACCTTTCGCGTCTCTTTCGGACTATCCATCTCAGCAGAAGAGTATCTGGCATAGAGTGGGATCGGCTGCCATGAGGGTACTTTTACATCCTCCTCCGGATGAACCAGCTCAACACGCCCCCGCCTTGGCGCAAGCTCAAACGACTCACTCAACACAGTAGTGCTGCGAACTCCGTTGGAGTAGGTCACTGACAACTGACAGGCTTTGCCTCCGGGCAGATCATCAAATCGTAGTGTCAGTTTTTTGTTTGGTCTACCGGCACCAATAAAGCGGGAACGGCTGCCATCACAGATCAAATGAACCTCGATCAACGCACCCTCTTCCGGTGTCGAATAATCCAACTCCAGGGTGAAGCTTTTTTTGCGTGAAACCCGCTTATGTGGCCAATCAAGAGTAAGCCTTGGTGCATCCGTTATTAACCGCTCTATGATGACTCGATCTGCACGGTTGAGTCTTAAGCTGTAGGCTCCACTAACCAATGCAATACGCCCTCGCACCAGACACCAGCCGGGATCCTGACGGGCACAAACCACTGGATGGTGTTGCATCACTTTTTCTCGACTCAATACCTTGCCCGATTTATCCAGCAGTTCAAGCTCAGGTGACGGCTCTTCCTGCATTTGAAACGATCTGGATTGAGACCGGACTACCGCTTTAGACCGTATCGGCAAGGTATGAAATCGACCTTTAACATCGATCACACCAGCCAGTTCGATATATTCAATACCACGCTCGCCCTTAGTGGGAAAGGTTGCCGCGTGACGGATCTGTGATCGCTTCATGATTCACTCTCCGATGATGTCAAACATCATCTGCCAACGCTGGGGATGGGTCCAGCGTCGTGTACAGTAGGTCATCAGGTCGAATACCCGTCCTGCCTCATCGTCAGTTGCAAAGATCAGTTCATTGTTGTCGATATCCCAGACCACATCGGTAACCTCTCCACCATCCTCCCAGTAATCCGGGTGGGTGGTCTCATCCAGTGAATTGGCAGCAGGAGGTGAATCGTCGTCCGGGCAGGTGATCGCAAGATGTGATTGGCCATAGATATGGCCAAGTTCATGGGCAAGGGTCTCTTGATTCACCGGCGAGAGCAGGATATTGGATTCAGGAAGTGCTCGTCCCCAGGAGTTGATCGGGGTGAGTAAAGTCCATATCGCATCATCCTCATCGGAGCAGAGAAACCCCGTAAAATCAAGAAACTGGCAAGCACGAATCAGTTGCAGCCACTGTAGATTGGCGTTCCCGAGAATATCGAACTGGTTCGAAGGCGACCAGCCGGGTGGGACATCGATATTACCTACCGGGGTGCTTATCACCCAGGCATCTGCTCCAATGGTAACGGATAGGGTCGGATGGCGCTCAACGACCTCAGGCACCGCTGGCAGATAACGCTGGTAAGCGCTGTTGATCACCTCTGTGCACTCACTGTTGGTGGGAGGATTCGTTGCCACAAAAGATACTGCAGGGGTGGCATCGGTAATCACAATGGTTGCCGGAATATAGCGGACAAAGGGCTTCGCCCGAGCTGCAAACTCTACCGCTTCGATGGTCATCGAAAATGAGTCCTGATAACCCCGCTCACCTGGTGGTGCTGCGGCATCATCAACCCTGACCTGAAGCTGAATATCGATCTCACCAAAACAGAGAGTAAAAGGGATAAGGAAGTTGAGCGTATCCTCAATTTCACGCCGCTCAGGTTCAACGGGCAGATCGATGGTTACACCCGGATTTGGCGTAGCATCTGCAGAGCCATTGACCGCATCCATCCAGGGCCACCAGGGGTTGTTTCCATGTTCACGCACCCGCAGTCGCCCCTTCACCCCTGGCAGCCGATCAAGAGCGCCGAAGCCTGCAAGCTGATGGGTTGCGAAGAGACGTACACCGGTTCTCTTCTCCGCCACCAGCACCACCTCATTCTCTTCAGTTTGCACACCCTGGGTAATCTCTGCATGAGTAATCTCAAGTTGGGGCCGCTTACTCGCCAGGATGCGAACCTGCTTTCGCATCACCCCACACTCGTTACTCGCCTCAAGCTCATAGCTGAATAGCGCTGGTTCAGTGTGGGTCAGGGGTTGAAGGGTCCAGGCGCTACCGGTAGTGATAACCACCTCAGGATTACCCCCAAAATCTGGGCCGTCGTTGCTGATTCGCCGCAGAGTCAGAGTCTCTGCACGTTCAACAAACCAACGCAGCACCACCGAATCACCTGGTGATGCCAACACTGAATCACCAACCTCTCCCAACCCCTCATCGTCCCGTGAATCAGCCTCAAAGAGATTGATTAGAGGTTCACCAACATCCAGGTAGTTGACCCCGATATCGGGAGGACAGGGGATGCCCCTGATTGTCGGCCACTGCGGAAACAGCAGTGGCGACCCAAGACATCGGCTTGCGGAGAGGATCGACCGGGCATCGGCGTTGGCCTGACCGGCAAACTGGTTCCAGGCGTTGACACCGTGAGGATCATAGAAACCGACTGGGCCTGGCTGCACACCATCAGGCAGAGTAATGACAATCTCTGTATCACTCCAGGAGTCTGCCTCAACAGTACGACATCGGCCACTGACACGGAGTACCAACAGACGGTTATCCGGCTGGGTGAAACCAAACCCAGAGCCGTGGATGATCAACAGTTGACCAGCACAGGTCCCTTCCATGACGATGCTCTCGATACCATCGGCAAAGGCGGTTATCCGTCCATACCAGGCTACCGACGGCGCCCCCTCTTCAAGTACCTGAAGCAGCTGATCTTCACAGCCTGCACGCACCAGTTCATCTGGAATTTCAGGTGGTGGTGGACAGGGTGAACCTGGGCCAAAGCCAGGGTCGATACCTGGCCCCCAAGGGTCGCCTTCAGGATCGATGGGATCACCTGGCCCCCAAGGATCTCCAGTGGGATCCCCATTAGGGTAAGAGGGATCACCCGAGCCAGGTTCTCCCCAGTTGAGGGCTTGGTTCTGCTGCAGAAAACTGCTTAATCCCGCATCCCCTCCACGCCACTGAGCCCCTCGCGCCACTTCTAGATACCCAACACACTCACTCAACCCGGCAATGACATCGAAGGCCTGGGACATTCCTGCACCACCACGATAGGCCATGGTAGCCCCCATGTAGAGACCCGCCAGGCCACCCAGCTGGACTATCCGGGCCTGATCGATGTCGGCATGTTGCTTTGGTGCCGAGCGCGCTCGATCCGCTAGCCGTTTTCGACCGCCGGAGAGGTGAGAATGGGATTCCAGGATCTGTTTGATTGCACTGCGTAGCGCTATATCAGCATCAGGCTCATGCTTCAGAACAGAGCTGGCGAGACGATGCAACTGCTGCAAAGTGTAGAGAGGCTTACTGAGTCGACGCATCATAGCGCTGACCTTTGGCCCGTCACGATTTGCCAAACGCCTTACTGTGCGTTGCAGCTCAGCAAGGTTTTCCCGCGCCACAAGATCAGCAAACGTAGTGGTCTCAGGCTGTTTAATTTTTTTCCTGTTAACTGCTTTGGACTTAGCTTGCTTGGAACTTGATGACTTGGTTCGGTTCTTCATCACGCCCCCTCCATTACGCCCCTATGCAGCTAACGAGCGTCAATATTCCATATATCCATCGAGTATAGGTTGCGAATATCCCTTATTAAGTGAATTCCCCAATTATTCAGGGCCTATTTCCTACTTTACGTAGGGTGTGGCCCTGCCGCACCATATTTCCTATAGATAGTTGCCTCGGACCTGTTAACACTAATTGAATAGGCCCTAGGGTGAGGTTGGGCACACCCTTCTAACAAATAGCATTAGATTCTGAAACAGGTTAAACGTGAGCGGTAATACTCGAGCGAGTATCAATGCAGTTGAAAATAAACTATAGGGTCAATAGTTATCGAGCAACTGCTCTACCAGTCTGGTCAATCTATCCAGTGCGCCACGATTCTGATCCACCAACTCTCTACCGGCCTCACCAAAACGACTTCGTTCACTGGCATCGCTCAGCCATTGGGTAATCTGCTGAGCCAACACTTGCTGTGACTCCACTTGAACCGCTGCCTGCTGGCTGAGGAAAAGTTCGCTGATTTCGCTGAAGTTGAACATATGCGGCCCAAACACCACAGCAACACCCTGTGCAGCAGCCTCGAGGATATTGTGTCCGCCATGAGGCACCAGGCTGCCACCGATAAAGGCTGCATCAGAGGCACCTATGAACAGGGTCAGCTCACCCATGGTATCCCCCAGGAACACCCCGACCTCTGGGTCGCAGGGTCGTTGCTCACTCCGTTTGACCAGTTGAAAGCCCGACTCCTCAACAAGCTGAGCGACCCGTTCGAAACGTTCTGGATGACGGGGCACCAACACCAGCAAGGCATCAGCAATGGTTCGCTGAACCTCAATATGGGCCTGAATCAGCAACTCATCTTCACCCTCGTGTGTACTTGCAGCGATCCATACCGGTCGCCCAGCGCCCCACTGACGACGCAAGACATCGGCCCGTTCCAGCAGACTGCCGGGAAGATGGATATCAAACTTGATACTGCCGATAACTTCCAGCTGCTCGGGTCTTGCACCCAGGGTATGAAACCGTTCTGCGTCAGCTTCTGCATGAGGTGCAATCATGGTCAGGTTACGCAATGCCTGACGCGTCAGACCCGCCAGCTTGTGATAGCC
The DNA here is from genome assembly GCF_058244675.1 of Candidatus Thiodiazotropha sp. AKIB8. NCBI lineage: Bacteria > Pseudomonadati > Pseudomonadota > Gammaproteobacteria > Chromatiales > Sedimenticolaceae > Candidatus Thiodiazotropha > Candidatus Thiodiazotropha sp. AKIB8. The sequence continues at coordinate 22,746 of NZ_JBSYOO010000015.1, read as the reverse complement.
CCGAGCAGAGCGTACTGACATGCGGGCATTGGCCAACAGGGTCGGCACACCTTCCCGCTTGGCGTAGTAGATCAGATTAGGCCAGATCTCTGTCTCAACCAGAATCAACAGCTGTGGCCGAAAGGCTTGAAGATAACGCAGCACAACCCAGGGCAGATCAACAGGCGCATAACGATGCTCCACCTCTGCACCAAACAGCGCCTTGACACGATCAGCCCCTGTCGGCGTGGTTGTGGTGATCAGCAACGGATGCGATGGATACTGATCCAGCAATCGACCAACCAGGGGTGCGATCGCCTGCACCTCACCTACTGAAACGGCATGTATCCAGATACCCTCCTGCCGCTCTGGCAGGTCAAAGAGTCCGAAACGCTCCAGCCATCGCTCCCGATAGGCTGGGGCTTTGCGGGCCCGCCAGAAGAGACGCAATGGATAGAGTGGCGCTAGCAGCAGCAACAGTAGGGTATAGATATATCGCATGGCAGTTGATTGGCCTAATCCTTATCCTCAAACTGCTCACTGAATTGATGGCGACAGAGCTGATAGTAGGCGCCCTTCTGATCGATCAACTGTTGATGTTTTCCCTGCTCTATAAGCTCACCGTCGTGCACCACAAGAATCCTGTCCGCATGCTGAATAGTGGAGAGCCGGTGGGCGATCACCAGGGTAGTGCGTTCATGGGTCAGTGCCTGAAGTGCGGCTTGTACATGGCGTTCCGACTCGGTATCCAACGCCGATGTGGCCTCATCCAGTAGCAGAATCGGTGCATCTTTGATCAAAGCCCTGGCAATCGCCAGACGTTGACGCTGACCACCGGAAAGTCTGACCCCATCCTCTCCGATACGGGTCTCGAAACCGTCAGGAAGCCGCTCGATAAACTCTAGAGCATGAGCACTTTTTGCCGCTTCGATAATCTCTTCCCTGGTCGGCTCGCCCGTTGCGCCATAGGCGATATTTGCCGCTACGGTATCGTCAAAAAGAACCGACTCCTGCCCAACATAGGAGAGCTGTCGACGCAGGCCGAGCAGGCTAAGCTCCTGGGCATCTATCCCATCAATCAGAATACGTCCGCCTGTTGGGTTATAGAATCGGGGAATCAGGTTCGCAATCGTGGTCTTACCGCCACCGGAGTGCCCCACCAAGGCCACTGTAGTACCCGGTTCGATATCAAAACTGATCGGCTTCAGCGCATCCTTTTCCATATTGGGATAACGAAACGAAACCGACTCGAAAGTTACCCGTCCCTCTGCACGCTGCAATGGCTTGCTACCGGTGTCGACCTCTGCAGGTTCATCGATCAGACCAAATACTGACTCAGCTGCCGCAAGCCCCTTTTGCAGTGGCTGGTTGATACCGGTAAGCCGCTTGAGTGGTGAGAACAGCAGGCCGATAGCAGCCATCAATGAGACAAATCCGCCAATAGTCAATTCACCCAGAAAGGTATCATGGGTACTCACATAGACCAGTGATGCAATCATGGTTGCGCCTACAATCTCCACCAGCGGCATATGGGCGGAGCCTGCAACCTTGCTCTTCATGTTGTAACGACGAACCCAATTGGCCCGTTCCAGAAAACGCTTCTGTTCGTAGGGACGCCCTTCGAAGATCTTAATGACCTTATGGCCGCGCACCGACTCCTCGAGCACCTGGGTCATTACCCCCATGGTCGTCTGCAGAGAACGATTAACCCGACGCAAGCGCACCGCCAATAGACGAACAGTGACCACGATCAGCGGCAAGGCCAGAAAGATCACCATCGTCAGCATCCAGTTCAGATAGAGCATGTAGGCCATCAGACCAATCACCACGATGGTATCTTTGACCAGCGTGGTTAACACTTTGGTCGCCGCCATCGTCACCTGGTTGACGTTATAGGTCACCTTGGAGATCAGGGTTCCGGTGGCGTTGGCATCGAAATAGGTCGTTCCCATGGTGAGTATGCGCTCGATCATCATCCGGCGAAGATCGAGAACCACTTTTCCTGCGACCCACTCAAAAGCCACATTGGTGACGAAGTTCATCAACCCACGCACAGTAAACAGCAGGATCAATAGTATCGGAGACCAGAAAACATAGTCAGGATCTTTCGCAACAAAGCTACCATCCAACATCGGTTTCATCAGGATTGGAATCGCCGGCTCAGTCAATGCCAGCAGTACCATCGCCCCAAGCGCCCCACCAAACTGTCTCCAGTAGGGTTTTACCCGTTGCAACAGACGCAGATAGAGCTCACGACCTGACATACCGGGCCCATCCACCCCACCTTTATCATTCGACATCGCGCATCGCCTCCACGATACGGCTGGTCGACACACCGGGCAGAAAATCGAGCACTTGAACCGCACCACCGTTTTTCACTACACAGTCGTAACCAGCGATCTCTTCCGGTTTATAGTCACCTCCCTTCACCAGCAGGTCTGGTTTGATCTCACAGATCAATGACTCGGGGGTATCCTCACCGAATGGCACCACCCAGTCCACCGAAGCCAGACCAGCCAGTACCGCCATTCGCTGCTCGACCGTATTGATCGGCCGCCCAGCTCCTTTCAGACGACGCACAGAATCATCCTCATTGACAGCCACAACCAGACGATCGCCCAACTGTTTGGCCTGTTGAAGATAACGCACATGCCCCTCATGCAGAATATCGAAACAACCGTTAGTCATCACGATCCGCTCACCCTGCTGGCGCGCCACCCTGGTCGCCTCAGCCAGGGTTTCCCGGCTCAGAATGGTATGAAAATCGAAATCACCCTGACTGATCAGTGCCCCTTTGAGCTCTTCCAGGCTGACACTGCCGGCACCCAGCTTTCCGACCATCAGACCGGCAGCAACATTGGCCAACCCAGCCGCATCCTGAATCGGCATACCTGCAGCCATTCCGGCACCCAATACACCGATCACAGTATCCCCGGCACCTGTGACGTCAAACACTTCCCTTGCCCTTGTGGGCAGATGCAGTGGCGGCACATCTTTCTGAATCAACAACAATCCCCGCTCACTCAGGGTGATCATCAGCGATTGCAGGTTCAGTTTCTCCCGTAACGCCATGCCCCGCTCATTAAGAACCTGATCGGTTTCGCAATGGCCAACCACCGCCTCGAACTCCTTCAGGTTCGGGGTCAGTAGTGTCGCATCACGATATTTTTCGAAATCACTCCCTTTCGGATCTACCAATACCGGCACACCCTGCGCCCTCGCTGCGGCAATCAGACGCTGTGGCTGCTGCAAGGTACCCTTGGCATAATCAGACAGAATCACAAGGTCGCAGTCGCCCAGCTGCTGTTCGTACAGCCCTTCCAGCTCGGTCAGGTCTACTTGCCACATGGGCTGCTCAAAATCCAAACGCAACAACTGCTGATGCTGACTGATGACCCGCAGCTTGGTTATGGTCGGTACCCCAACCTCTCTCTGCAGCAGACACTGAACCCCCGCATTGGTCAGCTCAGTGATCAAGCGGCTACCCGCTTCGTCTTCACCAATCAGCCCGCATAAACCAACCTCCACACCGAGACTGGTCATATTCAAGGCAACATTTGCCCCACCCCCCGGGCGTTCTTCGGTATCATGCACATGAACCACGGGAACCGGGGCTTCGGGGGAGATTTTGGCGGCAGCACCCTGCCAGTAGCGATCAAGCATCAGATCGCCCACTACCAGAACACGCGCCTTACTGAAGTCAGGAAGCTGAAATTGCATCAAACCGTTAACATATATTGCGACAAACGCCCTAGTTTAGGGGGGGCGACAGGTAGTAACAAGCTGAATTCCAGAACAGAGCATGGCAAAAAAGCGTAAACACTCACTCTATTCACCCTATAACTGGCCTGCATGGCTCGGTTTAGGCCTGCTTTGGCTCACCAGCCAACTCCTCTCCTACTCCATGACACTCTCCATTGGCCGCGCCATAGGACGGTTGATCTACCACCTCTCGCCTAAACGCAAACACATTGCCGCGGTCAATCTGGGGATCTGCTTTTCAGACAAGACTGAGCAGGAGAGGCAGACCATTCTCCGCCAACACTTCGAATCTCTCGGCATCGGCATGTTGATGATCGGCTTTGCCTGGTGGGCCAAAGAGAGCAAGTTGAAACCCCTGGTCGAGATCGAAGGATTAGAACATCTGCAACAGAGCCTTGCACGGGGCAAAGGAATCATCCTGCTCAGCGCCCACTTCACCGACCTTGAGGTTACCGGTCGTCTGCTGAGTCTGTTTCAACCCTTCGCTGTGATGTACCGCCCCCATGAAAATCCGGTCATCGAATGGGCCTTCAATCGCAACCGGCGTGAGCGTTTCGAAGCGGCCATCCCGAGAAACGAAATCCGCCAGGTAATACGCACGCTGAAAAAGAACCTGCCTGTCTGGTACGCACCGGACCAGAGCTTCAAGGGACAGAACAGCACCCTAGCCCCCTTCTTCGGCGAACCTGCCGGCACCAACACCGCAACCTCTCGCCTGGCAAAGATCAGTGGTGCTCAGACGATACTCTTCTCAGGCTACCGCAAAGCAGATGGCAGCGGTTATAAACTGGTGATCCACTCTCCCCTTGAGGATTTTCCCTCCGAGGATATTCAGTATGACGCAACACGCATAAATGGGCTGATTGAAAAAGCAGTTGCCTATGCCCCGGAACAGTATCTTTGGATTCACCGACGGTTTAAGAAGCGTAAGGTAATACCTGATCCTTACTAAGAGATTCTTTCTCCAGATATCATCTCTATCTCAATGGTGCGGCAGGGCCGGCACCCTACGCGCCATTCTGGCTTATGGTGGGGCATGGCCCCACCCTACCAATCCCGAACAGGCATGACCCCACCCTACCAATCGATTATTGTAGGGTGGGGCCATGCCCCACCATCTGGGCTGTAAATAGATAAGCTTCAATCACACCTTTGATCCAGATGCCCGCACCGCGGAGAGTAGTTGATTACACCAGCAGATTAAATTACCACTTCATCATCGGAAGCGGTCGCAATGGATGCTTCAGCAACCACTTACCAGCCCTCTTCAACAGACTCCTGTGAAACCCCTCGTTTGGAAACGCAGCTTTCACCTGATCGATGTATGCTTTTTGAAGACCAAACTTAAACAAACCCAATGAAAAATCGACCAGATCCCCTCTCCTGAAAAGCTCCACCAGAGGAGATGCGTCATCTTTAAATTCACGAATTTTATGGTGCTCTTCGATCATCAATCGAATCTCTTCCGACCAGGACTCAAGACCTCTGCACTTTAAATAATCCATTGCCGGTGGTATTGAAGGCGGAATATAGTCAACCGTATCTTCTATCCATATACCGATATCAATCAGTTACCTTCCTACAAGAGTTAACTACAACGTTTTCACTGCCCCCTTCTCTTATTCCATTATGACGCGGTTTTAAAGTTACAACTTCTCGACTACCTATTGGTGAGGCATGGCGTCACCATGTACGTCATATTTTTATAACCAACGCTAAGCAGAGTCACTATCCAGATAATTCACACTCAAGAAACGAGGTGAACAGATAGCATAAAAAACCAGATCATCTGTTCCATAATTGGTAATACGCTGACGGCACATTGGCGGAATAATTACCACATCACCGGCACCCACTTCGACAGGCTTTTGATCATCTATCTCCACACGCCCACGACCTGAAACAATGAGATAGCGCTCAATCGTTTCCTTAAGCCGGTGCCAACGGGTAGTTACACCCGCTTCCACTCTCGCTCTTGCGATCGATAGACCGGGATCATCATCAGAGTTAGACACCTCAATAATATGACACAGCTCATCAGTATAAAACTCGTTCTCAAGATCCTGGTGTTTAATTTTAGCTTTCATCTAATTCACAATATTCGAATAGTTGCATCTTATGCTATAGCGCCAGTTTAGATTGAATCACTCCAATCATTCAAACACCATCCACTTACAAAAGGAAACCGACAAATGAGTATCATAGCTTATGACATAAGTGTTTATTCATGGTTAAAACATTGAGCCACAGTTCGAACAGTAAACTGATTTCAGAAGGCCTCAGCGAATTTGCTTATACTCTTCCCAATCAGTAAAGTTCCTCAAACAAAACCACATTTCGTGGCCAGAAGGGACTACATCATCATGGAAGACCTGGCTTTCTTGGGAATAGCGGGTTATGAAATCGATTCATATTCTATCCACATCACCGCCGACAACAGATCATCTTGTCCCGATCCCTCGCTTAAGCCAACAGTGGATCAACCTTCAGAAAAAGCATCAAATGTTTTGGGTGAATGGACCAAGCGGTTCAGGAAAAACATCCTCTGTAGCCCAACACCTGAACAACCAACCTGACATCCCGGTTTATTGGTTTCGTCTTGAACATAGAGATAGAGATGCTGCACTTTTTTTTCAGCGGCTCCACACGGCTTTCTCCCCTCTACTGGGCAAATACCCCAAGCCAGCACCATTCGATGATCCTCTGCTCTCACTCAAGGAGTTGCTCTCTTCAATAGCATCTCAGCTTGCCGAAAACGCCTCCTTTGTCTGGGACAATATCGAGCTATTGAGTGATAACAAAACACATATCGAGGCCTTGTATGATTTTTCAGTTCAACGCAAATCCTCTGGATTGACGTTTCACATCAGCCAATCCACCCTCCCGGAATATCTTCAAGCAAACAATGAGATCTGCTGTATAAATCCAGAGGATCTGCGTTTGACCCAGGTAGAGTGTGGAGAGATAGCCGGTCATCTCAGGAAAAAGCCCTGCAACAGCAAATCTGCTGCATCCCTTCATCGGCTCAGCGAAGGGTGGATTGGTCCCCTTGCTGCCACAATCCATGCCTATCCACCTGCTGAGAGTAGTGGCAGCAAGCTAAACCCTGGCCACCTCCTCTGGCAAACACTCAATACCAGAGATCAAAAGCTGGCACTTCAACTCAGTTTACTCCCGGAAATAACACCCGCCCTGATCACCTCATCGATGAACAGTGCCGATGCTAAACGCAGCCATCAACTGTTGGCAGAACTACCACTTGTAGAGACGACAGGAAATAGCACCAGAATCTATCGACTCCATCCATTGCTGCTGAAAACCTTTACCCGGAAATGGCATGAGATGCCTGAGTTGAACAGGAGTGACAGCACCATTGCCATAGCTAAAACCTTAACAAAGGAGAACCGTTTTTATGATGCAGGCGAGTGCTATATCAGTGCTGAAGAGTGGCCTGAACTGCACAAGCTGATTAAACAACGTGCGGAAACAATGCTACTGGATGGCAGCACCCAGGTGCTTAAACATTGGATAGAGATGCTGCCTGAGAATGTTCGTAGTAGTGACCCCTGGTTATGCTATTGGCTTGGCAGTTGCCAACGTTTCGATCAACCCCATCAGGCTTGGCCGCTACTCGAGACTGCATTCAACCAGTTTCGTGATTGCGAAGATGTTTTGGGTCAATATTCATCCTGGCTGGCAATCTCCGAATCGATGGCCTTGGTCTTCGATGACCTCCATCCACTTAAACAGTGGCTCGCGGAGTATGACGAGCTTCGGCGTCGACACCCACGCTGTCCTGATTTCCCCATGCGGGCCAAAACTGCCACCTTTGCTGGTGTGATCATGACACTGATTGCACCAAAGCATCCCCGTTTACGCACCCTGATTCGTTTCAGTGAGTTTTGTGCCCGTATGATGCCATTGAAGACGCCACGTTTGGCAATGTTCTCCTATCTCACCTTCCACTACGCCAGTACCGGGCAGATTGCTCGTCTTCATGCCCAGGCAAAACACCTGCTCCCCGCACTCGACAACCCGGCACTGCCAACACCACTACGTCTGTTAGCCTGTTCGATGGTTGGTCTGCATCAACTTATTGCTGGCCAGGAGACAGCCGAAGAGACCCTGGATGGTGCAATTCTGTTATCACAAAGTGCCGCCGGGGGTGCCTTCCGCAGTAACCCCCGAGCCTATCGTGTCTATTGTGACATCATGGCGGGACGCAACCAGCAGGCCCAACAAGGGCTGAAGGAGTTTCATGAGCTGATTCGACCTGGTCACCGAATGGATATTGCCCATCACGACTTCATGTCCGCCTGGCTTGCAGCATTGAGTGGAGATACTGCACAAGCATTGGCACAGAGTGAAGAGTCTAAGCTGCTCAGTGCAGATCTGGCTTTTGATTTTGGTGTGGCACTGAATACCAATCTACGCGCACAGCTATTCGCAGCAATTGGTAATATCCCTGCCGCCCAAGAGGAGCTGCAGGAACTGAAACATCTTTGTAACGAAAGCGGAAGTCACATGCTATTGGTCATGCATGACATCAGTCGTGCCTGGCTCTCTTTAACCGAGAGCGACATTGATTCTTGCACTACATATCTGCAAACCGCATTTACCCTGGCAAAACAAGAGGGCATTTACGCCTACCAGGGATTTATCCACTTTGTGGTGGCTGATCTCGCTCTGTTCGCGGCAAAAAAAGATATGTGGTCGAGCTATATACAGAAACTGGTCAGTCGCTGGCAATTACACCCTGAAAAACTCTCCCCTCTGGACGACAACTGGCCCTGGCCATTACGCATTCGCGCCCTAGGCCACTTTGAGGTAATACAAAATGGTACCGTGCTGGATTTGAGTCTTGGTAAACACAAAAGACCCGTCGAACTGCTCAGCGCCCTCATCGCCGAAGGGGGTAGAGATGTTGCAAAGTGGCTGCTTATCGATCATCTCTGGCCCGACAGGGATGCAGACAAATCCAGTCACGCTCTGGATAACCTGCTGCATCGCTTGCGTAAACTATTAGGGGCTGAAGCCATTGAAGTCAACGCTGGCCGAGTCTCCCTCAATCCTCAATATGTCTGGCTGGATACCTGGGCCACGCAAGCATTGAAAACAGTCAAACTCACCGACAGTGATCCCATCACAGCCATGAACCATCTGATGCGCTGGTATAGAGGTCGGTTATTTGCTGGTGATGAGAGTGGCTGGCTCCTGGCACCGAGAGAGTCTTTGCATAGCAGTTTTCTACATCTCGCCCTAAAAATTTCTGATGCACTGCTATCTCATGAACAAACCAAATTGGCAGTCGAACTCTGGGAGCACACTTTACAAATCGACCCTATGTCCGAGCCAATATATGAACAGCTCATTCGTTACCACCTCGACCAGGGACGTTCAGGCGAAGCCATGCGGATCTATCAGCGCTGCAGTCGTATCTTTGATCAGGAACTGGGTATTGCACCTGGTAATGCCATCCTGACACTGGTTAAAGAGATGACGGCTTAATCATTCTGGTGTAACTCTCTTCCTCTCTCCCCATATCACAGATACCTCAACCGACCAACGGTAATATTCACAGGGTTAACGGACCCCGGATGTGAGCTACCTGTGAGGTCACTCTTCGTACACTGCCAGCCATAAGAAACAATATCAGAGAAGGGCTTGTGATTCAGCCTGATGGGGAGTTCAGCCACCAATCAGCTCCCTAAGCTGCCGGATCAATCCTGCCCGGATACGACCAGCTCTCAAGGACTATGGCCTATGAATATAGAACGCTTTTTGGCAACACTCTTCTGTCTGTCAATACTACTCACAGGTTGTGGTGGTGAAGATTCAACTCCGTGGACTCTACCCACATTGGGCACGGTGCCTGCATCACTGGTGCTCAGACCAGGAGAGAGTGAACAGGTCGAGTTTCGTTGGAGTAAAGAGAGTAATCAGTCATTTGCATTGCGCTACGCCCAACTCAGTGAAGCGGGCTTTACCCTAAGCGGAGCACTCCCCTGCGTCGACAATGATCCTCTGTGTGAACTTAGAACAGTCACTGCTCCAGCCACAGCCACTAATGAACTAATAGGCAGGACAGGAAGAGTACGTGCTGCACTGCTCATCGACGACGAGGATCAAGCGGGTAGCAGCGAACCGGTTTTAGAAAGGCATCTGCAAGGTCACCTGCCTGTAACGCTTTTTGATGCCGCACCAATTAACGCACCCCCAGTCGTTGATTTCGAGGTAGCACCTGCCCCACATTCCGATACCCCCTGGTCGCTTGCTCTGGATACCACTGGCCAGCTCTGGTCGTGGGGTGAAGAGTACTTTGACTATGATCCAACAGAACTGGCTGAAAACAGCAATAAAGACCTCAACAAAGGGCCTGCCCATATGTTTCCCAGCCCACTACCTGGCCTGGACAGTATTGAAGATTTTGGTCTCTGCTCGGGAACACTGGGATATGCCCTGGATCGGGATGGCAGTGTCTGGGTTTTCAGTTCTCCCATTGTTACAGAAAACTATAACGCTTTCGATTTTCGACAACTGGAACAGAAAAACCAACTCAGCAACATTGTTTCGCTATTCTGCCGTTTCAACGACAGCCCCTATACCTGGCCCTGGGCATGGTTGGCCAATGGCGAACTGTGGGAAGTACACCATAACCGTCAAATCGTCGGCATGGAGCGAGTCAGGATTGGAGGATTGGTTACTCATTGGGAAGATGAAAAATACCTGTTTGGATTACACCAGGATGGCACTGTTGGCTTTTATAAAGCCCAGACCCATATCACTGGTGGGTTCAATGAAGTGCCTTTCGACACTCTGGATCAGGACGTACTGAGTTATCGACTACTTGAAGAGATTGGTGGGCTACCGCCAATAGCCAGCCTCTACAGAGGTGGTGACTTTGTGATTGCCCTGAGCGAAGAGGGTCAAATCTATGGTTTCGGTAATAGCCAATATGGTGAGCTTGGTTATATTGAGCAGGATTTGAATCCATACTCCTGCCCAATCTATAGAGATTGTCCGGTCGTACTGAATCAACAGATCGATAGTGTGGTTGAGGTAGCAACCGGGAAACATTTCGTCGTTGCCCGCAAAGGCGACGGGACAGCCTGGGTCTGGGGAGATAACAGTTTCGGCCAGATGACCGGACTGCCTGGAGGCCAAACTGCAGTCCCTCGCCCGGTTAACGCCACCAATAACGTAATCGCCATTCGCGCTGGCGGTAACACAGCCATGGCGGTAGAGGCCGACGATAGCTGTGGTGTTGCTGACTATCCATCAGTTGGTCGTATGCTTGCCTGGGGAAATAACACGGGTGGCAGCAGAGGCGATGGAACCGGCGCTAACTGGGCCTGGCCAACCCCTGTGCTCAACCTGGGGGATGACACTACCTGTTCCGGGACAGCAGGTCACCGCTTGATCATATACAAATCGGGCACTGGCAATGGTGTTGTGGAAAGCAGCGTGCCAGGCTTGCGATGCACAGGACAAATCTGCTGGCAAAGCCTGCCGGTTGGCTCCAATGTCACCCTTACTGCCACGCCAAAACCAGGCTCATCTCTATTGGAGTGGCGCTGGGATTGCTCTGCGCAAACCCCGGACACTCTGATCAACATGGACAACACAAAACATTGTAAAGTGGTATTTGAACGGACAGGTTCAAATGAACTCAACTATCTACAGGTGGAAGTTGTCGGTGTCGAAGATGGTGAGCGAACCTCCGGTGTAGGTGGACGTGTCACCAGTCAACCCGCAGGTATCGATTGTCCGGATAGCTGCTTTAGCGAACCCCATGACAAACTCAACGGTGAGACAGAGATTCGCCTGACTGCAATACCTGACGAAGGGTATAGTTTCTCCGGTTGGTTTAGATTCAACGACTCTCAGGTTGGTATAGGCAACTGTGAAAATGGCATTGTCATCCTATCCTCAGTTGATGAATATTGTATTGCAGAATTTACCAAAGACCCGCCAACGCCGCCTACAGATTCACAAGACCTGATGGTCTATGTAGAGCTCGACGATAGTGGTGTACGCACACCGAACACAGGTGGATCGGTGACCAGTAGTCCAGCAGGTATCGTATGTCCAGGGGATTGCACTCAAACCTATGAAGTTGGCGCCCTGGTCACACTGACACCAAACCCCGATCCGGGATACCGATTCTACGCTTGGGAAGGCAGCGCCTGTTTTGATGGCGCGGTTACCATCCCCACCGCTGATGTCGCCTGTCGCGCTATATTTATACCCGATGCGCAACAGACCCAACAACTCAGGATCATCATCTCCAACAACAATGGCAGTTATGTCACTGGTGTCGATGAAGCAATGAATGAGGTTATCAACTGCCCGGGAACCTGTAACGCAGATATCGCAGATAACAGTTCAGTGGTACTGACACATCACACCGCTGCTGGCGACTACTTCAGTGGTTGGGCTAGTGGAGGGAGAGAGTGCGGCATACCGACCCAGAACAATCGGAATGAATCGACAGTGATCATGGATGGGCCAAAAACCTGTGTCATCAGCTACTCACCTCCACCGGTAAATACTAACACCTATCGCCTCAATCTCTCTGTAGTCAGAGAAGAGAATGGCGTGCGTACAGCTGATGTAGGCGGCACGGTAAACAGCGCGCCAGCAGGCATCGCCTGCCCTGGAGACTGTACCGAAGACTACACCTCAGGCAGCCTCATCACACTCACTCCAAATGCTGACCCAGGCTATCAGTTTTATACTTGGGAAGGTAACGGATGTACCAATGGTCAAGTTACCATTCCTTCAGCAGATATCAGTTGCAGAGCTGTCTTTATTCCTAACATTGCAGGCCCCCATTCACTCACAGTGATTATGAACAACAATATCAATGGCAGCTATGTCACTGGTGTCGATGCCGGAATGAATCAGATCATCAACTGTCCCGGTACCTGCAATGCTAATGTTGCAGACAGTACCACTGTAGTACTGACACATCATACTGCCAGTGGAGACTACTTTGCCGGATGGCCTGCAGGGGGCACTGATTGTGGTACACCAGATGCTGTTGATCCAAATCAGACCTCTATTCTTATGGATGGCGGAAAAGTCTGTGTCGCCAACTATTCAGCTCTAACCACATTTAATATCAATGTAAACGTCTCAGGTGCTGCAGGTGTTGTCACCTCTACATTTGCTGAACCAATAGCTGGTAGTCCAATTGCATGCGCTTCAGGTCTATGCTCAGGATCGTATACAGCACCAGATACCGTATTGAATAATCTGGAGGCACTACCTCTCTTTCTTGAAGCGGCACCGGGCGCCGGTAATAGCTTCGGAGGATGGGGAGCAGGACAATGTGATGTGGAGAGCGTGGTGCTTGGCATCCCCAGATGCCAGATCAACTTAAGGCCAACCGGGCCATTCACCATTCAGGTTGATGCCAGTTTCTTATAAAGCGGATTGAAATTATCTTCCCCCAGCAGGGTGGGGCCATGCCCCACCAAAAGGGCTGAGAAGTAGACAAATAGTCGATGATCACTCTGGATCCTGAACGAATATCTCTGCAACTTATCACTATTTCCCACCTTATATGGTGGGGCATGGCCCCACCCTACGGGTTGGGAAGAAGTGGAAAAAACCGACGGATGATCTATTTCGATGTATGAGTGTTTATAAAATGCCAAATACTACAATCCAGAAGGCCAACCGGCCATTCAGGTTGATACAATTTCGTATAAAGCGGATGAAAGTAATTTCCCCGGTAGGGTGGGGCCATGCCCCACCAAAAGGGCTGAGAAGTAGACAAATAGTCGATGATCACTCTGGATCCTGAATGAATATCTCTGCAACTTATCACTATTTCCCACCTTATATGGTGGGGCATGGCCCCACCCTACAGCTCGGGAAAGAGTGGGGAAATGCGCAGTGATATATAGCCGTTAACAGGCGATCTGAAAATCAAACTGTCTCAGGTTCGAAGGGTACAATGGTATCGACATCCACCTCATAATCTACACCACTTACCCCAAAGCCGAACAACTTCAGAAACTCATCCTTATAACCCTGATAATCGGTTACCTCGAAAATATTCTCATTGGTTACCTTTGGCCAGATATCCTTGACTGCCAACTGAACCTCATCGCGCAGCTCCCAATCATCCATGCGTATCCGCCGCTCTTCGTCCAGATCAGCGCCGCCATCTTTATACAACTGGGTACGGAACATGCGATTGATCTGATCCAGGCAACCCTCGTGAAGCCCCAACTCTTTCATCACCTTGAATCCAATAGCGATATAGAGCGGCATCACAGGAATAGCCGCAGAGGCCTGGGTCACCACACTTTTCAGAACAGCCACATTTGCACTGCCATTGATGCTCTGCAACTTATCGTCGATTACCGTAGCAGCCCGATCCATGTCCTCCTTGGCTTTACCCAAGGCACCATGCCAATAGATAGGCCAGGTGATATCGGTTCCGATGTAGCCATAAGTGACTGTCTTGGCACCATCAGCCAGTACACCAGCCGATTGCAGCGCAGCCATCCACAGCTCCCAATCTTCACCACCCATGACCGTTATGGTATTTGCGACCTCTTCCTCGGTAGCCGGCTCGATGGCAGCCTCGATTAACTGATCTTTACTGGTATCGACAGCGGTAGCCCGGTAGGTCTCACCGATTGGTTTAAGCACGGAGCGGATAGTCTCACCGGTTTCGGGTAACTTACGTACTGGTGAGGCCAATGAGTAGACCACCAGATCCACTTCACCCAGATCTTCCTTAATGAGAGCGATCACCTTGTCGCGCATCTCATTGGAGAAAGCGTCGCCATTAACACTCTTGGCATAGAGTCCTGCTTCGTGAGCGGCAGTCTCAAAAGCGGCAGAATTATACCAACCAGCGGATCCCGGCTTCTTCTCCGTAGCCGGTTTCTCCAGAAACACACCGATCGTGGCAGCGCCGGAACCAAAAGCGGCGGTGATTCGGGAGGCAAGGCCATATCCCGTAGATGCGCCAATGACCAGGACTCTCTTAGGACCAGCAGGAATTTCACCGCCAGCTTTGACCTTGTCGATCTGTTCAGCAACATTGGCAGCGCATCCAGCAGGGTGTGCTGTGGTACAAATAAATCCGCGAGTTTTTGGTTTTATGATCACGGCCAGGATTCCTCAATATTACAATTATCTGTTTGAAGCGCCCTATAATACCTGAGCTTTTAGATAATAGGCAGGGTTGACCCAAAATTCATAGCGTTGGCCTGCAGCTTTGAAGTGACCATCCAATCGTTACACTATTGTCCTGATTATCAGTCAACCTCCAGCGTAGGGTGCGGCCCTGCCGCACCATGTCCAACTTAAACGAGAACCACCAGATGTGTATATTAAGAGAATGCTCCTGTTACAGACACCAACAGGCACAAAGAGAGTTGCTGGAAGTGCGCTTGAGCCAACATAGTTATGGTGCGGCAGGGCCGCACCCTACTTATCTCAATACAATTAACCTGGCGATTTAACAGGTCGTTTGAAAGTAGTATTTGAAATGAACAGGAGTAGAGAAACCTCCTTCAAACTGAGCGGGACGTGGCCACTTAAAGACCGCAGATGAGTTGTATAAAGAAATCCGGCGTAGGGTGCGGCCCTGCCGCACCATCTCCAACTCAAACGAGAACCACCAGATGTGTATATTAAGAGAATGCTCCTGTTACAGACACCAACAGGCACAAAGAGAGTTACTGGAAGTGCGCTTGAACCAACACAGTTATGGTGCGGCAGGGCCGCACCCTACTTATCTCAATTCAATTGACCTGGCGATTTAACAGGTCGTTTGAAAGTAGTATTTGAAATGAACAGGAGTAGGGAAACCTCCTTCTAACAGAGCGGGACGTGGCCACTTAAAGCCCGCAGATGAGTTGTATAAAGAAATCCAGCGTAGGGTGCGGCCCTGCCGCACCATCTCCAACTTAACGAGAACCACCTGATGAGTATGTTAAGACTCACAAGCAACCAAATCGAAACTCATCATCTAAGTCCAGAGGCAGTATCAATGTACTGAATTGGAGATTCAATGATTCATTACACAGGGTATTCCTTACAATCTCGTCATCGATATATTCTTGTCGATATTCCGCATTAAGCACTGCCTTTCCACGCTCAACAAAAGCTGAAAGTACATCACACTCTGAATATTCAAAGCATTGCTCATTTATCGCGAAATCGAAATAGTCGACAAGTTCATCGACTTGATCGAGGTCGTTTTTCAAACCAACTGAAAGCCCTCTAGTATGGGCCTCATTTGCAAGCATACGGTTAAAATCAAGCTGATCGCTCGCACTCAGATTAAAGCCACTATTGTTGCTGTAACCATCCACGTTATCAGCTTCAACCCCATCACAACCTTTCTCCACAGCCAGATCAAGTCGGCGCTTCATAATGGTACGAACATTCTCTGAACGAATATCAAGCCAGCGCTCATCAGCCCAGCCATCAAGGGTATTACCCAACTCTGCTTCAGAGAAACTGCTCGCGTCAGAGCGCCAGGCTTCATAGGAACCCGCTGAAAAGTAACAGATAACCTTTATCGAATTTAATTGAAGTTGTTGAATTAATGATTCTGAAGAATCAAACAGGTCAATATCATAGAGATCGACTTCGTAAGAACTATTGACGGGGCCTGATAACTGCCATTGCCAGGTTGCAAATAGAGCAGGCTGATACCAACTACCTGACACTACTGGAGGTTGATCAGAGTCTACCGCAGTTTCTGACTCACCATTGGAAGAGCCACCACCACAGCCAGCAACAAAAACACAAAACATTAATTGAGCTAGTAGAACACGCATATCACTTTTTCAAAGCACCCCTATTCACCACCCCCACCGTAGTCACCGCCTCCGCCATCTCCACCAAAAAACCCACCACCACCAGAACCCACATCACGACCGCTTGATGGCCCCATGAGAAAAACAATTTTCACAAGTAGTGCGATTAAAAACAGAAACACCAATATTGGACAGAGCGTGTTTTGAAGAGAAGAAGCTGATTCCAGCTCAGTGAAATTCCAGGATAGGTATAACCCCACAACAATGACCAACCATGAAATCATTTTTACCTTCCAGACCACATAGACCGACAATGAGTAAACAGGTTATAACAAACACACCAATAACACTCAGCCGAAACATAAGCACCACTACCTAAGGAAGGTAAGCTCAAAGTTTTACCGAATGGTCCATATGGGCTGCTAATGAATAAAATAACGATAACAAAAGTAGCATTAATCAGGAGTGACTGCACTATAAATCAGCAGTTATAGCTACCATTTTAACTAGTATCTCCTCAAGCCAATCTTATAATCTTACTGCAGTGACTGAAGCAAGCAGCCCATGAACCGGATCTCAGTGCGAGTAGAGACAAGCACTGAATTTTCACAAAAAAAATGGCGGCGAATACTTCGTAAAGAAGTACCTGCCGCCAAACTTTGGCAAACTATGGCGTAGTAGTCCTTATCTATCCAACTCGATCTCTTCTATCGATGCATCTCCATCTTCATCTTCTATCTTGGCTCTTTCACCAACATTCAATTGACTGAAAAATGTTTCTGCATCGATCCGGTCATCATCCAGCTTGTATTCGGTAGCTGCATAGACGGTAAAAACTGCGCCTACCAGGGTAACCGAAACACTATCGGTAAACGCTTCGACAGGCGCCTCTATTTTGGTTGCTGAAGACTCGTCCTCACGCTCGATACTGATGGCGACATACTGCTCACCCATGCGTTTAAGTTCCATCTCGACAAAATCTCCATCCCTCAATTCATCCAGATTGAAACTACCATCTTCATCCAGGTCAAAATCGGAACTATCTTCAAAACGCGTTGAGTTATCAGTCACAACAGCCAGACTTTGGCCACTACCCAGATCAAGGGTAACTACACCGTTCTTAGCATCGCTGCTTTCAACACCACTGACCGCTGCTTCAATCTCAATCTCGCTATCCTCTGCTTCTATCTTTTCTGCAATAAGGATATCGCCCTGCATATAGCCCTCGACCTCCAGTTCCATACCTGCGCTCAGATTCCCTTCAAGGGTATTGGGCTCATATCGTGTTTGGGAGGTGACCTCGAACATAACGCCATTCACAGAGTAACCACCACTACCATCACCAGCTAAAATTCCGTGCAGAGAGACTTCTTCATCATCGTCATCGATCAGATCACTGTCATCGCTTTCGATCCGGACAACCTCCATCGAACCACCGACGCTTACCAGCTTCAATTCGACAAACAATCCAATCGGATCTGAAGGTATATCCAATTCGACACTGGAACTGAGCAGGTAGGGGCCAGCCACAGCACCATTTTTAAGTTCCAGGGTGATCTCACTACCGTCATATGCGGTAACCGTGCCCTTTATCTCGTAATCACTCTCACTATCGTTCTGCAATTCGATCCGTGAGGCAACAATCTGCGTGCCATCGAAAAAGCCACTGACCTCTAACTCCTGACCTTCGGCCAGGCCATTAAACGATGCACCATCATCAAACACAGTGCTATTTGCATCTGCCGAGACTGCCATACTCAAGATAGTGAATGTTGCGACCTCACCACTCATTACAAGAGATCCATTATCGATAGGGCCTTCAACATCATCATCATAGGTAATGACGTCGGCAACACCCGTCATACCATCTTCATTCACTGAACCTTCAATCCGGACAATCATACCCACAGCCAATGATGAGTCATCAAAGCCCTGCTCATCGTCGATCTCATATTCGGTAGTTGAAGTTTCGAATTTGATGCCATTGACATAGACACTGCCAAAACCATCTACCCTACCTACGGTGACAGAATCCCCGCTACTGGTTGTGGCGCTATCACCACCTCCACCGCCGCCTCCACAGGCACCAAGTACAACCATCAGCAGGGTAGAAACAAATAAAACCAATTTAGATTGAGTCATATCCTCATCCTCTGCCACATACACAGCTCGATAGAGATGTTGTATGTGGTCTTCCTGGGTTAATAATGTTTATTTTGGGAATTATTTCCCAACCACAAATCAAGTATATGACCAATCTAGAAATATTCAAGGTGATATATATTAATGATTCATTAATACAAAACCCACCACAGGGATATACAACCCATTGATTTACTTAGAATTAAAGGATAAGAATTCGGATCAACGAATGACTGAATGATACTTAGTTATAGTGAACCAAGTCTCAATGTTGTGACCGGGGTGTAGTCACCATAGGGCACTCTTCACCCCGATAGACGGACAGGTTTCTCATCATACCGCCACGCTCTTTTACACAGCTGGCGCATCAATAGACCACCCACTATCGCTGGGTAATAAGCTCCCGATACAATTCCAAATATGTCTGCATTATCGGCTCCCTGGCAAACTCTTGTTGGGCACGCTGATGACCTCTATTTGCCATCCCTGTTCTTAAACTATCCTCCTTCAGTGCCCGCTCAATGTTCTGCGCCAGGGATCGAGGGTTTTCGCACTCGAACATCAGCCCATCCTCACCGTGCTGTACCACCTCTCTAGCTCCCATCGATGCCGAGGTGACCAGTGGCTTAGCGTAACCCCAGGCCTCGATGATGACATTGCCGAAGGGTTCAGCATTGGTGGAGGGGAAGACAATCAGATCGGCCAATCGATAATAGGGGTCTGGGTTGAGCTGCCAACCTGTCCAGATGATTCGCTGATCGATGCCGAGCTGTTGTGCCTGTTGGTGGAGATCCTCTTGCAACGGCCCATCACCCAGGATCACTTGCCAGACAGGTCGACCGGCTATCTCTGTGGGTAGTTTTGAGAGGGCATCCAGCAGATAGCGGTGCCCCTTGAATGGCACAAATCGGCCAGGAGACATCAGCACCCAGGCCTCTTGTGGTATGCCCAGTTGCGCTTTTAATCCCTCTGGTGCTGGGCCTGCTTGCGGCAATTCGGCAAAGTTGTAGATGTGATAAACCTGCTTGCTGGGGAATCCTGCTTCAATCAGGTAGTCGCAGATGCCTTTGGTGTTACCGATCCAGGCGTCAGCGTGTCGGTAGCCGTCTACTTTGTAGTAGCCCCCGAGTCGTGAAATGTGCATTGCTGCGCTGTTTTTGGGCAGATGGGTGAGGCGGGTCGCCCGTCCCATATAGGTCTGGACGATCTGTGGTTGTTGTTGTTTGACCAGACGACTCACTTCGTTTTTTGAGATCGGATCCCAGACTGTTCGCATGCCCAAGGGGTGTCTTGATAGATTTGACCAGTGATCCCCATCCAGCTCGCTACCGCTGCGCACACCGATCTCGGTCGGGTGCCCCATCTCTGCCAATGCCAGTGCATAGCGCTGGAACCAGCGCTCAGCACCGCCAAAGGTTTTACTACCGATGATCTGTAAACTTTTTATTTCGTTCATCAACTACTAGTCTGTATTCAACAATGTCCGATAGACATTCAGATTGCCTTCGACCATCTGTTCTACGGAGAAACTGCGGCGCATCTTCTCTCGGCCCGATTCGCCCATCTGACGTCGAAGTGATTCGTCGGCGAGGAGTTGCTCCACCGCATCGCCCAGCACTTCGACACTACCACCGGGCACCAGGCGCCCATTCACACCATCTTCAACCACTTCCGGCATGCCTCCGGCATCGACCGCAACGATAGGCAGACCGGCACTGGCAGACTGCAGCAGCGCTATCCCCAGTCCTTCCATCAAGGCGGGATGGACAAGCAGATCCAGGCAAGGGTAGATTGAGGAGAGGTCGTCACGAAAGCCAGCCATCTGTATGTGGGATTGCAGCCCCAGTTCGGCAATCTCTGTTTCCAGCGCCTGTTGCAGGGGACCTTTACCAAAAATCAGCCAGCGGATATTCGGGAAGCGATTGATCAGTCTTGGCATCGACTGCAGAAGATAGCGATGGCCTTTACGTGAAATCAACTGGGCAACCGTTGCCATCACTAAAGCATCATCCGGCAGCTTAAACTGATCTCTGAACCAGGCCCGGTCACAACTTTTCTGGTAGGCCTCAACATCCACAGCACTGCGCACGCAGGCCAGCTTCTCTTTGGGGACGCCCTCTTCCAGCAACACATCGGCTATACCTTGTGAGATGGCGATAACCCGATCGTAGAGACGATACTTCCACTTCACCACAAGGGGTGACTCGGGATTATCGACCCTGCGTGAGAGTACGCTCTTGATACCGCACAGTCGGCCAGCTATGCCGCCAAGCACATCCGCACCTCTTCGACTGTGGAGATGTATCAGGTCAGGTTCTACCTGGCGGATTATTTTACGCAGCCGGAGGATAAAACCCAGATCGAGATCACCACGCATCGGAATCTCGTAGACTTCCGCAACCGACTCTCTGACTGCACGACCTATGGCGCTGCCAATCGGGCAGACCAGCCTCGACTCTACACCATGCTGCTGTAGACCTGAGAGTAGATAGTTGACCTGTTTGGCTCCCCCATAGAGATGCTGACCGGTCTCGACATGCAGGACTTTCACGATATCCCCATAAAGCCAGGTAACTTTGCGGCCCGCTCAATGATCTCTGCCACCTTGATATCCGCCATGCAATCAAAAGCACCATGACAGGTTGGCTTGCGTTTACAGGGGGAGCAGCTGCGAGGATGATAGATCACTTGCGCATTCTCATGGGTCGTATCCAGATAGGGCCTGGTTGAACCAAACAGACAGAGGGCCGGTCGGTTCATGGCGATACCGATATGGGTCAATCCCGTATCAACACCAACCACCAATTCTGCTTTGGCGATAAGCGCCGCAGCCTGACGTAAACTGGTCTTACCGACCAGGTTGATCAATCTTGCCGGGGCTGTGGCTGTTATCGTCTTGGCCGCTTTTTGGTCAGCTGGGCCACCGAGCATCACAATCGGCAGTTGCCATTCACCCTCAGCTGCCGCAATCAACTCGCACCAGGAGTCATTAAACCAATGTTTCTGCGGCCGTGTGGTAAAGGGAGAGATTACCACGAACCCCCGACTCAGCTCATGATTTTCGATAGTCTGATCCCCATAGCGCTGATCCTCCCTGGAGAGGCCAACCTGCATCTCGAACTCATCCACCGGTAGTTCAAGTTGCTCAGCGAGATAGAGATATTCAGATCCGATACGTCGAGGCTCTCCACCCTTCTCCACCCGATCATTCATTAAATATTGGCTGCCCTCTCGTGAGCCCAGGCCGATCCGTTGCTGTGCACCTGAAAGCCAGGTGAGTATGCCACTCTTCAGCAACCCCTGAACATCCAGCGCCAGATCGTATTGTTGCCTTCTCAAGACTTTTTTAAAGGCTGCTATCTCATACCAAAGTGCCAGCCAGCTTCGAGCTTTCCACAGCTTCTCCCATTCGGCTCTCGGCCAGACCACAACCTCATCCAGTTCAGGATGCTGTTCCAGCAGGGCTTTGGATTCCGGTTGCACCAGCCAACTGATACGTGCTTTCGGATAGCGTCGACGCAGGGCGTGAATCAAGGGAGAGGCGAAGACGATATCTCCAATGGCACTGAGCCGCACAATCAAAATTGAGGGATTGTCAGTTTGAGGCAATTTCACAGCAATCCTGAGATCGGTAGATTCGACAACATAACTTTACGCAGAGGGTTAAACCAGCTTGATCAAATGTTCATATAGTACAAGCAGCTTAGTGATTATGTTAGTGTTAACCCTAACATCAATTTTCATGCTATCCCAGAAACGCCTACGTCCTCTGGAGGGTCGAATTACTAAAGCTGAGCTATGTTTTGTACCACCTCACCCTTGCTCTCCTCCTTAAGTAGGGTGTTGTAAAAGCAAGCCGTGGTTTTTCGCAATAGATTTTGAGAACAGAACAACCTAAATTCTTACACTTTTCAGCCTTAATGGTGCGGCAAGGCCGTACCCGAATGGCACTTACTTAAGGGGATTTGTTACGTAGAACGAGAATTTTCTGAGGTAACCAAGCTATTTTGGTGGGGCAGGGCCCCACCCTACGCCCTGAATTGAACGGTAGGGTGCACCAAAACGGCTT
>NZ_JBSYOO010000004.1:0-60493 GCF_058244675.1 Candidatus Thiodiazotropha sp. AKIB8 | reverse complement strand
AAATTAACTACTCAGCCTCTGAAGGGAGTTCTGCATACAAGGCTATAGAACTCGCCCGCCAGTCCCCATCCACCTGTTTCCTGGCGTTTAATTGCGGCGGCAAACGGTGAGTGTCCCCATTTACTTTCTTAAAGAATCGTCAAAAAGTAAAGGTATATGGCGTCGTCAAACAAATCGGTTCTGGCATCGGCCCTTGGTCTCGCATATACAGGAGAGTCAGATCAGCAACCATACCTATATTTGTTGAAGCAGACAGAATCGAAATAGCGCAAGAATAGAATTATTATAATTTAATGAGGCCAGAAGAGACTAATATGCTTTCTTGGCAATACCGCAATTGTTTGTGCTTAGCAGGTTAGTGTTTTAAGTTTTAACTAAACTCGCTTATTCATGAGGATTAACATCATGTGATTACGGATTTCAAAAGCAGGCTAATCGGGACACTCATCGTTTACATTTAACAAAATATATTAATAATCTAAAAAGATAAGATGGAACAATCCCATGTTATTAATATTTTAAACGTTGAGTGTTACGGAATTCTGTCTTCGTGACTGCGCAGGATGATGTAACCGATGAGACAAAAGGGCTGGCTGCCGGTGCAGTCGACTATATTACCAAGCCGTTTTCGCCGGAAAACGTAAATGCATGGGTTCGCACCCACTTGACATTGAAGTCCCAGGCGGATTGACCAGCCTCTCTGCCATGGACGAATTAACGTGAGTGGCGATCCAAATAGCTGATCTTCGTGGAGAGCCGGATATCTTGCTGGAAGAGGCGGACCGGATGCTCTACGTAGCCAAAGGCAAAGGGCGGAACTGTGTGGTTGGCAGAAAAACCGCTTAAAAAAACGGGTCAGAGAGGAATGCTACCTGGTCGAAATAAACCAGGACATCATTTGGCACTTTTTAATGTAGCCTGGATGAAGCGGAATCTATTCCGGGGCGCATGAATCCCGGATTCCGTTGCACTCCATCCAGGCTACACAGGTTGGAATAAGTAGAGCGTAATCCGGGGAACGTGAATTCCGATGCCCCCCATCCGAATAACCTCATGATGTAGCCTGGATGAAGCGCAGTCTATTCTGCGAGACATGAATCCCGGATTCCGTTGCACTCCATCCAGGTTACACAGGTTGGAATAAGTAGAGCGTAATCCGGGGAACGTGAATTCCGATACCCCCCCATCCGAATAACCTCACGATGTAGCCTGGATGAAGCGGAGTCTGTTCCGGGGCGCATGAATCCCGGATTCCGTTTCACTCCATCCAGGCTACACAGGTTGGCATTAGTAGAGCGTAATCCGGGGAGTGTGAATTTCGATGCCC
This sequence comes from Candidatus Thiodiazotropha sp. AKIB8, assembly GCF_058244675.1. Lineage (NCBI taxonomy): Bacteria > Pseudomonadati > Pseudomonadota > Gammaproteobacteria > Chromatiales > Sedimenticolaceae > Candidatus Thiodiazotropha > Candidatus Thiodiazotropha sp. AKIB8. The sequence continues at coordinate 59,166 of NZ_JBSYOO010000004.1, read as the reverse complement.
CCCATCCGAATAACCTCATGATGTAGCCTGGATGAAGCGCAGTCTATTCTGCGAGACATGAATCCCGGATTCCGTTGCACTCCATCCAGGTTACACAGGTTGGAATTAGTAGAGCGTAATCCGGGGAGCGTGAATTCCGATGCCCCCCCATCCGAACAACCTCACGATGTAGCCTGGATGAAGCGGAGTCTGTTCCGGAGCGCATGAATCCCGGATTCCGTTGCACTCCATCCAGACTACACAGGTTGGCATTAGTAGAGCGTAATCCGGGGAGCGTGTATTACGATGCAGACCATACAGGCTACACCTAGGTGGAACCTGGAATTCACTAAGGGAGCATCAGCCCCCAACAAAACGAGTCATGAATAAATTATCTGCGGCAAATACAATTAAAGCGGTAGAACAGGGCAGCTTCCAATATGCTTCCCTAAAACCAGGATAAGCTAATATGGATGAATTTAACCTTATTGAAATAGATGGTGGCCAGGGACAGAATCGAACTGCCGACACGGGGATTTTCAGTCCCCTGCTCTACCGACTGAGCTACCTGGCCGCGGTGAGAGGGCCGTATTAAACCGGGGTTACATCTCTGAGTCAAGTTTCATTGCTTTTAACCCCTTATCTGACCTCTCTCTTCTCCTGTTTTGCACCTATTCAGGCCTCAGGCTTGAAGTCTGGCGGTAGCTCGGAGCCCTCACCGAAAAAGAACTGCTCCATCTGCTCTTCCAGAAACTTTCTTGCCTTTGGGTCCATCGGGCTGAGGCGGTTTTCATTGATCAACATGGTCTGATGCCTTAGCCACTCCTGCCACGCTTCCTTGGAGACATTTTCAAATACCCGCGCCCCCAGATCACCAGGATAGGGCTGGCGATCAAGCCCTTCGGCCTCGCGCTTCAGTTTTACACACTCTACGGTACGGCTCATTCGGCCTCTCCTTTTGTCATTTCAAGAATTGGAATATTCGGATCGATCTCTTGCAGGATGCGTGACACTGGCGCGGCCAGGCCAAGATCCTCAGGTTTCGACAGGTTATACCAAACCATGGAATCCTCATCCATGATCCGATTGCGTGTTTTTTCGACCTGCAGAAGAACCGGCGTGATATCCAGGTGGAAATGGGTAAAGCTGTGGCGACGGGGTGCCAGCTGATGCAATTGAGTCGCATAGATCCCCAGGTTGCTCTCACACCAGACTTCTGCCCGCTCTTCTGTTGGACACTCTGGCAGGCTCCAGAGACCGCCCCAGATCCCACTGGGAGGGCGTTGTTGCAGCAGCACGCTCACTTCGTCATCACGCAAAATCAGTAACTGTGTGCTGCGTACAGGTTTCTCCTTTTTCGGCTTCGAGCCAGGATAACTGGCGATATCCCCTTTTAGATACGCCTGGCAATCCTCAACCAATGGGCAGGCATGACAGAGCGGTTTGCGCCTGAGACATATCATCGCCCCCAGGTCCATCATCGCTTGGTTGTAATCAGCGGTATTGCTGTGGGGTGTCAACGCCTCACTCAGCCGCCACAACTGCTTGGAGACAGCTGTCTGCCCTGGCCAGCCCTGTATGGCGAAACGGCGTGCAAGCACCCGCTTTACATTGCCATCCAGAATCGGTGCGAATTTAGCGAATGCCAGTGAACGGATGGCACCGGCCGTGGAACGCCCTATACCAGGCAGCCTCTGCAGCATCTCCAGGTCATCAGGGAGATCGCCCTGGTGTTGTGCAATAACCTGTTTTGCGCATTGATGAAGGTTGCGTGCACGGGCGTAATAGCCAAGCCCCGACCAATGGTGCATCACCTGATCGGCGTCAGCTTCAGCCAGTGTTTTCATATCGGGAAAGGTCGCCATGAAGCGGTTAAAGTAGTCGATTACTGTGGCAACCTGGGTCTGCTGCAGCATAATCTCTGAGACCCACACCCGATAGGGATCTCTGGGTTGTTGCCAGGGAAGCTGTTTGCGACCATGCAGCGCAAACCAGGCCAGTACCTTTTTGCAAAATCCATTCGCCTCTTGCGTAGAGAGGCGCCCCTCTACGTCATCAGAGCCTGGCTGTATCAAAGCAGGCCTTTCAGCTTGTCCTTTAACTGATCCTGCAACTCTTCAGGGAGCTTCTCTTCCAGCTCTTCAGACACCTTCTCATCGATCTTTTCGTCGAGTTTCTTCTTCAGTTTGGCTTTCTGTTGCTCTTCCAGAATTTTCGACAGCTGTATGGAGAATTCCGGATCATTCCAGTCTCCTTTGATTTTCACCGGGATTGGTATCCCTTTCAGTTCCTCGAGCGCCTTACCATCCTGCCCTGTGGAGGTGTTCACTATGACTGGGCGGACGGTGTATTTAAGTCGCTCTTCTGCCAGGTAGGCCTTACCGCTCCCTTCCAGGCGAAAGTAAGGTGATTTTGCATTGAGAATCTGGTTGTTGACCACCCCGTTAACAATTTTGGCTTTTCCTGTCAGCTCAGAAAAATCGGTCTGTTCAGGTTCATTGAAGCTGGTTATCGGCTCACCTTTAAGACGGGCTTTTGTGTCACGGATCATCTTCGCCAGATTGAACCCTTTCACTGCGCCGTCTCGAAAATCGAAAGTTACATCACCATTCAGTGCTTTTTTGAGCTGGCTGACAGTATCCCCTTTGCTGCTCAGCGCCATATCCAAATCTCCACTGCCCAGAAGGGTATCTTCTCCAGTGAGATCCTTCAGCAGAGGCCCGGATAGAATCCTGGAGACAGATTGATTCAGTTTCAAAACCGGTTTTGAGCCATTGACGTCAAGCTGCACATCACCCTTCATCAAGCCATCGTAGAAACGCCCGATCTCATGGTCGATATTGAGCTTGCCATCCCGGCTTCTGATTTTGACCAGAATCGCCTCAGAGTTGAGATTATTTACGATCAGATTACCTATACGGATAGTGCCATTAAGCTTTAACTCACGTAGCAGCTCTATGGGAAACAGTGGCTCTTCCTTAGCTACCTTTTGTTTGCCTCTCTGGCGAGCAGGCGCTGGGGATGTCTCGCTTGGTGGCGGTAGATATCTATCCAGGTTAATGCTGTTGACGTCGAGATTAAAGAGGTAGGTTGGCGATGCAAGGTCAACTATCTCGAAATTTCCCTTGAGCGTGGTTTGATCCACTTCAGCCATCAGGTTGGTCAACACAGCCTGCTCAGTGTTTGCTGTAAACTCGGTTGAGAAATGCAGACTATTTAAAACATCCGGATCAGCGGTTTCAGGTATCGGCATACCGAACTGCTCCATCCACTCACGCAGACTGAACTCTGCCAGCTTGATATTACCCTTCATGCTGGGATTGTTTTGGATATCGATCCCTTCCAGCTTGCCGGTCAGTTTGATTTTTCCCGATTCCAGCAGCAGATCCTGAATATCCAGGGTACTATTGGATAGATTCAGCAACACATCTGATTGCAACGAAACAACAACACCCTTTTCCGGCAGACCTTCACCTGTCATTTCAACATCAAGGTCAAGATCATCCAATTTGATGGATTCGTTATCAGGGTTAACAACAAGTACAGTAGTGAGTGCTAACTTCCCTTGCATTGCAGGCTTTTTACTCGCAAGCGCCAGACTGAATGCAACGTCAACAGGCTCACCAGGGGCCAGTTCGCCGGTCTCCAACTGAATATCTTGTATGGTGTATCTCTCTCCGGTGGATTGATCGTCCCAGACCACATTCGCTTCGTTGATGTTCAAGCCACCAACGGTAAATGCGAGCATGTTCGTTCCCCCTTCAGATTTAGACTCGGCCGAACCGGGCACCTTTTTTGGTGCCTTTTTGCCTGTCATATCTTCCCAGTTGGTTGCCCCGCTTTTGGATTTTGCAAGATTGAGTCTGACACCATCCACCTGAACAGTGTCTACCTCAAGCAGTTGTTTGAATATCAGCGGTAGCAGGTTGACGCCTACTTTTGCGTGCTTTATTGAAGCAAACTCAGAGCCGTTGAATCCAGGCGCATTACTTAATCTAAGGCCATTCAATTCCAGGGCCAGGCGTGGAAATACCGATAGGCCGATATCGCCACTGATGCTCAGATCACGCCCAGTAGCCTTCTTAACCTCGGCGACAATTCGCTCTTTATGGTCATTCGGATCAACAAACATCGGAATGAGAATGACTGCGGCGATGACCAGCACCACCAGCATCCCCACCAACCAACCAAGCACTTTCAGGATCTTGCCCATCCTCTACTCCTTATTATTTTGATTTGGGCCAGGTGTACCGCAATTCCAGCATACCTCAAACCCGGCGTCGATACGTTCTCCACATATCTTGCAGTGCCAAGGCTCCTGACTCGACAGGCTCTGGCTAAAAAACTGTTCAGCAAGCTGCTTTGCCTTTTCGAAATCCTGGTTTTCCAACAACCATAAAGTCGGATATATATTAGCTGGCACCCCACCAGCCGCACCACTAAGAAGATCGTTGAAAATAACCACCTCGACACCCTGTTGAAACAGAAAATCCTTCAACATTTGAGCTTCAACCCTGTCCTGCGCTTGATACAGCTCTATCATCGCCAACTTATCCCCCTGAAATAACTATCATTATTCAGAGGACACCTCAAGACATTAATTACCCGTGCTACAGAACAAAACAGGCCATCTCTATCCAGATTTCCTGGATGACTTCTGTTGACCGAGCCTGCTATTCCGGCGTCTTGCCTATTGTCTTCCATTCACCACTCTCAACTTTGCAAAAGCGATATTTGCCATTGGCCTTAGCCTGACCTGCCTCGTGCAACACCAGCAGATCACGACATTGCTTCTGATCCACTTCAAGGCTATTTAAAACCCGATATAAACCCCGGTGTCCGGTAGAGTCGTTTCGCCAGGAAAAGGTTTCATCCATCTTTCCCTTTTCCAACGCGTTATTCACAGTTTTTTTAGCCAACGCCCAGTCTTCTTCGGTGAAATATTTTGCGGGCATAATCTCAGCCATGCGAAATCCTACCGCAGCTGCCGATGTCACAAAGGCAAAAAGCAATACCAGGACAAATATTTTTTTCCAGTTAGCCACCATCAACCCCCTGCTGTTTAACAAAACATTCAATCTGATGATCTCTGACACATTTCAGATAGCGCGACGGGCGGCGCCTACCAACCAGCCACCTCATTATGTTCCTTTACATGAATCATACATGCACAAGAGACTTCTTGGTGTATATCCCCTCTTAGTCTATGTAACATTCTGTGAATTTAAACCCCGCATCTATAGTAGTCTAACACTGAGGTAAATAGTGAAAGATACCGCTGATCAGTACTTTTTACCCCCATTTGTGGCATATACTGTTTTAAAATTCTCCACTTAGGTATCCATGAAATATTTCTGGGTACGAACCAATAGACCACAGGAAAAGACTGACGATGAAAGCATCCCTATCTTGGCTTGTCCTACTCTCTCTTCTACTCCTTTTTGCCACATTCGCAGTGATGGCAGAGCGTGGCGAGTCAGTGATGTTCAAGCCAACTGAACACCCGTTCGTCGAGCCTCCACCCAAGCAACCGAGCCAGGCAGAAGAGTGCGAACAACTTCTAAAGGAGATTGAGGCGCTCAAAGGAAAGCCGCAACGCCGACACGCCGCTATTGAGCGACATAAACAGGCTTGCACTGAATGAAGCAGTACCAGGTTCCACTTCGTCTATTACAGAATTGGAGCGGGTGATGGGAATCGAACCCACGTTAGTAGCTTGGGAAGCTACAGTTCTACCATTGAACTACACCCGCAGCGAGAGCTGGTTCAGATCCTACACAACTGCTCTGCCCTATTCTAGTGTACCTCTTCGGAGGTACTACTTCCTATCGACTGCAAATCATTCAATACAATCCGCTCGATTATGCCGGCCCGAGCAATGATAACCCCTGTATGGGTACGAACTGCCTCATTCCGCGCCCGCTCTGCTGCCCGCTGAATGGCCACCATGGCAGCAGGCAATAACGGGTTGCGGGCTTTGTTCAGTTGATCGGCTGTCATTCATCCCCCCAACCAGCTCACACCAGACCATCGCCATAGAGTGAATCGATGAGCGCCTTGTGATGCTCAGTGACCTTCTGGCGCTTGATCTTCAAGGTGGGGGTCATTAAGCCGTTGTCTATACTCCAGGGTTCGAGCAGCAGAGCAACCCGTCTTATCTTGGCGTAGCCGGGGAAATCCTTCAGCGCAGCACGTATCCGTTTTACAACTGCCCCCTGAATATGTTCATTCTGCAGACTCTCCTCACGAGAGGAGTCACAGTCGAACTCTTCAGCGAAGCCACCCCATAAATCAGGGTTCAACACCACCAGTGCCCCCAGATAGGGTTTTCCCTCCCCCACCACCATCGCCTGCTCCACCAGCGGGTCGAGCGCAATTGCCATCTCCATGTCCGATGGTGGAATCTTCTCTCCATTTGAGAGTACCAGGATGTCTTTTATCCTCCCGGTGATATGGATATGGCCATCCTCATCTATGCGCGCCTGATCACCGGTGTGCAGCCAACCCTGTTGATCGATCATCTCAGCAGTCGCCGCATGGTTGTTCCAATATCCAAGCATCATGCCTGGGGTTTTCACCAGTAACTCGTCATCATCCCCTATCTTTGTTTTCACGCCACGCAGTGGTACACCGACGCTCTCGGGCTTGATATTGTCTACCGGATTGACACTGATGACCGGACTGGTCTCTGTCAACCCGTAACCTTGCAGCATGGGCAACCCCAAACCGAGAAACACCTTGGCAATCTCTGGCGAAATTGCAGCGCCACCACTGACCGCCACGCGCAATCGTCCACCCAGTTTATCCAGAATCTTTGCTGAAACCAGTCGCCGTAGCAGCGGGTGAATCAACAATCCGGGAAACCAGCGCTGTCGCCCCATTCGGTACTCGAACTCTTTCAAGCCAACCTTCAAGGCCATTTGGAACAGTATTCGTGCAAAAGCGGGCTTATGCTTCAGCTGATCCTGTACCCGAGCATAGACCCGTTCAAATATCCTCGGCACAGCGATGATCGCCGTAGGTCGTATCTTTTGAAGATCTTCAGCCAATTGAGAGATGGAACGTGCGAATGAGACTGAAGACCCAGCCATCATCGGCAGGTAGTAGCCCCCTGTTCGCTCCAGGGTGTGGGATAGCGGCAGGAAGGAGAGAAAGCTATCCTGTTGATAGCAATCCACCACCGTCAACGACGCGTGGGCAATAGAGAGCATATTGAAGTGGCTCAACATGACGCCCTTGGGACGACCCGTAGTGCCAGAGGTATAGACAATTGAAGCAAGACTATGAGGGTCAGCCTTACGCTTCTGCAACGCTTCCCCTCGGGAAGGCAACCAGGTTTTAGCCTCTCTCAACAGATCATCCTCTCTGGCATCTGGCTGCTTCATCGTCTCCAGAACGACCACCCGCTGTAGATTTGGTAGATCCTCAACCACATTCGCCATACGGTTCCAGCGACCGGTATCCTGTACCAGTAACAGTTTAACTGCTGCATCTTTCAGAATATAGGCAATGGCATCAGCCCGATCATCGGTATAGAGAGGCACTACCACCAACCCCAGGGAGAGCGCGGCCTGATCAAACATCACCCACTCCGGGCAATTACGCAGCAACACGGCGACCCGGTCGCCTGGCTCCAGGTCCTCTCCAGCAAGCGCCTGGCGCCAGCGCTCCACATGGCGGGCCATATCCCCCCAACTCAATTCATACCACTGCTTCCGGTTTCGCTCGTAGTGGCGATAGGCCACCACGTCAGGCGTTCGCCGCATCCGTTGAAAAAAGAGGCCGTCCAATGTGCCCGCTTGTTCCAAAGGTATGAGATCTTCACTCCACTCCACATTATCCTCCTGCCGCCCCCTTTTACCATTCTGCCAGGTTGGAGGCTGTTATCATTTGCTGCTGCGCATACTTTGTCTCCTTGAGTTGAGGTAGAATTCGCAATTGAACCTGACTCTACTCCTGACAGAGATTACATTCAGATGCAGATTTACTTAAACGGCTTGGAAAAGCAAATTCCAGATACCCTCGACATGGCAGGTCTTATAGAAATGCTTGAACTGAAAGGTCAGCGCATAGCTGTCGAAGTCAATGAAGAGCTGGTACCAAGAAGCACCTTCAACGGTCATGCGATACATGACATGGACCGGATTGAGATTATTCATGCCGTTGGCGGTGGATGAGTCTATCGTAGTGTCGACACTAGACTTGCAATACCCGCCCACACCTTTTGTTTCACCTTCGAAGATAGAATCCAATGTCAAACGATAACAACACAGACAGCTTTAGCGTCGCAGGACGCACATTCACCTCCCGCCTCCTGGTGGGAACCGGTAAATATAAGGATATGCAGGAGACCCGTGCCGCTATTGATGCAAGCGGAGCTGAGATTGTGACTATTGCAGTACGCCGCACCAATATCGGTCAGAATCAGGATGAGCCCAATGTGCTGGAAACGCTGCCTCCCAGTGAATTCACCTATCTGCCCAATACAGCAGGCTGCTTTGACGCCAAAACTGCAATCCGTACCTGCCGTCTCGCCAGGGAGCTTCTGGATGGCCACAATTTAGTGAAACTGGAAGTACTTGGAGATCAAAAAACCCTCTTTCCAGATGTGGTACAGACCCTGGAAGCTGCAGAGGTTTTGATCAAAGAGGATTTTGATGTCATGGTCTACACCAATGACGACCCCATTATGGCGAAGCGCCTTGAAGAGTTGGGCTGTGTTGCAGTGATGCCCCTTGCAGCCCCGATTGGCTCCGGTCTGGGTATTCGCAACCGCTTGAATATCCGTACCATCGTAGAAAATGCCAAGGTACCGATTCTGGTTGATGCCGGTGTCGGCACCGCCTCTGATGCGGCAGTAGCCATGGAGCTGGGGTGTGACGGTGTATTGATGAATACCGCCATTGCCGCAGCAAAGGACCCTGTGCTGATGGCCTCAGCCATGAAAAAGGCGATCCAGGCAGGTCGCGAGGCCTATCTTGCGGGACGTATGCCGGCAAAGCGCTTCGCCTCGGCCTCATCACCCTTGGATGGTCTGTTCTTCTGAGCTGAGTTATTGGGGCAAGTGTGATTGATAGTAGTAGATCCAAGTGACGGGCAAACAGAAGTTTGCCCTTCAAACACTATAATCTGTAACCCAGCGGTTACCTGAGCTGACGACACGATCAAACCCTTAAATCATGCCGCAATCCGATCAAAAGCAACGTCCAATTCGTAGTTATGTACTCAGACAGGGGCGCATGACCGAAGGCCAGCAACGAGCCTATGAAGAGCTATGGCCAAAATATGGCCTGGAACTGGATAACGACCCGCTGGATCTACCGAACCTGTTCAATCAAACACAGCCGGTCACCTTGGAGATCGGATTTGGCAATGGCGAGACTTTAAGCCAGCTTGCTGAAACCCAACCGGAACAGAACTTTCTGGGCGTCGAGGTACATGGCCCAGGCGTAGGCCATCTGATGATACGGCTGGCCGAACAGGAGTTAACCAATGTTCGCATCCTCAAGACCGATGCCATGGAGCTGCTTCGCCACCATATCAAAGCCGCAAGCCTCTCCCGCATACTGCTCTACTTCCCCGACCCCTGGCACAAGCGAAAACATAATAAAAGACGCATCGTTCAGGAAGAGTTTTCTGAGTTGGCTTTCCGTACCCTGGCAGCTGGCGGTATCCTGCATATGGCCACAGATTGGGAGGATTATGCCAAACAGATGATGTCAGTACTCTCCTCACACAAAGGCTTTCTCAATAAGGCGGGGGATGGGCAGTTTTCACCCCGCCCGGCCACCAGGCCACTGACAAAATTTGAACGACGTGGTGAGCGCCTGGGCCATGGCGTCTGGGATCTGATTTTCGAGCGTCTGGGCTAATGGGCAGCCTGACCCTGGAGCAGTTCAAATCCCCACTACTGGACCCCATCGACCTGCAACTGCCTGCAGGTGACTGCATAACCATCAACGGCCCATCAGGGTCTGGAAAAACGCGACTGCTACGGGCACTGGCCGACCTGGAGCCCTCCCAGGGCAGGGTCTGGCTGAACAAAGAAGAGAAAGGAACCATCACAGGCCCCCAGTGGCGTCACAAGGTCGGGCTTCTGCTGGCAGAGAGTGGCTGGTGGACTGAACGGGTCGGTGACCATTTCAGCAGGCCGGAGCCTGAACTCTTTGATCGTCTCGAGATACCCCATGATGCAGTGGAGTGGGAGATCAGCAGACTCTCCAGTGGTGAACGACAGAGACTATCCCTGATCAGACTATTGAGTAACCACCCTCAGGTACTACTGCTGGATGAGCCGACTGCCAACCTGGACCAAGGGAATAGTGCCAAAGTGGAGGCATTGATCGAATACTGGCGCCAACAACATCAGGTCGCTGTTCTCTGGGTATCTCACGACCCCCAGCAGCGCCAGCGGGTCAGTAAACAGAGCTGGGTAATCGATTCAGGACGTCTCAGGAGAGAGCAATGAACCTGATCCAGCTGACCCCCCTCGATCTGTTTATCGCCTCAACACTGGTGCTACTCCTGGCTTTGCTCTCTCTACGGCTCTCACTGGGTATTGAAGGGAAATTACTGATCGCTGCCCTGCGTACCGTGATCCAGCTCAGTCTGCTGGGTCTGGTGTTGAAGTTTCTGTTCGTGCAATCACATCCTGCCTTGATCGCCTCCCTGGCTATGTTCATGCTGGTGGTTGCCGGCTATGAGGTAATGGCCAGACAGCAACGTCGCTTCAAAGGCATCTGGGGGATTGGCGTCGGAACCCTCTCCATGTTTATCTCCTCCTTCAGCGTAACTATTCTTGCACTGATCATCATCATCCAGGCAGAACCCTGGTATTCGGTGCAGTACCTCATCCCCCTACTGGGGATGTTATTGGGTAACACCATGTCAGGAGTTGCGATTGCCTTGGATAACCTTACCCAGAATGGCTGGCAAAGACGCCAGGAGATCGAAGCGCGCTTAATCCTGGGGCACACTTGGGATGAAGCAATCAGGGATATTCGCAGAACCGCTTTGCGCAGTGGCCTGATCCCGATCATCAATGCCATGGCCGCGGCCGGTATAGTCAGTCTTCCCGGTATGATGACCGGACAAATACTCGCCGGCGCCCCGCCTATGGAGGCCTCAAAATACCAGATATTGATCATGCTACTGATTGCTGCAGGTACGGGCTTTGGTGCGACTGTGGCGGTCTGGATAGGCTCAAAACGGCTGTTTGACGAGCGACATCGCCTGCGATTGGAGCGACTGAGTAAAAAGCGGGATTGATATGGACTTTGAAGGCCCACTCAATTCACTCAGTCACTGACTTTTTGCTTTCAGCCCGTCTCCCGCTCCCCCCGAATCACTTTGATCACAAGCAGCACCAGGGGGGTGCCATGCATCAATAGATCGAAGATATCGATAGGCCTGTGCAGCGTCCCTTCCATCAACATTTTCAACTTCTCCCACAGATGGGGCTCAGGCACAAAGGGTGCCATTGCCAACAGCAGTGCTGGCAAAGCGATCATATGCATTGGCATTCGGTCAAGCCAGTTGAACATCTTGTTTTGCTTCCTCTATATATTTTTATAGGTTAAAGATAATCCGGTTATTCTAGTTGCGTCATACTAGCCAGGCTGCATGATAACTACCCATCACTCATGAAACACTCAGGGCAGAGGTCATGGTATAGCTCTGCATCTGAATGGCTGAAACAGCATGCGATGATTCGTTCAAATCGGTCACACCATGCCTGCATCACCGATATTGCCACTTCTGAGGCCTGCTGCTTAGGGTAACCGTAAACACCCGTACTGATAGCCGGAAAAGCGATGCTCTGCAATTGATGCTCTGCCGCCAGTGCCAGACTCTTTTCGTAACAGGCTCTCAACAGCTTAGGCTCACCCAAGCTCCCACCCTGCCAAACAGGGCCAACCGTATGGATCACCCACTTTGCCGGTAATCTGAATCCAGGAGTAATTTTTGCCTCACCAACCGGACAGCCACCCAGGGTTCTGCAATATTCAAGAAGCTCTTCCCCGGCAGCCCGATGTATTGCTCCATCCACGCCACCACCACCCAATAATCGGGTATTTGCGGCATTTACGATGACATCCACTTCCAGGAGAGTGATATCTGCAGTTACAATATGGATTACACCCATTGGCTCGTGTTGTCTCTCATGTTGATTGCTAAAATCAGAGGCCCGCTTAACGCCACCTCTAATGACACACCATCATCATGTCCTATTCAACACTTAATCTATTAATACTACTGATGCTACTCGCCTGGTTCTGGCGTGACAGCTTACGGGTCAGGGAAGTCGCTATACGCATCTGCCGAAAAAGCTGCCAGAGTCATGGTGTACAGCTTCTGGATCAGACCGTTGCCCTGCATCGGCTTGGCCTCCGCTGGCTTCGCAGCGGCCCGAAAATCCGTCGTGTATACGCCTTTGACTATAGTCTGGAGGGGTCAGGCCGCAGGACAGGCTACCTGGTCATGCTGGGGGTTCACAATGTCAGTCTTCATATGGATATTCCTCAGCCACCACAACCTAATGTGGCAGCTGAAGAAGAGAAGCACGACTGAGCTATTTTACAACCTTCAATGCCGGACGAGTGCTGGGCGGATTAGGATCGGGGTCATCTTCCGGCTCATTGTCGTTATCGACCTCTTCATCCGGAAACAACATGCCTTGCCCATTCTCTTTGGCGTAAATGCCCATCACAGCACCGGGGGGGATCATAATCTCTTCTGCTGATCCTCCAAACCTTGCGCTGAAGCTGATCCACTCATTACCCAACTCAAGCCCAGAGACAGCGGATGGATCCACATTCAGAATAATGCGCCCATTTTCAACATACTGAGTCGGCACAACAGCCCCCTGATAGTCAGCATTGACCATCATATATGGGGTTTTGCCATTGTCGACCAACCATTCATACAGAGCACGAATAAGGTATGGCCGATTGGATGACATCTCAGTCATGGTTCAACCTAAAATCCGCAGTTGAAGATGGATTTGTGGGAAATCCAGGTTCACCCGCGCATCTCCTGCTCTGCCTCTGACAAACTCTTGATAAAAGACTCTTTCTCAAACAGGCGTTGGGAGTATTCATAGAGGCCTTTAGCGCTGGCAGGAATTTCGATGCCCAGCTCTGGAAGACGCCATAACAAGGGGGCAATGGCACAATCCACCAGTGAAAACTCATCACTCATGAAGTATGGCTTGGCGCCAAATACAGGCGCGGTAGTGATCAGGCTCTCACGAAGTTCCTTGCGGGCTTTCGCCGCCTCCTTCTTGCCACTCATAATGATATCCAGCAGGCTGTACCAGTCGCTTTCAACACGATACATCAGCAAACGCGAGGTAGAGCGTGACACCGGATCTACCGGTAACAGTGGCGGATGAGGAAACCGCTCGTCCAGATATTCCATGATAATACGGGATTCGTACAACTTCAGATCCCGATCCACCAAGGTGGGAAGGGTACCATAAGGGTTCAATTCCATGACCTCTTCAGGCACATTCAACGGATCAATATCCTCAACTTCATAAGTGATATTTTTTTCCGCCAGCACCATCCTGACCCGATGGCAGTAAGGGTCTGTCGGATCCGAATAGAGGGTCATCACTGAGCGTTTATTCGCAACTGCTGCCATTTATTGCCTCTCTGCAAAACGTCCGACACCATATCCAAGTACGATATGAGTGCAGACTGATAGTTTTCACATAAAAAAAGGCGCACAGTATACCGCAACTGTGCGCCTTTTTGTCAGCTAAACACTAAACCGTGCTAGTGAACGTCTTTCCAGTACTCTTTTTTGAGCAAGTAAGCCAACACAAAGAACACCGCAATGAACATCAGCACCCATACACCCAGGCGCTTTCTCTCCATCTGAATCGGCTCACCAATGTAGCTGAGGAATGCTGTCAGATCACGGGCAACCTGATCAAACTCTTCCGGGCTCATCGCGCCTTCACTAGCTGGCTCTAAGTGATCAAGCACCTCAGTTTCAATACCGTCATGGCTGACTGTCTTGAATACAGCCTTCTGATCACCCTGCAACTGCCATAGTACATTGGGCATACCTACATCGGGGAAGACACGGTTATTAACACCAAATGGGCGCTTCTCATCAAGGTAGAAGCTACGCAAATAGGTGTAGATCCAGTCGACACCACGGGCACGAGCGATAACACTCAGATCAGGTGGGGGATTACCGAACCACTCAGTAGCCTTGTCAGAGGTCATGGCAATGTTCATGGTCTGACCGATTTTATCGGTGGTGAACATCAGATTATCCACAACTTCCTGCTCAGTCAGACCCAGATCCCTTGCCATACGGTTATAGCGTTGGTACTTGGCCGAGTGACAGCTCAGGCAGTAGTTCATGAAATATTTGGCGCCACGCTGCAATGAAGCCTGATCACTCAGGTCAATATCAGCGTCATCCAGATGAACACCGCCACCAGCTGCCAATCCGAGCATAGGGGCCGCGGCTAATAAGAATGCAACAATCAGCTTTTTCATTCGGTCACCCTCTCCGGTACTGGTTTAGTCTTGTCCATTTTGCTGTAGATGGGCATCAGTAAAAAGAAAGCAAAATAGTATGCTGTACCAATCTGCGCCAACAGTGTATAGAGCCATGTAGTCGGCTGGGTGCCGAGGTAACCCAACATAATAAAGTCGACGACAAACAACCCAAGCATGACCTTAGTGAGACCACCCTTGTAGCGAATCGATTTCACCGGACTGCGATCGAGCCAGGGTAGAAAAAACATAATCAGAATCGAGGCAAACATTGCCACCACACCAGGGAATGCTGAACCAGCAATCGAAGGCACCGCACGCAAGATCGCGTAGAAAGGGGTGAAGTACCAGACTGGGGCAATGTGTGCAGGCGTCTTCAGCGGGTTGGCTGGCTCGAAGTTGGGATGCTCAATGAAGTAACCACCCATCTCCGGAGCAAAAAAGACGACTGCCGCAAATAGAAACAGGAACCCGGCAACACCGGCAATATCCTTCACCGAGTAATAGGGGTGGAAAGGGATACCGTCTGCCGGCGCCTTGTCAGACCAGCGGTTGCCCTTAGGGCCCTTCTTGATCTCGATGCCATCAGGGTTGTTGGAACCAACCTTATGCAGCGCGACGATGTGAACAAACACCAATGCCGCCAATACGAAGGGCAACAGGAAGTGGAGTGCAAAGAAGCGGTTCAGGGTCGCGTCGGAGATAACATAGTCACCACGTACCCAGACACCCAGATCAGGGCCTATCACCGGCACCGCAGAGAACAGATTGACGATTACCTGAGCACCCCAAAAGGACATCTGGCCCCAGGGCAGCAGATAACCGAAGAAGGCTGTCGCCATCATCGCCAGATAGATGATTACACCGATAATCCACAGCAATTCACGAGGCTTGCGGTATGAACCGTACATCAGGCCACGGAACATATGCAGGTAGATTACAATAAAGAAGGCTGAGGCACCGGTTGAATGCATATAGCGAATCAGCCAACCCCAGTCCACATCACGCATGATGTATTCAACAGAACCGAATGCCAGCTCGGCATCAGGCTTATAGTTCATCGCCAACCAGACACCGGTCAAAATCTGGATCACCAGAACCAGCAGTGCCAGTGAACCCATGAAGTACCAGAAATTAAAGTTCTTCGGGGCGTAGTATTGAGCGAGATGCTCATTCCAGGCTTTGGTAGCCGGATAGCGTTCATCTATCCAGCCCATAAAATTTTTCATCATACTCATGAGCTTGCGCCTCCGTCAGCACCAACCAGAATCTTTGTCTCTGAGAGATACTGGTAGGGAGGAATTTCCAGGTTTTTAGGTGCAGGCACACCAGCATACACACGACCGGCCAGATCGAATCTTGAACCGTGACAGGGGCAGTAGAACCCACCTTTCCATTCGGCACCGAGATCCTCAGGGGCCACTTCAGGCCGATATGTCGGGGAGCAACCAAGATGAGTGCATATTCCCACAGCAACAAGGTATTTCTCCTTGACTGACCGAACTGGGTTTTTGCAGTAATCAGGTTGCTGACCGGTATCTTCAGACATCGGATCGAGCAGGTCACCGTCAAGTGTCGGTAGATCTGCAAGATTCTGTTCGGTACGAGAGACGATCCAAACCGGCTTTCCGCGCCATTTCACCCTCATCAGCTGCCCGGATTCGAGCTTACTGATATCGGCTTCAACCGGCGCTCCAGCCGCTTTAGCCTTTTCACTGGGGGCCCAGGCCGCCAGGAATGGATAGATCACGAAACCGGCACCAACCGCCCCGACCGCACTGGTAGCAAGCGTAAGAGTACGCCGCTTCTTTAAATCAACGCCATCTGCGCTCATAACTTTATGGACTCCCCGGATACTGATGTGAGCCTTGAAGGCCAAACTGACCTCTTCCCGACCCACATTTTCAGGACATTAGAATATACTTACATAAAACAATGAAAATTAACCGCGCATTCTCCACAATGTGTCCGCGCTGGTCAAGGCGCATTCTCATGGAAAAAGATTAAATACCTATGCTCTTGCCAGTATATGGTGAGCCGGATCTAAACAGGGTTTTGAATGTCACAAAAACGACATTCAATCTCAAAACACTCTGATAGATGCTCTGCCAGAGCCTGAACACCATATCGCTCAGTGGCGTGGTGACCTGCAGCATAGTAGTGGACACCCAGCTCCCTGGCAAGATGAACTGTTGGCTCTGATATCTCCCCTGAGATATAAGCATCCAGGCCAAGTTCTGCCGCAGCTTCAATATAACCCTGGGCCGCACCAGTACACCACCCAATACGCTTTAACATCTGTTGATCAGCGCTGATATGCAGCGGTGCTTGACCCAGCGCATCAGCCAGCTGAGACCCCAGAGTTTGCGGTGAAATCGGCTCTGCAAGGGTGGCAGTCCAAACAAGACCATGACCCGCTTGGGATGGCTCAGCCTGTGTCAATCCGAGCAAATTCCCCAATTGCCGGTTGTTACCATGGATCTCGTGAGCATCCAAAGGCAGATGATAGGCCAACAGGCTGATACCTTGACGAAACAGGGTGGCAATCCGACGCCCTTTGATACCACGTAGTGGCTGAGACTCTCCTTTCCAGAAGTATCCATGATGAACCAACAGCGCATCAGCACCCCAACGCTCCGCCTCGTCAATCAGCGCCTGACATGCAGTCACCCCAACCATCAGTTTCTGAACCTCATTCGAGGCTTCTACCTGTATACCATTTGGGCAATAGTCCTCAAACGCCTCTACGCAGAGTAGTTTGTTGCAATAGTCTTCAAGCGTTAATAGGTCAATCATGTTATGTTTACCTGAAACGGGATTCCTAATGACGCTCAGCTACCTGTGACGGAGATTTTCCGGCATCACACAAGGGTATAATCTATCTACTTTATGTAGTGCAGAGGCGTCTGTAGAGTATCCTTTTGTACCACACTAAATCATCTCATGCGCATGCAAAGACTGTTTTCACTTCTACTCACTGCTCTGACTGCAGGTCTGGCTGGAGCCTTTGTCGTACTGTTCCTCTTGCCCGAGCGAACGTTGTCTCCTCAATCCGCAGAATATCTACAGCAACATAAAAAACCTGCAGTCGCTCTGCCTCGGGAAGCGGGGCCTGTCTCCTATGCCGAAGCGGTACAAAAAGCAGCGCCTGCGGTGGTCAATATCTTCACCACCAAAATCACTACTGAATCCCAGGCGATGCGCTTCAAAGACCCGGTATTGCAGCACCTGTTTGGCAGCATACTCCCGGAAAAGACCCGCCAGCGCCTCGACACCAGCCTTGGCTCCGGAGTCATTGTCACTGAAGATGGATATCTTCTGACAAACCACCATGTCATCGATGGTGCGGACGAAATCAAAGTGGTACTGGCAAATGGCCAGAGCGTCAGCGTCAGTATCGTTGGCAGTGATGCGGAATCCGATGTTGCGGTGCTTAAAATCAACAGTGATCAGCCGATGCAGCCTATCCCTGTGGGCCACTCAGGCACTCAACAGGTGGGTGATGTGGTATTGGCTATTGGCAACCCTTTCGGTGTGGGGCAGACGGTCACTATGGGCATCATCAGCGCAACAGGTCGTTCACGCCTGGGTATCAGCACCTTCGAAAACTTTATTCAGACTGATGCTGCCATCAATCCCGGAAACTCTGGAGGCGCCCTGGTGAATGGACATGGGGAGCTGATTGGCATCAACACCGCTATCTTTTCCAAAACCGGCGGTTCTCACGGCATCGGTTTTGCGATCCCCTATGATCTGGCCGAGGGCATCATGCAGCAGCTGATCCGCTCCGGTCATGTAGTACGGGGCTGGATTGGCATTCAGGGTCAGGATGTAACAAAAAAGCTGGCCGAAGCCTTCGGTCTGCATATCGAGGATGGGGTATTGGTGACCGGAGTACTTGAAGATGGGCCGGCAAGCAAGGCTGGGTTACGTCCCGGCGACGTGATCACCAGCATTAATAACACAGAGCTGAGCAACTCACAGGATCTGATGCAAAATATCGCCGGACAACCACCAGGCACCCAACTTGTGATTGGCGGCTGGCGGGGTAACGACGCCTTCAGCCTGAATGCAGTATCCGATGAACGACCTGCATTCGATAAATAGAGAATCCATACAGACAGCAATGGAGTGTATTGCTGCCTACTTCCCGGATAGTTGAAAGCGTTTAAAAGCTCGGTTTCATTTAAAGATCATTAACCCTGCATCTGAAAAGCCATATTCAGCCGAAGCATCCTTGAAGCCCAGAACAGGACTAGTGCGGTGTAACGTATAAACTGCACCACACAAGGGTTAATAACAGGTTCCAGAATACCTCCCGCTGGCTATACTGAAAATTGGAGCCCATGCCCACTATCGAATGTCTTCAGACCTTTCACCAGTCGGATGACAGTCATCAAGGCGATTACCGGGCTAATCAATTTAGAGAAGCTGGGAGCCAGACAATGAAACAAGCCGAAGAGATCGAGCGTATTATCGATACTGTCGGTGACGTCCTGGAAACCAAGCTATCGCCAATGCAGAAGAGTCGTCTGCATCAGGCACTGATTAAAACCCTTGATCTCCCGGAGGGCGGAAAGAAACCTCAGACAAAACAGGTCACCATCCTTCTATCGGATCTGCGAGGATTCACTGCGTTATCAGAACACTACCAACCTGACATTGTAATTGAGATTCTGAACTTCTATTTCTCCCGTATGTGCGAGATCATTTTTCGCTTCGGTGGCAGTATCGATAAATTCATGGGTGACTCCATCATGGCGCTGTTTGGACTTTCCGAACAACGGGATGACGACCTAGAGCGGGCCATCGCCTGTGCTGTAGAGATGCAACGCAGCATGCAGAACATTAACAGCGAAAATGTAAAACATGGTCATCCACGCCTGTTCATGGGTATAGGTATCAATACAGGTTATGTAGTTGCCGGGAATCTCGGCTCGGAACTGCACCATGAATATACCGTCATCGGTGATGAAGTGAATCTTGCCTCACGTATTGAAGCCTATAGCCTTCGTGGTCAAATTCTGCTGAGTGAACATTCAAGAGAACTCGCCAAAGACTATATCGAATGTACTGCACCGAATCAGGTATTAGTCAAAGGCAAACAGGTACCGGTCAACCTGTATGAACTGCTTGCCACCAGTCGCCCCAGACATCTGGAAGTGCCGCGGGTCGAGTCTCGACGAAGCCCACGCATTGAGGTCGACTTCCCCCTATCATTTCAACCACTTAATGGAAAATCCGTCTCACCAACCAGCTTTGCAGGACGGGCCGTCGACTTGAGCTACAATGGGCTTCAAGCGCTGTTACCCATTCAACTGCAAACCCTTTCTGATATTCGCATCACCCTCTACACCTCACTGATGAGTGAGCAGAGCAGCCATATCTACGCCAAGATACTCGATAACGAAAAACAGGGTAATGACTGGTTGAGCCGAATGGAATTCACCGGCATTGATGACGCAGGGCAGGCGGCAATAAAAGATTATATCGACCAGGCCGTTAGCCGACGCTGATTTAATGTTTTTCCTGATTACCCTCCAAGGTCAGCTACAGTGATTGTTAAGAGAGGTGCCCATAATGATCTACGAAGGTTGCAGGGGGTTTTGTGCATTTCCAGCGCGATTTGGTGGGGCAGGGCCCCACCCTACCTGTCGATAAAGTGTAGGGTGGGGCCATGCCCCACCAACTGCACTAGCCGCATATTACGGTTATACAGGTTGATACTCTTTTGTTGAGCATGGGGGGGTAATCAGGATGTTTTTAACAAATACTCCCGTTTTCTATTCAATTTCGTTATCATTTCCAGTCTTTTTCACCAGAATCCCTGGGTTCGGGGCGAGGATGGCATTCTAAGCTGCACCATTTTGCGTTGTGAGCTTATTGTCATCCAGCGCCATTGTCGGACTGTTAGAGAGTTTTTGACTGAGTCAATCGCTTACTGCTAACGAATCAGGCTGACTGGTTCAATATACCGTTACTTTAAAGTGACCATCCGGAAAAACCATGGATAAATTGATCATTCGCGGGGGTTTACCCCTATCAGGCGAGGTCCGCATCGCTGGCGCTAAGAATGCAGCACTGCCAATTCTGGCAGCTACGCTTCTCTCTGAGAGCTCGATGCGGGTAGGCAATGTGCCGCACCTGCAGGACATCACCACAACCATGGAACTACTGGGTGGCATGGGCGTCAGCCTGATGGTGGATGAGAAAATGGGCATCGAGGTGGATGCCAATACTATAAAAGAGTTCAATGCGCCCTACGAGCTGGTTAAAACCATGCGTGCGTCGATCCTGGTTTTGGGCCCCATGCTGGCACGCTTTGGCCAGGCCGACGTCTCCTTGCCCGGTGGCTGCGCCATTGGTTCACGACCGGTCAATCTCCACATAGAGGGTTTAAGGGCCATGGGCGCCACTATCGATGTGGAAAACGGCTATATCAGATCCCGCTGCAAACGCCTGCATGGCGCCCGCATTGTGATGGATATGGTGACTGTAACCGGCACAGAAAATCTGATGATGGCAGCCGCCCTGGCGAAAGGAACCAGCATAATTGAAAATGCAGCACGGGAGCCAGAGGTAGTAGACCTCGCCGAGTGCCTCAATACCATGGGCGCGAAGATTACCGGGGCTGGCACACCCACCATCACCATCGAGGGTGTCGACACCCTTAGCGGCACAGAATATAACGTACTGCCCGACAGAATCGAAACCGGCACCTTCCTGGTCGCTGCAGCCATATCACGTGGAAGCATTAAAATTCGCGATACCCGTCCTGAACTGGTAGATTCCGTGCTGCAAAAACTCCGCGAAGCCGGCGCTACCATCGAGACAGGGGATGACTGGATCAGCCTGGACATGATGGGTAATCGCCCCAAAGCTGTCGATGTCTATACTGCGCCTTACCCAGCTTTTCCGACAGATATGCAGGCCCAGTTCACCGCCTTGAATTCAGTGGCGGAAGGGGTGGGCATAGTCACCGAAACCATCTTCGAGAATCGTTTCATGCATGTGCACGAGTTGCAACGTATGGGGGCTCAAATCAAACTCGAAGGCAATACTGCCATCTGTACCGGAATAGAGAAGCTGACAGGGGCCCCGGTAATGGCCACCGATCTGCGTGCATCCGCCAGTCTGGTTCTTGCTGGCCTGGTTGCAGAAGGTGAAACTCTGGTCGACAGGATCTATCACATCGACCGTGGATATCAGAATATCGAGGAAAAACTGGCCGGCCTGGGTGGAGAGATACGGCGACTACCGAGTTAAGCATTAACCGTAATCAAGAAGCTGGAACGTGGAAAGGTTAGCCTGGACTGTTCAGATTGCTGTGCAGTGCGAGAGTATTATGGGAATTTAACCCATTTCTCTTATTCCTTCGCGTTCATCATTTGTTATCCTTGCACATCCTAAGCTGGACTAAGCCGAAGCGAACCATGAAATTCGACGCACCTATTACAATTGCCCTATCCAAAGGCCGAATCTTTAACCAGAGCCTGCCACTACTGGCCCATGCCGGGATAGAGCCAACAGATGACCCGGAAACAAGCAGAAAGCTGATTCTCAATACCAATCACGAGCAGGTTAAACTGGTGATTATCCGCGCCACCGATGTTCCCACCTATGTGGAGTATGGGGCAGCGGATATCGGTATAGCCGGGAAAGATGTTTTACTGGAGCACGGTGGTGAAGGCTTATATGAACCCCTGGATCTGAATATCGCCCGCTGCAGAATGATGACAGCCGGTTTTCCCGATGCTGTCGAACAAAAGGGGCGTTTGCGGGTCGCTACTAAATATGTGAAGAGTGCTCAACGCTATTTCGCAGCCAAAGGCGAGCAGGTTGAGATCATTAAACTCTACGGCTCCATGGAACTGGCCCCAATCGTTGGCTTGGCGGATATCATTGTCGACCTGGTTGAGAGCGGTAACACGCTGAAGGCCAATGGATTGGTACCGCTTGAACATATTGCTGATATCAGCTCCCGTCTGGTAATCAACAAAGCGTCCTGGAAGATGAAACACGCCCTCATCACGCAGCTGATAGACGCCTTTCGGGAAGCGGTAAAAGAGTAGACTCGCAGATTGCCTTAAAACTACCAGCCATCTGGTTTTTTTATTAAATCGGAATTTCTCATTCTTCAAAGGTGTACGACCACCAAATACGAGAACCTAAACATGAGTGAAATACGCCAACTCTCGACCAGTAACAGTGACTTCATGCAGCAGCTTGATGCCCTGCTTGCCTGGGAGTCGGTTTCGGACACAGCAGTCAATGATACGGTCAATCAGATTATCCAGGAGATCCGCAAACGGGGTAATGCCGCACTGCTCGAATACACCCAGCGCTTCGACCGCTGGCAAGCAGACGGGGATGATGGCCTGCAAATTTCCCTCAGCCGTTTAGAACAAGCCTGGGAGACCATTCCTCAAGAGCAACAGACTGCACTTCAACTCTCTGCGGAACGGATTCGTGCTTATGCTGAACGTCAACTGATGGACTCCTGGTCCTATACTGAAGCAGACGGCACTCTTCTGGGACAACAGGTCACCCCCCTCGACCGGGTCGGACTCTATGTGCCTGGTGGTAAAGCAGCTTATCCCTCATCGGTGCTGATGAATGCAATCCCCGCCAAAGTCGCTGGGGTCGCCGAGCTGATCATGGTGGTGCCCACACCAGATGGAGATCTCAATGAGTTGGTACTGGCTGCAGCCCATGTCTCAGGTGTCGATAAGGTATTTGCAGTAGGGGGCGCCCAGGCTGTTGCAGCCCTTGCTTATGGCACAGAAACCATCCCGCCAGTCGATAAGATCGTGGGCCCGGGCAACATCTATGTCGCCACGGCAAAACGTGCAGTCTTCGGGCAGGTCGGTATCGACATGGTAGCTGGGCCATCGGAAATTCTGATCGTCTGTGATGGAAAAACCGATCCGGACTGGATCGCTATGGATCTTTTCTCCCAGGCAGAACATGACGAGGATGCGCAGTCGATCCTGTTATCTCCTGATGGGGAGTATCTGCGTCAGGTAAAGGCCAGTATCGACAAACTTCTACCTACCATGGAGCGGCAGGAGATCATTGCCACAGCGTTGAGTACACGCGGTGCACTTATCGAAGTCAAAGACATGGATGAAGCTGTGGATGTCGCCAACCACATCGCCCCGGAGCATCTAGAACTCTCAGTCGACGAACCACAAAAGATGGCCGAGCGTATACGCCACGCCGGTGCGATCTTCATGGGTCGCCATACTGCAGAGGCAATGGGTGATTACTGTGCAGGCCCCAATCATGTCTTGCCCACATCCAGAACTGCCCGCTTCTCCTCGCCTTTGGGGGTTTATGATTTCCAGAAGCGTTCAAGCCTGATCATGGCATCACCAGAGGGGGCAGACAGTTTGGCAAGAACTTCATCTGTGATGGCAAGAGGTGAGGGTTTGACTGCACATGCCCAATCCGCAGAGTACCGATTCAAAGCAGACAAGGACTGATCCTGATGAACCCCTTTTGGAGCCCGGCGATCGAAAAGCTCTCGCCCTACATACCGGGGGAGCAGCCGAAAATCGACAACCTGGTAAAACTTAATACCAACGAGAATCCCTATGCCCCCTCGCCACGGGTAATCGAAGCGATCCGGGAGGCCGCCAATAAGGATCTCAGACGTTATCCTGAACCCGATTCAGAACAATTGCGTAAAGTTGTAGCAGACTACTACCAGCTTAATGCCAACCAGGTGTTTATCGGTAACGGTTCAGATGAGGTACTTGCACACGCTTTTTTTGCTCTGTTTCAACAGCCCCGTCCACTACTGTTTCCTGAGATCACCTATAGCTTCTACCCAGTCTATTGCGGTCTGTATGGTATCGACTACAAGACCATGCCACTGGCGGAAGATTTCACCCTCGATCTGGAACCGTATGCAGTGGAGAACGGCGGCATCATTTTCCCCAACCCCAACGCGCCTACCGGGCGAGTGCTGGGATTAGAGGCGATTGAAAGAGTACTGATTAAAAATCAGAACTCTGCGGTAGTGGTTGATGAGGCCTACATCGATTTTGGTGGAGAGAGTGCAGTCAGCCTGATTAACAGCTACCCCAATCTGCTGGTGGTTCAGACATTGTCAAAGTCCCGCTCACTGGCCGGGTTGCGGATCGGCATTGCCTTGGGGGATGCCGGCTTGATCGAAGGGTTGATCAGGGTAAAAGACAGTTTCAACTCTTACCCGATGGATAGCATAGGGGCAAAGGCAGCCATCGCCTCTTTCCAGGATGAGAAATATTTTCAACAGATCCGCCAACAGATAATCAGTTCACGGGAAGCCTTGAGCGATGAACTTACTGGACTGGGCTTCAAGGTACTCCCCTCCGCAGCGAATTTTGTTTTTGCCACCCATCCAGAGCAAGTGGCTCAGACCCTCTCAACAAAATTGCGTGAGCAGGGCGTCATTGTGCGCCACTTTAAACAACCCCGCATTCAGGACTACCTGCGTATTACTGTCGGTACGCCGGATGAGAATCAACGGTTACTCGAGGTTTTGAGAGAGATTCTCTGATTGCTGCCTGAATCCGTAGTCTGTGATGCCTCAGGAGAAGTGCCCTGCACTTCTTGAATATGATTCCAGTATGCGTAATCTGGGTAGCTCTTTGGAATTCACCCTCCATAATCCGTAGCCTGGATGGAGTGTAACGGAATCCGGGGGAATCGCGCTCCAGCCTTCCTGGATTCCGTTGCACTCCATCCAGGCTACATTTCAGAGTGTGTGGTGCGGTCCCTACACTTCCGCCAGCAGGCGTTCGATCATCCCTTCAGCCTAACCGAGATAACCTCAACCAAACAGATTAAGGTGGTAGAGGTTATAGAGAACCTTACCTGCCGAATATCCCGGAGATTGACCAACTCAGTCCGTAGCCTGGATGGAGTGCAACGGAATCCGGGGGAATCGCGCTCCAGCCTTCCTGGATTCCGCTGCACTCCATCCAGGCTACATTACAGAGTGTGTGGTGCGGTCCCTACACTTCTGCCAGCAGGCGTTCGATCATCCCTTCAGCCTGACCAAGATATCCTCCACCAAACAGATTAAGGTGGTTGAGGTTATAGAGAACCTTACCTGCCGAATATCCCGGAGATTGACCAACTCAGTCCGTAGCCTGGATGGAGTGCAACGGAATCCGGGGGGAATCGCGCTCCAACCTTCCTGGATTCCGTTGCACTCCATCCAGGCTACATTTCAGAGTGTGTGGTGCGTACCCTACACTTCTGCCAACAGGCGTTCGATCATCCCTTCAGCCTGACCAAGATACCCACCGCCAAAAAGATTGAGGTGGTTGAGTATGTGGTAGAGGTTATAAAGAACCTTTCGTGTTGAATATCCCGGCGAGAGTGGCCAGCTCTCCCGGTAGGCGTCATAAAAGCGGTTTCCGAATCCACCAAACAGCTCAGTCATCGCCAGATCAGCTTCCCGGTCACCACAGTAGACAGCCGGGTCGTAAATCACCGGCTGCCCAGATCGATCATAGGCGAGATTTCCACCCCACAAATCCCCATGCAGCAAGGAGGGTGCCGGCTGATGCTCCAACAACAGCTGAAACCCTTCCAACAATCGTTCCCCTTTCCGCTGTAGATTGCCCGAAAAACCATTACTGGCTGCCAATTTCAGTTGAAACCCCAGACGCTGATCACGCCAGAATTTCACCCAATTCTCATTTATCCGGTTCGGTTGCGGCGTCGAGCCGATGGTATTGTCCCGATGCCAGCCAAAGTGTGGCTGACTGATCTTATGCATCTCCGCAAGCTGTCGGCCTGCAAGTTCAGGCCCCTCTCTACTGCCATGCTCAAACTCTATAAACTCCATTGCCAAGTAGGATTGATCACCACAAAGCCCACTACAGATCGGTTTAGGTACCCTTATGGTCAGGGTATCAGAGAGCGCTTTTAGCCCTTCAGATTCTGCTTCAAACATATCCAGCAGAGCCGACTGGTTAAGTTTGACAAAAAATGTCTTCTCGCCATCGGTCAGGCGAACCCCAATATTGATACAACCACCGCCGATAGATTTTGGCTCCAAAGGATTAAAGGGTGCACCAATAGATTGAGAGATGTGCTGCGCGATAATTTGCCACTGATTCATGGATAACCCCTTTCCGATGCCTACAATCGGCACTATATAGAGCCCACAACTACCCGGATTTATTCACATACTGCTGATATTGCATCGCAACATTATTCACTATACGAATTTCATTACTATTAGAAGTGGTTAATATACTATAACTGCTTGTTAATTATAGTGTTAGCCAAACTGACAAAAAAATAGTCAAATTAACAGGAAACCAATAAACACAAGGCTTTGGCACTTCTATACCATAAATGTCCACAAAGTTATCCACAGCTCTTGTGGAAAAAAAAGTGGCCTCTGACTGTAGAGATTTTGGCGCCTAGCCAGCGGCAACATGATAGAGTCTCGCCATGGATTCGGATCCCATTCTTCAGATCGCTCTCGCTGGGCCACTTCGCGGTTGTTTTGACTACTTACCGCCCAAAGATCAAGCCACTTCCCCGCTCCCCGGATGTCGTTTCCAGGTACCGTTCGGGCGCAGCAGTCGAGTCGGAGTTCTGATCGCACTCACCGACAAAAGCACACTACCAACCACTAAACTGAAACGGGCTATCAGCCAACTCGACCCAATCCCACTACTCCAGCCCGCTGATCTGCGCTTGTTGCGCTGGGCCTCTGAATATTATGAACATCCATTGGGTGATGTGATATTTCACGCCCTACCGGTCAACCTGAGAAAAAAACTCACCCAGGGAGAGACAAAACCAACGGGATTGCGTTTAACCGAAGCTGGTCAGAAGCTGCAACCTGAGAGCCTATCAAGGGCACCCAAGCAGCAATCTTTGATTGAAGCACTGCAACAACACCCAGACGGCTTACTAAAAAGCCAACTCGTAACAGACTTTGGCGCAACCCCATCAGTACTCCGTGCGTTACAGGAAAAGGGGTTAGCTACACCTTGCAACCCGCCCCCAACACCAGTTGCGGCAATTGAAGGCTTTCAACTGAACCCTCAACAGTCAAATGCCGTTGAGTCCGTCCGCAAAAAACTGGATGGCTTCCATGCCTTTCTTCTGAATGGTGTTACCGGTAGTGGCAAGACAGAGGTCTATCTACACCTTGTTGAATCTGTTCTGGCCAAAGACAGACAAACCTTGATTCTGGTTCCTGAGATCGGCCTCACCCCACAGCTACTGCAAAGATTTCGTCAACGAATTGGTCACGAAGTGGCCGTTATGCACTCTGGGCTGGCTGATGGTGAGCGTGAAAAAGTATGGCACGCAATGCGACAGGCCCAGCAACGGGTATTGATCGGCACCCGATCGGCGATATTCACACCACTACCCAGATTGGGGCTTATTATTGTTGATGAAGAGCACGACCTCTCCTACAAACAACAGGAGGGGTTTCGTTACTCCGCCAGAGATCTCTCCCTGGTTCGCGCCCAGCAGACCGGCTGCCCTGTACTCCTCGGCTCTGCCACCCCTTCCCTGGAATCATTGAGAAATGTTCAAGAGGGGCGCTACCATCAGCTGGAACTACCCCATCGAGCAGCCAACGCAAGCCTACCGAAACTGCAACTGATCGATATTCGCGATGCGCCGATTAAAGGTGGTCTCTCCCCTGCCCTGATCAAGCAACTCAAACAGACGCTGGATGCGGGCGAACAAGCGATACTGTTTCTGAATCGTCGCGGTTATGCGCCGATGCTGACCTGTCATGCCTGCGGCTGGCTGACCGACTGCCCACGATGCGATGCCCGTATGACGCATCATCGACATCAACACCTGCTCTGGTGTCACCATTGCGGTCATCAACAAAGGGTACCTGCACAATGTCCCAGCTGTGGCAGTCCAGATCTACGCCCTGTTGGCCAGGGTACAGAGCGGGTTGAAGAGACCCTGCAGAAGCTCTTTCCGGGTACCGGGCTGGCCCGTATCGACCGCGACTCGACAAGTCGAAAAGGGGCGCTGGAGAAGTTGCTGGCAGAGATTCATACAGGGAAAACTCCGTTACTGATTGGCACACAAATGCTGGCAAAAGGGCACCATTTTCCGGCGGTTACCCTGGTTGCTATTCTGGATGTTGATCAGGGTCTGTTTGGGGCAGACTTCAGAGCTGGAGAACGGATGGCGCAATTGATTCTGCAAGTTGCCGGTAGAGCAGGAAGAGCCGAACGACCTGGTAAGGTTTTGATCCAGACCCGCCACTCCGACCACCCCTTGATGCAACTGCTGATTCAACAGGGTTACCCCGGTTTTGCCAAGGAGGCGCTAGAGGAGAGGGCGTTGGCCATGCTACCGCCTTTCACCCATCAGATCCTGATTCGTGCCGATTCAAACCGGCAAGACTCTCCAGAGCTGTTTCTAAAGGAGTTGTTACAGACCTGCCAACAACTACCCAGCGCCGCAACACTTGAGTTTTGGGGACCGGTGCCAGCACCAATGGAGAGACGTGCAGGCAAAACCAGAGCCCATCTGCTGATTCAGTCAGCACAACGACAACCACTGCATCGCTGGCTTTCTGAGGCTATCCATCTGTTTGGAGATCTATCCCATGCCCGCAGGGTTCGCTGGTCCGTGGACGTTGATCCACAAGAGATGCTTTAAACCACTACTATTAACCCGGCGACTAAGTATGTCGTCTTCAGACTTGAAACCCCTAACAATATGATTTTTTAAAAGACAGGCCGAAGTGTGCCTGCCTGCAGACTTAAAAGAATCTTCAACACACCAATATCAATTTAGTAATCCAGTTTCCCTAAAAGATGGTGCAGAGCAGCGCCATTTATTTCAACGTCATTTACTTATATTGATTGCTAATCTCATTTTATTTAGCTTAGATTATCCGCACAATTTTCATGGATGAGAAGGATTACCCATCTTAAATGGCTATTGAAACTCAATCAGGGAACTTACAACCGAGCGGCTTGAATCTCATCTGAGATCGCCTGAATATCTTCGTGACGTACATCCTTCCCGGTAACCAGAAAGATCACAAAACCACCGATATTCTTAGCATGTCCACCGATACGCTCCAGGGCACGAAGTGCCAGAACAATATCAACAACAGAGCCAACATTGCGGGAGTCTTCCATGATGAAGGTTGAGAGGCGACGCAGACTTCCCCTGAAATCTTCGTAGAGTTTCTTATCCATCTGAATCACTTCCAACGCCTTGTCCAGATCGAGCTCGATGAAGGCCTGCAGAGAGATGCCCAGCATCTCATCAACAAACTCTGCCATATCATAGATATCGTGCAGAATCTCTTTGTTGGGTGGATTTTTACCGTTGTCATAAAAGTGGATGGTAAGATTGGCGATCTTTCTTGCTTCATCACCCACTCGTTCCAGATCTGCCACGGTTTTTTGCACCGTGAGAATATCCCGCAGATCCTTGGCCATCGGTTGACGTTTGGCGATCAGACGAATGATCTCTTCATCAGCTTGAACATCGATCTCATTAAGCTTGCGATCACGATCAATCACCTGACCCGCAGCTTTTGGATCCTCATCCTTCAATGTCTGGATCGCTCTGCGTAACTGATCCTGACCCAGGTTACCTATATCCAGAACCAGCTTGTTCAGATGCTTCAGCTCAGTGCTATAGGCCTTTACGATATGTCCGTTTGTCATCTCATTCATTACAGATCAACCCTGGTATTAGCCAAATCGGCCAGTGATGTAGTCTTCAGTCAGTTTGTGTCGCGGTGAAGTAAAGATCTGATCGGTTTCGCCAACCTCGATCAGTTTACCCAGATGGAAGTAGGCAGTGCGTTGACTGACACGGGCGGCCTGCTGCATGGAGTGGGTAACGATGGCGATGGTGAAGTTCTCACGCAACTCATCGATCAACTCTTCGATCTTAGCTGTCGCGATGGGATCAAGCGCTGAGCAGGGTTCATCCATCAGGATAACCTCAGGACTGACCGCAATCGCACGTGCGATACAGAGTCTTTGCTGCTGCCCACCGGATAGACCAGTACCCGGTTGATCGAGACGATCCTTTACCTCTTCCCAGAGACCCGCTTTCTGCAGTGAGTGCTCTACAATAGAATCCAGGTGCGGCTTGTCATCACTCAGTCCGTGAATTCTGGGACCGTAGGCAATGTTGTCATAGATCGATTTCGGAAATGGGTTGGGTTTCTGGAACACCATGCCAACACTGGCCCGCAGTGGCACCACATCCAATCCACCGTCATAGATATCCATCTCATCCATTTTAATCGAACCGGTCACCCGACAGATATCGATGGTGTCATTCATACGATTGAGGCAGCGCAGGAAGGTCGACTTACCACAACCTGATGGACCAATCATCGATATCACCTGGTTTTTACCTATATCCAGACTGACATCAAAAATGGCCTGCTTCTCGCCGTAGTAGACGTTCACATTACGACAGGTCATCCGCGGGTCTTCGACATAGATCTCGCCAACAGTTCCTTCGTTGCTTGTATTCTCAGTTACCGCAGCAACGGCACCAGTCTTCACACCAGCATTGGCGGCACTTGTATCATTCATAACTTGTTCCACAGTGTCCTCACTTACGCCGGCTTACCAGCGACGTTCAAATTTCTTTCTCAGCCATACCGCCAGCAGATTCATGCTGATGAGAAAGGCCAGCAGTACCATAATTGCCGCAGATGTACGCTCTACAAACGCCCGTTCCGGACTGTCTGCCCACAGATAGATCTGCACAGGCAACACAGCCGAGGGATCCATCACGCTACCCGGAATATCGACGATGAAGGCCACCATACCGATCATCAACAACGGTGCCGTTTCACCCAATGCTTGCGCCATGCCGATTATGGTACCGGTCAACATACCCGGCATCGCCAATGGCACAACATGATGTGTAACGGTCTGCATCGGTGAAGCACCTATACCCAGTGCAGCTTCCCGAATTGAGGGAGGAACAGACTTCAGTGCAGCACGACTGGCAATAATGATCGTGGGCAGCGTCATCAATGCCAGCACAAGTCCACCAACTACCGGTACCGATCTCGGGAGGCCGAAAAAGTTGATGAATACTGCCAGACCTAACAGACCGAATACGATTGAAGGTACAGCTGCCAGATTATTGATGTTCACCTCTATCAGATCAGTCCAACGGTTCCTGGGAGCAAACTCCTCAAGGTAAACCGCCGCGGCAACACCAACGGGAAATGCGATTGACAGACATATGATCAAAGTGAAGAAGGAACCGAATGCGGCACCTTTGATACCTGACAGCTCCGGCTCTCTGGAGTCACCGGCAGTGAAGAAGGTAGTATTGAAACGCTTCTCTACACGATTCTGCTCTTGCAGCTCATGGATCCAGGCAAGCTGATTGTCCTTGATACGCCGATCGCTCTCTGGAAGCAGCAGGTCGATATGTCCTTTAATCAACATATCCACATCGTCATCGGCCGCCACCCAGAGCTCACCTTTAGTGCCGATCAGCTCGGGATTGCTCATCACCCTGTCTCTGAGTACATAAGAGGCGCCGGTACTGATCAGTCCATAGAGAACTTTTTTCTCACGACGGTTGTTCACATCAGGAAACATCTGACGCATCGTGGCCTTGATCACACCACCGTAGTTTGCCCCCGAAAGCACATCTTGATCGGTCTCACCAACCGGGGCAATCAGCTCCGGATCATAAAACACATCCAGCTTCACATAGGTCTGCTGAAAAGCGGTATAACCGTTCGAAAAAATTGTGATGAAGAGAAACGATACAAACAAGAGACCGAGCATGATCGCGCCCAGTCCAAGCCAGCGAAAGTGTCTCTCCTTGCGATAACGGCGATCCAGCCCCTTTTGAACCCTGTCCATGGTCCTATCATGTTGTTGCTGCTGATTATTCATACTGTTCCCGATACTTGCGAACGATGTGCAGTGCGATCATGTTGAGCGCTAGAGTGATGACAAACAGCACCAGCGCCAGGGCAAACGCAGCCAGGGTCTTGGCACTATCGAATTCCTGATCCCCTACCAGCAAGGTGACGATCTGAACGGTAACTGTGGTTACTGCTTCCAGAGGGTTCGCTGTGAGGTTGGCAGAGAGGCCGGCGGCCATCACCACAATCATGGTCTCACCGATAGCACGGGAAACGGCCAACAGCACACCACCGACGATACCAGGGAGTGCCGCAGGTATGATCACGTTGCGGATAGTTTCAGAACGGGTGGCGCCCAATCCGTACGCGCCGTCGCGCATCGCCTGAGGTACCGCGTTTATGACATCGTCAGAGAGGGATGAGACAAAGGGAATTATCATGATGCCCATCACCACTCCGGCGGCCAGTGCCGATTCAGAGGAGACGGTCAATCCAATGTCGGTACCAAGATCTCGGAAGAAGGGGGCCACGGTAAGTGCGGCGAAGAATCCATAAACCACTGTGGGAATACCTGCCAAAACCTCCAATACCGGCTTTGCCAGGGTACGGAAACTTTTACTCGCATACTCGGCCATGTAGATTGCAGACATCAAGCCGATAGGTACGGCGACAACCATTGCAATCAGGGTAATCAACATTGTGCCCGCAAACAGGGGAATCGATCCGAATACACCGGATGAACCCACCTGATCAGGCCGAATGGCGGTTTGGGGTGACCACTCCAAACCGAACAGAAATTCTGTGACTGGGATCTGTTGAAAGAATCTGACTGATTCAAACAGTACCGACAACACGATACCTATCGTGGTGAAGATCGCCAGTGTTGAACTTGAGAGCAGAAAGAAGTTAATCGCTTTTTCAACCCGGTTTCGCGCCCTCTGCTCACGGGTAATAGTGCGCTGAGCCCAGAGGCCGGCCAGGATAGCGACGCTCAGCGCCACAACGAATAGCGCCATGTGGCTGATATCCATCAGGCTGCTATAGTGGTCTGCCGCCTGCTGCATGGTCTGATCCACTGTCGAGGAGACGATATCACCCTGAGAGAGATTACGAACGTCGTTAAGCACCAGATTGAGACGTTCGGGAGGCAGCTCCTGCACCTCCTGTGGAAGCGATTCCACCACCATTCCGGTGACCACTGTCTCTTCAAATGAGATCCAGAGAGATAGTAGGATCAAAGCCGGAATACCGCACCACATAGCGGTCTGCATTCCATAGTAAGAGGGTAGAGAATGAAGATCACGTACTCTTCCCCCAACAAGAGTGAGAGAACGTTTACGTCCAAAGTAGTAGGCCAATGACATCAGGCCTAGCAACATAATAATCAGTGTCGATGTATGCATCTTTCTTCTCTACCCAGAAAAAAACGGCTACTTGCTGTTAAACAAGTAGCCGCTCCTTGCAGCCAAAGCGTCAGTAAATTAGAGCTTCAGAGGCTTCATAGCTTCGATGTCGCTCTTGAACGCTTTGCGCTCTTCGGTAGGCATTGGGATCAGGCCCTTGTCAGCCAGATAACCCTCTTCACCCCAGGCTTTGTCGCTGCTGAACTCAGCCAGATACTCAACGATGCCAGGGATTTTGCCCATGTGTGCTTTCTTCACGTAGAAGTAGAGCGGACGAGAGACTGGGTAGCTGCCATCAGCAATCAGTTCGAAAGTCGGGGCAACGCCGTCGATCAGAGAACCCTGTACCTTGTCGGAGTTCTGATCCAGGAAGCTGTAACCGAACACACCCAGTGCGCCTTTGTTGGCTTCCAGTTTCTGCACGATCAGGTTGTCGTTCTCGCCAGCTTCGATGTATTTGCCGTCTTCACGAACAGTATGGCAAAGTGACTTGTAAGCCTTTTTGTCCTTTTTCTTCATGGCTTTGATCCAATCGACCTTTTTACAGCCACCTTCTAGTGCCAGCTCAGCGAAAGCGTCACGGGTACCGGATGTTGGAGGAGGACCCAGTACTTCGATCGCCATATCAGGCAGATCCTTGTTGACCTCTTTCCAAGTGTTGTAAGGGTTGGCAACCAGCTTGCCGCTGGTAGGATCTTTAGGATCTGGAACTTGCTTAGCCAGGGCCAGGAAGATGTCCTTACGGGTTACTTTGAACAGCGGGGCCTTCTTGGAGTTGGCCAGAGCGATGCCGTCGTAACCGACCTTAACTTCGATGATATCGTTTATGCCGTTGCCTGCGCAGCGCTCTACTTCAGAGCTCTTGATGCGACGGGAAGCATTGGTGATATCAGGATGCTCTACGCCAACACCTGCGCAGAACAATTTCAAACCACCACCAGAACCGGTAGATTCGATCTTTGGGGTTTTGAATTTGGTGGTTTTGCCGAACTGCTCAGCAACCACGGTAGCAAAAGGATATACGGTCGAGGAACCAACTACACTTATGTAGTCGCGGGCGGAGGCCATGCTCACAAAACCGGTCAGCGAGAGTGCGACCGCTGCTGAAATCAGCTTCTTCATAGTTTTTCTCTCCTTCGAGAATGTAGCCAACAGTGTGGCGAGACGTCTTAATCAGGTGTGCAGAGGATAGGCGGAAAAGATGAATACTGGATGAGAATTAGATGACAGTTTTATTACACTAAAACGTACTACCGCCTCCTGAACAGGAGGACAGCAGGTAGATAAACTTAGCGTACCAATCCGCTCTGAAACATACGATCAGAGCTTGTCTGAGAAGCGGTATCCCGCCCCGCGAACAGTCTGCAGCAGTTTGTCTTTGCTGGAAGGTTCAAGGGCTTTGCGCAAACGACGAATATGTACATCCACAGTGCGCTCTTCTATATAGACATTGGTACCCCAAACCCGGTCGAGCAACTGACTGCGGGAAAAGACACGCTCCCGGTGAGTCATAAAGTAGTGCAACAGACGGAATTCAGTCGGTCCCAGCTCAATCACCTCTTCATCTGAAGTTACCCGATGACTGACCGGATCGAGTTGCAAGCCGCCGCAACCTAATATTTCTCCGGCCAACAAGGGTGAAACCCGTCTTAATATTGAACGAATCCTGGCCAGTAGCTCCCGAGCGGAAAAGGGCTTGGTAACATAATCCTCGGCACCAATATCCAATCCACGGACTTTGTCGTTCTCCTCACCCTTTGCAGTTAGCATGATGATGGGAATAGACTCGGTCTTACTGTCTTTCTTAAGACGACCAGCTAATTCGATACCGCTCATACCCGGCAGCATCCAATCCAGCAGGATAAGGTCGGGGCGTGATTTGTTGATTTGACTGATTGCCTGAGTCGCATCTTCAGCGAAATCGGCTTGAAAACCATCCTGCTCGAGGATGAAACGCAACATCTCGCCAACGGCCGGCTCGTCGTCGACTGCAAGTATTCGGGGGATTGTCATCTCCATGTCCATATTTTGCAAAATCAGCGCATTATTAAACAGGAGGTTTGTTACATGGAGATGACAACAGAATGCTGTTTTAGGGGGCCGGTGAAGATCAACGACATAACTCGGCTAAATCCATTTACTGATTCCATAGATTGGCTTAAATGTGAAACTTAAGGATGAACTTCCATAGCAACAGGGCTGGAAACTGCCTCTACTCTTCTGCGACTTGAGGCATCCGCAATGACTGATTCATAAAGTTCAGACTGTGGTTTCCAGAACATCACACCCACACCGCCCTGATGGGAGTGTGTAACAACCCCCATAATGGACCAATGTCGTCCATGGCGAAACAGTTCCAGTTCGACCAATGAACCTGTCAGCAGGGTTAAACTCTCTGTCTGCAGGAACATACCCTGCACAGAGCAATTCTCTGCCCTGGCGGGAAATAAGCGCTGTTTACGGTAGCGGATGTAGACATCACCATCCATCGGATAGCGCTTACTGTATCTTTTCTCAACTGGCATCTTTTTATCCTTGCTGTTTTTATACCAATAAAGTGTAGAAAGCCAAGATGACTAACGTATGACATGAGGATGAACCCTTTCTGACCCGCATTTGATCCTGAGGTGAAATCTTGCCCCCACAGACGCAGCTATCAACAGGGTCACGAAATGAAACAAATTGTGCTGAATCTCCCACGTAATGCGTAATTCCTGGTATCCTTGCCGGCCTCTCAGAGTGGTTTAATCGGCAACAGAAATGAAGAAGCAAATCGAACAACTGGTAGTTTCTGCGCTGCAA
Organism: Candidatus Thiodiazotropha sp. AKIB8; assembly: GCF_058244675.1. Classification (NCBI taxonomy): domain Bacteria; kingdom Pseudomonadati; phylum Pseudomonadota; class Gammaproteobacteria; order Chromatiales; family Sedimenticolaceae; genus Candidatus Thiodiazotropha; species Candidatus Thiodiazotropha sp. AKIB8. The sequence continues at coordinate 22,591 of NZ_JBSYOO010000004.1, read as the reverse complement.
CATCTCGTCGCAGAAGGCATTATCCCGTCAGACAACCTGGCAATACCTAAAATTGAGCGGACAAAAGATAGCAAACATGGTGATTTTGCGACCAATGCTGCCCTGGTTTTGTCCAAGCTGGCCAGAAAAAACCCTCGAGAACTGGCCCAGGCAATAGTCGATTCACTGCCCACATCCGATATTGTTGAGAAGTGTGACATCGCTGGCCCGGGATTCATCAATTTCACCCTCTCACCCAGCGCTTACAACAGCCTGATCCCATCTGTTATCAAGCAGGGCCACCACTATGGCCGCAGTGAATTGGGAGCCGGCAAAAAAGTACAGGTTGAATATGTATCAGCGAACCCGACTGGTCCGCTGCATGTTGGCCATGGCCGGGGGGCAGCCTACGGCTCGGTCGTCGCCGACCTGCTTGAGGCGATTGGATATGAAGTACATCGGGAATATTACGTCAATGATGCCGGACGACAGATGGACATTCTCGCCGCCTCTGTGTGGATGCGCTATCTGGAACTGTGCGATGAAACACTGACCTTCCCTGTAAATGGCTACAAAGGCGATTATGTTTGGGACATCGCAGCCACATTGCACCGGGATCATGGGGAGACCTACAAAATTGATGCCGCAACCCTGTTTGAGGGGGTGCCTGCAGACGAGCCCGATGGTGGCGATAAAGAGCTCCACATTGATGCCTTGATCAACCAGGCGAAGAGAGTGCTGGGCGACAATCGTTACCGCTTCGTCTTTGAATTGGGCCTCAACACCATACTAGATGACATTCGAGACGACCTCTCCCAGTTTGGGGTCAACTATGAAGAGTGGTATTCAGAACGCAGCCTGATGGAGTCTGGTGCAGTCAACCAGGTCATTGAGCGCCTGCGCAACAGCGACCATCTCTACGAAAAGGAGGGGGCACTCTGGTTCCGCTCCACCGATTTTGGTGATGAGAAAGATCGGGTCGTGGTGCGCGACAACGGCCAAACCACCTACTTCGCATCCGACATCGCCTACCACCTGGATAAACTTCAGCGCGGTTTCGAACGGGTTATCGATGTCTGGGGTGCTGATCACCACGGTTACGTACCCCGGGTCAAGGCAGCATTGAAGGCCTTGGGAGAAGACGCAGATAAACTCGATGTATTGCTGGTTCAGTTTGCGATTCTCTACCGCGGTGGTGAAAAGGCTCAAATGTCCACCCGCTCCGGTGAATTCGTCACTCTGAGGGAGCTGCGTAAAGAGGTAGGCGCTGATGCCGCCCGCTTTTTCTACGTGATGCGTAAATGTGAACAACACATGGACTTTGACCTGGACCTGGCGAAGTCCCAGTCCAATGACAACCCGGTCTACTATGTACAATATGCCCATGCCCGCATCTGCAGTGTGCTACAGATGGCCGCTGAGCAGCAGATCACCATTGCCAGCGATCCAGGCACAGTCGACTACGCCTGCTTAACAGAATCCCAGGAGCAGGCCCTGCTGACAAACCTGGCAAAATACCCTGAAGCTGTGGAGATATCGGCACTGAATGAGGAGCCACATCAGTTAACCCACTATCTGCGTCAACTGGCCACCGATTTCCATACCTACTACAACGCACACAAGTTCCTGATAGATGATATATCGATCAGAGATGCGCGGCTGCAACTCATCATTGCCACCCGTCAGGTGCTGCGCAACGGACTCAGTCTGTTGGGGGTTTCTGCCCCTGAAAAGATGTAACAACCATGGCAGATTATAAACATCGCGCTGGCACTAAGAAAAAGCGCCCCAGCAGCTGCAGTCATGGACTCTTTTTTTTCGGCGGCCTGGTGGCTGGCATATTTCTGGCCGGCTTGGCCTGGTTGCAGTTGAGCCCTCGCCTCTCCGTTCATGAGGTTCCAGGCATTGCAACAAAACCCAAACAGACCAGGCAGGAGCAACCCCCCGCGCCAAAACCCAACTTTGAGTTTTATACCATTCTTCCAGAGATGGAAGTGGTTATCCCCGATGAGGAGATTGTTACACCAGAACCCTCGCCTAGCCAGCGAAAGCCCAAAGCGCAACAGGAGACACGAGCTGCCACACAAGCCAAGGGTAGCTATATCCTGCAGATGGGATCATTCCGAAAATATCAGGATGCAGATCGTCTCAAAGCCCGCCTGGCACTGATGGGAATCGAAGCAGAGATCCAGAAAGTCAGCATCAACAACCGGGACACCTATCACCGGGTTCGAAGTGCCCCCTATCGCTCTCAATCCCAGCTCAACAGCGCCCGTAGCCTGGCGAAGAAAAATGGCATCACCAGTCTGGTGATCAAGCTTAAAGAGTAAGATTTTTGACTCCGAAAATTGTACTGAGTTGAAATCAGGGTTTATTCGCACACACCAGTAACATCTTTATATATAACGCACTCGATCGGATCTGGTAGCTAATAACCCGGCGCCTTAATCTGGACAACCATTACTCTAATATTAAAATATTCAATTGTTGTAGTGAATAACGATAGATAACATTCTGAGCCTGGTGCAATTACTACCTGTTAATAATATTTTTCTCAATTAGAATAGAGGGCAAACAAACACAGGAAACTGCCATGTCTCTACTGATTTTAGGGTTGGTGCTGTGGATAGGCGTTCATCTTCTTCCTTCGTTAGCGCCCAATACACGTAAAGCACTGAGCGGAAAACTGGGCGAAATGCCATACCAGGGTCTCTTCTCGCTATGCATATTCTCCAGTGTGGCACTGATTATAATAGGCTGGCGCAACTCTGCTACCTCGCCTGTCTATGACCCCATGCCTACCCTTGGCACTATCGCAATAGTATTGGTGGTTATTGGCTTTATCCTGATGGCCGCTGCAAATTCACCCAACACCCGAGTTAAACGGTTCATACGACATCCGCAACTGACTGGTCTCCTGCTTTGGGCTATCGCCCATTTACTTACCAACGGCGACAGTCGTTCACTGTTACTATTTTCCGCACTTGCATTTTGGAGTGTAGTATCGATGATAACCATCAACCTGCGTGATGGGCCATGGCAAAAACCGCAAACATACATACCGTTGCATATGGATGCAATCATAATAGTTTTAGGTGTTGTATTGGATTTGGTTATGGTCTGGTTTCATGAGTATTTATCCGGCGTCTCCCTGGTCGGGGTCTGACGGATTATGTAGCATACACTCAGCGACCATCTCTTTATTCTGCTCCTTGGAAAGAGTGGTAACTCCCTATCAAGTTTCACAGGTTGTGTATGCTGGGCTTGTCATGGGCCTGGCCAATGAATTGCTACTTGTAACAACTCAATAAGATTTATAGTTATAAATTTTGATTGGCTTAGAGTTTGCTGCTTCTTCCTGTCATGCGAAGCAATCCTTGTAACGAGCTAAAGCATATATTTTGCATAAGATTATTAATTAGATTTTCCTGGTTCACCATACCCGGATCTGCATGAACAGTGAAACTCACCTGAGTTGATTTTTCACTCACTGCAGTAAGTCTCCAGCAGCCTTTAAATCCAGTCATCCGAAAACGTTTAGCGCGCACTTTCAAATTGGGATGTTTATAAGCATGATTATCAATAGAATTTATAGTAATCACCATCTTTTCATCACTTATATCGGACATCTTTCTTGCTGATAGTATGATGTCACCATTCCAATGCCCTAAAGAGGAGCCTTGGGCATAATAGATTACCTTACTAAAATCATCTTTCGCCTCAAGCTCCATGGCCTCAGTACAATTGTACATCCACTCTGGGTAGGCGGATATATTCTTCAATACATCAACAACTTTCGCATATGTAGCGTTTAATAGAGTATTAGCGCGGTACTCCATGAAATATGTTTTGATTAATTTTCGCTCATAACAGACAACACTTTTATTGCTTTTCTTTCTGCTCCACGCCCTGTCAATATTATGAATATTGTTAACTAACATCGTTATTTCCAGAGTATTAATTAATCATATAATGGTCATTTGTCGAAAGTTGTAATCAAATCGCACTCTGTATATCGGCACTTTTCAGCAATAGTTAAGCTCGAAAACCATGCTCACAGTAAGCTCTTCAATTGCTTTCAATCCCCATGACAACTAGAAGATACCGCGATGGAAATTGAGAAGTAATTCATAACGGTGTTTTTTTAAACTCCCGTTAAACTTACTGTTACACAATGAACGTCACTTCGATAAGTAATGTGAGGGAATGTGAGGTGGCCTGCCTATTCTATAAAACCTGATCGTAATGATCGATGTTCAGATGCGGATTGGCACTTTTACCGATAGCTTAAATTGTTGTGATTGTGCAACCAGAACCTAAATCTTGGACAGCAGTGCATCGAGTAAATTCCAACCAGATTGAAATAGCATTTACATAGCAACACTCGCCTCCTTAGAAACATTATTTAAACATCCTGGAGAAGTTATATACGTGTAAAAAACCAACCTGTGCCTATCTTGCAACCATCCATCTCTGATCAGGCATTTATCTTTTCGACAAGTTTTTTTATAAGGCGGAAGAGTTAGAGAGCGAGAGAGACTCTTACATGGCAGACTGCCATAGTGTCACTCCCTGCCAGAAAAAGCTGAGAGATAGCAGAATGCAGATCAAGGTGACTGTTGAGTAGAACGGCTTAAAACCGCTTGCCAGTGTGCCTCTGATACCTAAATATGAACCAATGGCGGTTACAACAAAAGCAAACTCGCATACAAAGAGGAGTGTCAGTAGGGGGATCAAGGTAACTCCATCACTCCCTATTTCACTGCCTTTCATTACCAGCAGCATAAGAAACAGACCAAGACCCAAGGCAATAAATGGAAAATTATTTTTAATCATCACTATTTTAGCTGTAAAAGCCTCTATATATAGAAAAGGAAAAGGGATAACTGCTTATATATAGTAATATAATGTAGAGAGTCTATCTATGGAGCGATCTTTGAAAATAACCGGGCCAAAAAAACATTTCAGGAAAAATATACTAATAATGGCCACATACATACCTATCTAGTCCTCTCAACCTCTTCTAACTATGTCGTATTTCATTAACGAAGCTGTGTTTCTTTACTTCTGCGAATGCCGGAACACCCCCTAGCCCTGACGAGAGAGGGGAGCACTCATCCTGTTTGTCACTGATTAATTGTGTTTTTTCTTGTCTCAAAACCGACTCAAAATGAAGAGCCAAACAAGATCAAACATTTGGGCATCTCTATTATTAACAAAAGGTGCGGCAGGGCCGTACCCTACGATTCATCATTGCTTTCGTATTCACTCCCACACTGGAGCGTGGGAACAAGGAACGTAAATCGACCAGGGAGACAATACAAAATCCAGATGACTCCTCGAAATAGATTCAAATGTAGGGTGCGGCCCTGCCGCACCATGTCCAACTAAAACCAAAACCACCATACAAGTCAATCTACAGATCTAGCTGGCAATCAACAAAATATCTTGGATTTTTCTGGGGGATTATCAACCTGAGGGAGCGGCAGGAACATCGCTTCATTACTCTCAACTCAATTCACCTAAAAGAACGATTAGTCGCGGATGTAGAGATTTTTTTGACGACACCATTAATTGAATAGACTCGGTTGTTTTTCTTATCGGCCAATACATAAAGCGCCGCGAAAGTCCCATCTTCATCTATTAATACCTCCTGCTTTATAGCGCCGTGGCTACTACAGAACTTGAAATCTTCATCTGTCATACCAACACTCGGCAATTGCCGCCACTTTGCTCCACAGAACTCTTTTATCTCATCATAAAAGTTGCTCAACTGCGCTACAGATCTTGCATTCTTACGCTGAGTCAACTCTTGCAAAGCACTTGCACTACAGAGTCTGTAGGCTTTTCCAACCTGCCAACTTTTCGGTTTTCCACAGACGCTTTCCACATATTGACTAGGCTTTGATTGAGATTTTGGTTTCCTGCTTTGGGAGAGGCCATATCCCTGGTAGGCCAAAAAGTCTAATTTCTTATAAACTGCTTCAATGGCTCCCTGATTTTGGTGTTGCTGATTCTTCTGAGGCGCCCCCACTTTGACACAAGGTCTATCTTGATAACTCTTTTTGCCATTGCTAACACACTCATAGCTCATGTCACCATAAGTAAAACCACTTATCACCATGAATACCAGAAACAGTAAATTTTGAGATCTATAAAAATCTGTGATCATCACGCTTTGTCACCAGGCCGATTTACTACAACTTGTCGATCTTTCCAGTTTAATCAACTCATAACTGCTCTCCACGCCATTCATCTCTATCACCTTAAAGCGCTGATCACTCTCGGGGATGATTTCGTTGATATCAAATCTATCCTGTCCGCTATAGTGGCGCCAAACCATATATTTATCCTGTATTGCCCAGTAACCATGATACCCAGCTCTGCGCCCGCCACCTGAAAAGCTGTTAGTCATAATATAACTGCCATCATCCTTAAATCGTATTCGGTACATGTTATTTTTTTGTCTTAGCGTCCACTCTCCTATGATATGGCAAGGAATACGACTCTCCCCTTTACGGTTTACCAAGAGACCGGTTTCCGGATCCAGGCACGCCTTGGGGTCATCACGGCATCTCTGCCCATTGAACCCAGAGGATGAAAACAAGGAGAGCTCCTGGCGCTTCCCAGTGGCAATATAGGACCATATTGGCGGTACGGCATAGATCGCCACAATCCCATATACCAGCAGTCGCATGAGCCATTTTGGGATATGCGGAATATAAGGTACTTTGAGAACATTTAGAAATGAAATCACCAATAAAGCAGCCAGTGCAAGAAATAACCACTCTCTATATCTATGCACTAATGCAAAAACCTGCTCAGCTTGACCAGGTTTCACTTCAAGTGGATCGTTTTTTAATTTTCGCGCTTTTTTGTTGATGCTTTTTTCAACCGCTTTTAACGAAGTGAAACGCTTTGTACGATAGTGAGGTGTTTTTTTATCCAGCCAACGTAAACTAAAATACTCCTCACTGCCAGGGAACAGTGATATACCATCACAACTTGCCCGCGCATGAAAAAAACCATTCCCAGGGTCGTTTGCACCACTGGGCTCTCCGGCAAAAATCACATCTCCATTTTCTAACACTAACATCTTTATCTCGGACTTAATGCCGAAACCAGGATCTGCCAGCTTGGTCACCTCACCCGTTTCTGGATTAAAAACCGCCAGGGGTGATGAAGAGATGGCGCAACCATCAGGAAGAACGTGAGTATCCAACCCCATCTCACCGGGAGAAAGTACAAAGCGCCACTCTTCTGCATCTTCATTCCACGACATAGAATAAGCTGAGGTTGATCTTGGCCATAACATCCTTGAGCCGAGATCATTGATTTCAAACTGCAGACCGCTGCCAGGATCGACCGCAACAGTCACAGGCATAGGCACACGAACCGGTGAACCTTTCACTATTCCAGCCATGTCCCACTCGACCTGAAATTTTTGCCAGTCACCCTGTTGCTGATCGTAGACATAGGCTTCATGTTTGTTAATCAGTGTGATCACCCGACCATCCGAGAGCGTTGCCAACTCAGGAGACCAACTGCTTTTATACTCAAACTCGATCAGACCACAACTTTTCCACTGAATGCTATTGGGCTTCCAGATATCACAGGAGTAACGCTGGCTGTTATCTCTTGCCAGATAGATAACATCCCCTGACTTAAGCTCTATGAGGTTACTATTTTTTACAAACGGTTTTCCTGGGCTTCCTGCATATTGCCAACGATTATTACGGGGGTTCCAGATCCTCGCATTGTGTCGCCCCAACTCTGGATCGCCATACTCCTCGCCAACCATCATAACCCGGCCATCATGCAACTCTGTCGCAGCGGGCGTGTTCCTCCAGACTGGTGTTGAAATAGTTTGCCCGGTCGCCAGCGGCTCCCAACGCATAATTGCGCTTTCGGTAAACAGCAACGCTTTACCATTCTCCCGTGGCATCAACCTGACATGATTATGTTTATTCCAGGCCATTTGTGGCGTTGCATTACCAGCCAGAATCCAATAGTCAGCCTGTGTATCCCATACCCAGGCCCAGGGTGTCGCCGATTCCCAGGTACCGCCAGCAATGAGTACCCGCCCATCAGAGAGTCGTGTCGCAGCATGACGGTGTAACGCAAAAGGTAGTCGAGGCCCCGCCACCCAGCGTTTCGCTGTTGGCTCCCATATCTCACTGCTATCTAATGTTCGTTCATCTTCCCCTTTACCCCCCGCAACAATAATCCTGCCATCCTTCAACAGAGTGGCGGTATGGTCATAACGAGGCGTCTTTAATTGAGAGATGAGTCGCCACATGCTCTCGCCTGGGCACCAATGCTCAACATCACTAATTGGCAGGCCTTGGCTATCGAAACCACCGCTGACCACTACACATCCGTTTTCACGCACCGTAGCGGTATGTTTTGCACGAGCCACATTGAGTGAAGGCATGGCCTCAACTTTTCCGTCAATATAGCGCTCCACACTATTTATTACCGGCTCTTTGGGTGTCAGATAGACCCCTGGATCCCCTTCACCACCAACAAACAATACACTGCCATCTTTTAAAAGTGATGCGGTATGGTAGAGACGACCCTGTTTGAGTGACGGTGCTGGAAGCCACTTACGAGTCACCGAATCCCAAAGTGACAAGGCGGTATATTCGGGATAACGGTATGTGGTTTTTGAAAGTTCCGCATCACAAATCCCCCCGGCATAGAGAACTTTACCCGCTTCAATTAGGGTTGCTGTATGGAACATTCGAGCCCCATAAGGACACTCATCGGGATGGGAGAGCTTCACCCAACCTTCTAACTCTGTATCCCACAGTACAAAACTCTCATTTGAACGACTTAATGCTCTACGTTCTCTTCTTAGACTCTCCAAATAATCGTCACGAAGTATATGACCTGGTGCTATCAGACCCCCACCATATTGAAGGATCGAGCCACTCTTCAACTGTGTGGTCGTGTTACCTCTTATTTTATTACCAGGCTCTCCTGCATAGAGCAATCGGCCCGCGGCAAAGGATAGATCCAAAAAAGGATCAGGACCTGCCACTGGAGAGCGACTATCAGATGGAGTATCAGGTTTTGGTTGCTCTTTTACATCGACTGGACAACCAGCCCACCCAGCCCGTGTAAGTTGATATTTATAGTCATATAGGGCGTCAATACGTACTTCATCAACAAGCTTCCATTCATCATCAAGTTCCGGTGAATCCGGGTCTATGGCGATCAATGTGGAGATTGCCTTTTGATAACGCCGTTTCGCCTGACTCGCTTTCTGTTTGAGCTCGCTACAAACTTTCGGGTTCGTACTACCCGCATCACGCTCTAGCGGTAATTTGTTCTGTTGGACAGATAATTCAGCTATACAGGGACGATCACTCAAAGTAACTTTGCCAAACTCATCAACACACTGGTGCACAAGCTGTTTGTTAATGTTTTTTTGAGTCGCAGCGGGGGCTGCGGATTTGTATCGTTGATAATCGCTATATAGACGAAGATAAGCGCTATGATAATCAGACTTAGGCAGCCTGTTTATCGATCTAAAATCTTCCGCCAAAACCCGATGTAGCGCTACGTTCACTACCCCTTGGGTTCTGTAGAGATCCACCACCTTTGAGAGACGATCATAAGCCTGATCCAAAACAGCCAACTGCTCCTTCTGATGCATCACCTTGCAATCATTCAAATCAACATGCCGCCCTCGGGTCTCGACACTCAAGAGACTACGGGATGAGCTCCCGCTTTTTCGCATCTTCTCGATGAGGGCATCATAGTTCTCATTGACCATCTCACGACATGATTCAGCATTGCGTGTCTCATATTTCACGCTGAGACCGGCATTAGCTGTAGCGAAAGGTAATAGAGAAAGGAACAACCAAAAGTAGTGGATCGTTGATATATAGGTAGGACGGCTCAAGTGGAAAAGCCCCTTCACTTCAGTTAGGCAAGACTGACACACAAAACTGCAGAGCACAGCTTCGACCTAATCAGCTCTAAAGAGCCTGTATACAGTCAACTTTTTAAAACAGATAAAAGAGTAGCATAGATAACCACAATTAGAGCAAGTCATTTACTTTCTAAACATTTAATAGTTAGACTTGATCTATATTCAAGGAGAAGGCTTGAGTAAAGACATGCACGCCTCATCTTCAGCGAGTACATTACTGATACAGTAGGGCCACGCACTACCTACTGGAATAAGTGCAAGAGCGGGGCCATGCCCCACCAAAAATCTTGCCGAAAACTTCAAAACCACATGCAACCTTTACAGTTTCATGAATATCCCGGCAAGGTTGACCTTGGAGGGCAGTCTGGAAGAACGAAATAAATCCAGACTAGTGTGGTGCGTCAAACTAATCGACGATTCTGGCGAGACGCTAAGTGGTCAGCCACTAGGCGCGTGCCGCCGGGAATAGCAGGCCCTTTCCAAGGTGCGCAACGCCCCGAAGGAAGTGCCCTTGGGGTGCAACGCGGATGACCGCTTAGCGTCTCGCCCGAAGGGAAGCCAGCTCAGGCCAGGATACTGCGTTGCAATGCTTGGAAAGGGCGGGCCATTCCCTGCGCATTGCGCCTTCTCTCCTGGCCTGAGCTGGCTTCTATAATCGTCAATTAGTATGACGCACCACACTAGGCAGTGGCCTGCCAGCTCTCAGCAAGTAGTGGCTGAAGAGCGTCAGCCGCATCCTGAGGAATAACATTGCCAACACCGGAAGGCGCATCGTAACTTGCCATTGCCATGACCAATTGATCTACCTGCTGGCTAAGCAGCACAGAACCGCCCGCCTCGATCCGATCCACCTCTTGGGCAGGATCGCTGTACCACTGATCGACCGTCACCTGCTCATCACTACCCGCCAGGGTAATTGTCAGGTCGTCACCTGTACGGCTAAACCACAGAGCATCAACCGTTGCCTCTTCAAATCGAAGCGTGTCCGTTCCACTATCACCGGCATCGTAATTGTTGATCCGATCCTGCCCCGAGGACGCTCCGATCAGATAGAGATCGTTACCGAATCCCCCCATCAGATAGTCATTGCCCCCATTACCTTGCAGCTGATCGTCTCCTGCTCCACCATCGATAAAATCGTTGCCGTTTGATGCAAGATAGAGACTATCGCTCCCATCACCCAAGGTTACCGTTTCATATCCCCGTTCATCTGGAAGATTTGTGTAGTCAGGAGAGCCCTGTGGATCTGGATTACTCAATCCGAAGGCGCCAAAAATCTGATCGGCGCTGATTTCACCACCACTGGTAAACACAAAACGGTCAACAGCATGATCACCACCCAGGAAAAAATTCTGCAGAGTTACTTGGTCATCACCACCACTGATGCTTAGGATCAAGTTATCTCCTGATCTCGTCAGACCACTGGCGACCTGACCGAAATCGATACCCTCAAATTGCAAAGTATCAAAGCCACCGCCTTGGTTGTCGATCAAGTCTTGTCCACCACCTGCCATGAAGACATAGGTGTCATTACCTCGGCCACCAACCAAAGCATCATTGCCCGCACCCCCATTCAGACTATCGGCGCCATTGCCACCATCAAGACGATCATCACCCCCATTACCCAATAACTGATCGTTGCCATTGAAACCCTGAATCAGGTCGGCCTGATCACCACCACTCAAAGCAGCATCATCCGTTGATTCTCCGATCAGGGTCTGAGAGAAATCCGGCTGCGCGGCAGGTACGGCCAACCCGAAGGCACCGAAGATCTGCTCAGCGCTGATTGATCCCCCGGTAGCGAACTCTATGGTTTCCACCAAATAGTCGCCACCCAAGAAAAAATTACCCAGAGTTATCTGATCGGGACCGCCGTTGATGCTCAACACCAGATCGTCACCTGACTTGAGGAGACCGGAGGCAACCTGACTGAAGGTGATGCCGTTTTCAAAACGCAAACGGTCGACACCCGAGGTTTCCAGCAAGCTATCCTGCCCACCGGTGAAGATGTAGGTATCATCACCTGTACCACCGAGAAGCAGGTCATTACCAAGGCCACCGCCAAGGGTGTCGTTACCCGCACCGACAATCAACGTCTCGTGAGCATCACTACCAGTCAGGGTATCGTCTCCAGATGGCGTCGGAGGTGTTACAGGATCGATGGTCGTACTGTCGTCAACAGGATCGGCTCCAGTACCGGTATCACCACCTGTATCCGGCGGAGTTGTATCACCCGAGTCGGTCGCACCTTCATCACCCCCTGTGGTAGGAGCATCTTGACCATCGTTGTCAGGGGCTGGCGCCTCAGGCAACGGGGTTAGGAGTCCGCCTATCTGTTCGGCATAAATTTCATTGGCTTCACCAGTCTGAATGAGATCAATCACAGCATCTCCACCCAGGAAATGGCTGGTTACTCGAACCGACTGTTCAAGATCCCCATCAACCAGAATCACAAGATCGTCCCCATCCTGATGAAAACTCAGCCGATCACTGGTCACATCGGTAAAAAAGAGACGGTCGACACCGCCACCGGTGTTGTCTATGACATCCTGTCCATTTCCGAGGCTGTAATAATAGTGGTCATCGCCAGCACCACCGCTGAGGGCGTCATCGCCCAAACCACCTACCAAGTTGTCATTACCTAAACCACCTTGCAGCGAGTCATTTCCGGTACCGCCATAGAGCAGGTCATCTTCGCTATCGCCTGATATCGTGTCAGCGCCCTCCTGACCATAGAGACGATCAGCGCCTTCACCACCTGAAAGTTGATCATTACCACCGGAACCGTAAAGCGTGTCGTCACCAACAAGTCCATCCAATACGTCACCAGAAGTATTACCATAGAGTTCGTCATCACTTTCAGTACCTAAAGTCAGATGAGACGCAACATAGTCATAATCCCAAGTTGTACCATCGTGGAATTCGATTGCATCCAATGCGAAGGTATTCGCACCGTCATCCTGAAAGTAACTGACGACAGAGACACCACCACCGGTAAAGGTTAGTACCAGATTGGTTCTGTCACGGGTAAGGGTAACGTCGCTTGGTGATATGCCTTCTTCAAAACGCAGTACATCCCGGCCACCATCGCTATCCTGATTGTCGATAATATCCAGACCATCACCTGAAGCATATAGATAGGTGTCATTACCATCACCACCCTCTAATAAGTCAGGCCCGGTCCCACCCCGGAGAATATCGTCACCTCCCGAGCCATGAAGATCATCGTACCCTCCTCCACCGGACAGATTATCATCTCCTACGGAACCCCATAACTGGTTATACCAATCATCACCAATCAGCGTTCTTGGGTCTGCAGTAAAAGGAGGCTCATCAGCATACGGCCCCTCGTCTGTCGTCAAACCTGACGAAGCATCTTCCGCACTGACGATTGTTCCGTCGGTAAATTCAAACTGCTCCACTTGCCAGCGATAGGTGTTGTGATAGGAATATCCTGGGCTATTAATTAACTCGAACCAATTCTGGATCGTGATACCATCACCAGCCCCACCATAACTAACGATCAGATCCATACCTTGACGTTCGAATACGACCGTAGACGAATCAACACCATCTCCAAATAGCACTCTTCCCCTGAGCCCCCGTTGGGAGTTGTCATTATTTATGATTGTGTCTTGTCCATCACCAAGATTAAAACGATAGGTTGTATTACCGCGCCCCTCTAGCAAGTCATTACCTTGCCCGCCATCTAACAAAGACATGCCATAATCTTCGTTATAGACGGCAAGTCTATAACGTTGATAGTAGGAACCTGGCGAATCAGGGTCATCTCTCACATAGTATTCCCCTGACACGCTATCATCGACACCCTCAGCGATCAGGTGATCATCTCCTTCACCGCCATACAGAACACCACTTCCTAACAAACTGTCATTACCACTACCACCATATAACTCCCCTGAACCAATCAGAACATCAGCTCCCTCACCGCCTTGGAGAATGTCATACTCTGTTCGTGTATCATCCACCCAATAAGGCTGATCCCAAGTATCTACTCCAAAGTTGTCACTGGTGAACTGAGCCCTCAGTTCGGACAGCTCATAGTAGTACGGCCATATGTTTGAACCAATTATGATGTCGTTACCACTACCACCTTCCAAGTGGTCATTTCCTTCCATACCCAAAACATAATCGATACCCTCACCACCCAGTAGCAGGTCGTTTCCTTGCTCACCGAACAGATAATCATCGCCGGCTCCACCATCGGCATAATCATCGCCTTCGCGCGTAAGTACATCGTCATTACCGGCCAGCGCTTGAATTACGTCCGCATCAGAGGTGCCCTCGAGTACATCATCACCGGCGCCACCCTGAACAGTCTGGTTAAGCAACTCTTCAGCATCCCAGATGACACCATCAGAGAAGTGGACCTCCTGAATAGGGGTTATAACAGCAGAGTTGTTGATTCCCCCGAACTGATTCAAAACAGTAATCTGTCCACCACCTACAAGGTCAGTAATGATCAGATCGTCGCCAGAGCGATTGATATCGATCTGATCCGACACCAGATCGACAATCTCAATATGATTGACATCATTGATATCAAAAATAACATCATGCCCATCACCACTTACATAGCGGTAGGTGTCGTTGCCTTCACCACCTTCCAGACGGTCATCTCCCGTACCACCTGACAATTGATCATTTCCGCTTTGGCCTATAAGCAGGTCATTACCAGCACCACCAAAGAGCTGATCATCACCCAACATACCATTGATTGTGTCATTTCCGGCCTGGCCATCGATCAGGTCATCTGAGTCATACCCAACCAGGTGCTGATCAGTATCATCCCCTTCAAGCAATCCGCTTAAAACATCATCATAGCTCCAATAGGTACCATCTAGAAAAATAAGCGCATCAATTCGCTCATTGATATTGGCGATACAAAATCTCTCGACACGTGTTGTAGACCCAGCACATTCGATAAGCAGATCATCCTCATCACGTGACAGTACAACCATGTCAGGAGTAATCCCTTCATCAAAGACAATCCTGTCATAAGCATTTTCATTTAAACCATTGCGATTAATGATGGTATTTTCACCAGCAACCTGACCAAGTAAATAGGTATCGTTACCAGCCCCACCATATAAGGTATTTATTCCTGCGGAAGTTGTTAACTGGTCATCACCTTCATCTCCATGAAGCTGGTCTACCCCTTCACCACCGTCGATACGATCATCACCCAGACCACCTTGTAAAATATCATTACCAGATTCACCTAATAATATGTCACTGCCCTCTCCACCAAGGATCTCATCGTCACCTTGGTTTCCTAACAACATATCTTCACCGGCGCCTCCGTCCAAGCTGTCATTACCCTCGCCACCAGAGAAATGATCATCACCCTCAGCGCCAACCAGGGTATCATCGCCTAATTGCCCATTGATAACGCTGCCTTCTGCTACCGCATAGAGCAAGTCATCCCCTGTACTGGGCACCAATATTGAATCTGAGATAGTTTGTGCAGTCCATACTGTTCCATCTGAAAACTCAATGGCATTAAGCGCATATTCGCCGTTACTCCCACCGGTGAAATGATTTGTTACGGTTACACGATCTGTTCCACCATTCAGAGTGATAACCAGATCCAACCCCTCACGGGCCATTGTTACATCTGAAACCTCTATACCAGTTCCAAATCGTAACAAATCACGACTGCTCGAAATCGCGTCATGATTATCGATCGTGCACTGACCGTCCCCAATGCTAAAGAGATAGACATCATCCCCACCCCCCCCACTTAAAGCATCATTACCAGCACCACCGTTTAGAACATCGTTACCGTACCCACCATCCAGTTCATCATCACCATCTCCACCGATCAATTCATCATTACCCCAACCACCCGCTAACAGGTCATTACCAGCCCCACCGAGCAGAGTATCATCATCTTGGTCACCATGAAGCGTATCACTGCCTTGACCACCAATTAACTCATCATTACCCTCCGCGCCATAGAGTAAATCATCTCCTTCCCCGCCATCTAACTGGTCATCACCATCCCATCCGTTAGCAAAATCGTCGCCTTGCTGGAGTTCAATCGTATTATTGCTACTATCCCCAAGGTAGTTATCTGAGTCCGCACTCGTATCGGTTACCATTGCCAGAACTTCATCGAAGGTAATCGACGTTCCATCAGAAAACTCTATCTCATAGTTATACAACCTCCCGGTGTCTGATTGTAAATACTCCGAAAAATAGTGCTGGAGGAGAAGTGACTCACCTGTATCCAAAAACTCGATCAATAGAGAATCACCAGGCAAACTTGAATACTCTGGGGTAGGATCATAGACATGTCCGTAATATTGAGTGGAACGAAAACGGATACTATCCAGAGATATTCCTTCTCCAAGCCTGACAGTATTGACATCACTGATATCAGTAACAGAAAGCCCAGATTCATTATCGTAAATTTGGTCGTTCCCGTCTCCCAGGTTATAAAGATATACATCTGAGCCACGACCACCATTCAAACGATCATTTCCAACGCCACCGGAGAGCACATCGTTCCCGTCTCCCCCATCCAGGTAATCTCTTCCCTCACCTCCAAACAACTGATCGTCACCATCTGAACCATGCAGATTGTCATCACCAGCTAAACCAGAAAGCGTGTCGCCATCGTCATGGGCAAACAGACTGTCATTACCATCAGTTGCCGCACGCACCATGGCATTCACATCATCAAAACTCCACGAGACTCCATCATCGAAAGTTATTCTGTCGAGAGTTTGATCACTACCGCCATCCCGATTAAAGTACCCATCGAGCACCACTGTCTCAAAATCACCATCAATAGAATAACTGATCACTAATGCATTTCCGGCAAAGCTGCCAAATGAGCGGATAATCTCTCGACGACTTACCCAATTAACATCAGTACTGTCAATACCGCGGAGAATCAATTCATCGAATTCACTGCTTTCAGGGCTATCATCCGCCGATGAGAGATTGTTAATGCGAACATCACCCTGCCCTGCGATATGAATATAGGTATCATCACCGGCACCGCCGTTACAGACACCCCGATGACATTCGAGTAAGTCATCGCCATCGCCACCATGGAGCTCATCCCAGCCTTCTCCACTTCCGCTGATCAAATGGTCGTTACCATCACCTCCCCACAGATGATCATAACCACTACCGCTATCGAGATAGTCATTACCGGCATCACCATATAACCAATCGTTACCTTCCGAGGCGGTTAATGTGTCATCGCCCGCATCACCATGCAGCACATCGTCTCCATCCCCTCCGTGAAGCGTATCGTCACCTTCGGCACCATTAATCCGATCATCCCCGGCGTGCCCATCAAGCAGGTCGGCATCTGCCGTGCCTGTAAGTTGATCATCCCCGTTTCCTGTCTGATCCGTCCAGTTTTCAAACCAGGCGGTATCCCAACGAGTACCATCGTCAAATTCGATACCGGTCAGGCCATTAACGGAATCAAGAGAAGAAAAATAGTAACTTACTGTTATTACATCGCCACTATCCAGAAACGTTAAACAGAGGTTATCGTCGACGCGGCTCACAGCGACATTACCAGGGTCAATGCCACCTGTAAGTTGTAAAACATCCTGACTCACAGCTTCAGATGAGCTGGAATAGGAGTGGCTGATAATCAATACATCACCGTCTCCCGCGTTGTACACAAAACGGTCGTCACCTGTTCCGCCGTTCAATACATCTTCATGTCCTGCATACAGAATATCGTTACCGTCACCACCGATTACTCGATCAGCGCCGGCTCCGCCATCCAGGATGTCGTCACCCGCACCACCATGCAGGTAATCACTGCCATCACCACCATTGAGGTTATCGTTTCCATCATCTCCGTTGAGATTATCGGAGCCATCATCACCCGTTAAATTGTCATTTCCTTCACCACCGGCAAGCCAATCGTCCCCTGAAGCGCCGACGATAATGTCATCGCCTCTGCCGCCGTCGATGTTGTCATTTTGATCATTACCGGTAATTGGATCATCTAGGTCCGTGCCTTGAACATTGTTTACGGAATCACCAAGCACGATTTCCCATGAACGCGGGATGAAACGGGGCACCATTCTGACTGCATTGAAGAAAATATTTTCAGACGTTTCCCAAGGTACATTATAATAGTCGGAATACTCCATATCACGATACAAATCCCACCAATAGCTGATATGTTCACTATCTAACCAGTTTGGCTCGTTATATCTGTTTTCTGTATTTATACCGAGATTTGCAGCGCTGTAGTTTTCTATAGTGATTGTATTCGCGGGATTTCTGGCATCACTGACCAGAAGAGTATTGCCGTTGAGGGTGTAGTGAATCGTCACATCATAATAGTCATTGTACTCTTGATACACATTGCTATCACCAATTTGCCTGATGGCGTGGAGCCCGAGCAACACGTAGACATTCTCTCCGCTACCGGTTGTAACACTCATACAGACATTGCCTGCGCCGTCCGAATCACTGATCACGTCACCAGCACCGGCATAGTAGAGATCTTCTCCTTCTCCACCTTCCAACCGATCGGATACACCATCATCCACGAGTACATATTCACCTAGAGCTTCGTCGTAATACCGATTATCACCATAGAGGACATCGATTCCGTTATCGCCGGCGAGGTTGTCTTCACCCAGTCCACCAACTAACAAATCCCGATCGTTACCCCCCCTGATAAAATCTATACCTTCTCCCCCATATAATGCGTCGTCTCCATCGTCACCAAGAATAGAGTCAACACCTTCATTACCCTCTATCAAGTCATTTCCGGCATTACCATGAAGAATATCACCTCCACCACCGCCAGAAATATAGTCGTCATTATCCTCACCAGAAAATGTTTCTGAGTCATCGCTGCCGAAAATAATCTGCCTAGTATCTGTTATACCTAAATCTAAACGATCGATGGTTAATTCGTAATAATCATCATTAACCCAATCTACATAATGTATATCACCTGGCACTGCTTGAGGCATATCGAGTAAGAGTTCGTAGACGCCACCTGTTCCACCTGAATCTCGATACAGTCGCTCAAAAATAAGGAAATTTGCCCTGTTTTCTAACCAAGCATCGGTCATTACCCCTTCATTAGTCTGATTATCATAAAGATCTAATGAGTCATCTTCATTGTGTTGTTCATAGTCAGCGTCATCAACACCGAAGGGATTCAATTCACGTAAAGCGTATCGCCAAGCAATATTCTCTTTCGCATAATCTACAATTCGATCTCGTAGTACCTTGTCAAACCCGGTCACACTATCGAATAAAAACATGCCGCCATTGGTATCTGTTGGCAATTCACCAGAAGAACCCTCATCTTCACCGAAGAAAAGATCACCTAGGCGCTGTACTATATTAAGTTTTTGGTCATCATTCAGATCACCAAACCAATCATAGAATTCATTCGCAACATCAGAGCCAAATAGCCCACCAACAACACTTGCACCGAATACCAATACAGCAGTTACAGGTGCACTGACTATACCCACTGCAGCAATTACAGCAGCACCTATGGCAGCCCCAGATATTGCACCTATCTCCGATCCTGCGGTGTCTACTGCCCACTGTTCTAAAAACGTATTACGTTCTTCTTCCGTTTCTGCTTCCATAGCTTGATAAGCTACAACAGTTAAACCAATCATTGCTCCAAATATGCCTAACCTATTGGCATGTTTGTAAAGGTCATATCTACTCGCCAGTGATTCTGCAGATGCTACTAAACTTCCTAGTTGATTTCTTAACGCACTAAATTCTGCACTATCTAACGAACTAAAATAATCTAGCGCTATTTGATGCTTCCCTGGATTATTTTTAATATAAGTATCTGTTTCCAATAACTCGTTACTTAAATAGTCACCTGGTGTAACAGAAAAAGAATCACCAATATCCACAAATTCCAAACCACTGAGCCTCACATTCATTTGCGAGATAATACTTAAATGTGAAAATACGGCAGTTGGATTACTCAGATCTCTAAACTCACTAATCGGTATACCTTCAACGCGTGTTATCTGAGGATTGTTTAGTAATGCAGGAATCTCCGTTTGTGCCAATATGCCATCCAGAGAGCCGTTATTAATTAGTACACGTACTTCGCCTGTTGCTTCTTCTACAAATCGTCTCGAAACATTGTCCCACGCACCATTTGGTTGCCTTGTATTAGGAACCATTTCTCCATCTATATATTCTGCTGTCCCATTAAGATATTGGTATGCTGTCGATCCTTCTTGTCTTGCATTTGTACCAAATAAATCATACAACTTATCGTTAAGCAGATCGTTATTATGTAAAAAAACTGCGGCCTCAGTATCCCCAATCAACCTTAGACCTTCACCAGGCGCTATTAGTGATAGAGATTCAGCGATATCTAGAGTACCATCTCCACTAAACAGCATTGTTGTGCCAGACGTTCCAGATGCATCTAGTTCATTTATTAAATCATTAAGATGGTCTATTGTATAGATAGAATTGAGTCGTTGGTTTGCTTGCTCAGCAGTGATTGACATATGATCATCCTTGACTAGAAGTTAAATTCAACATTTGTATTAGGTGCTTGTCTATAAACCCCTAACAAACCATACGCGTTTAGCGCATCTTTAAGTAAAATTAATATTTCATCCTTAGATAATTGGATATCAGGAGCAGCAAAATACTTTATAAGATCCCAGACTATGATATAAGGAGTATCATGTATACTACTACTAGTTCCTTTACCATATTCTAAATCTACAACAATATATTTTTGATCTATCCAAAGTAGAAATTTTGTTATTGTTGGATCTTCTCTTCCACCGCCTCCCACTTTTAGTAGAAATATATTTTTTTCTCTATCAATACAAAAACTAGGTCGTTGCCCAATATAGTATTTTCCTTTCCTTAAGGGATGAAATTTGTCCCATATTCCATACAAATCATATTTTTCAATATCTTCGTCAGTTGCATATTCATTTACAAAAGCCATATCTTTTCTCGCTTGTATCTTGTGATTTGTATTTTGGTTGATTCCAGGTAGTAAATCACGAAAGGATTCAGTATTGGATAGGGTTTGCATAGTTTCGTCCTTGATCTTTGTTTAATTTCTATTTAAGCACTTAAGCTACTAAATTATCATACTTGCTTTTTTGAGAGAACCAATCTACGCGATCAGTTTAATCGACATAATCATGCCGCTGTCTTCATAAAACTACAAAAACGATTATTCACGCAGATCATCAATACTCTCTACCGCGCCCAGCAACTCATTTGCTTTACAAATTCCACGATTGTATTGGGCAACTGTTTTCTCACACCAGAATACCCATAGGCAATCAATGCCTTTTTAAGAATACTCATAATCTGATCCTTTGACTCCTGGCCACCTAACTGAGGATGATAGCCAGCCAACTCCCACCTCATCCGATACGGATCACTTTTTATCCCATTAGGGTTCAAGCCACCTATAGTATCCAGTTCCACAATAACATGACGCCCATTAATCCATAACAATGCAGTCGTTCTATTTGACTCATCATACCTTCCGCTACGAATAGGCATAAAAAATATATTTTGATCACGATCAATAGTAAATTTTGGTTTATGCCCAAGATAGTAATCGCCTTTCCAGGCGGGGTGATATTGATCCCATATTCCATTCAAATCATATTTATCAATATCTTCATCAGTTGCATATTCATTGACAAAAGCCATGACTTTCCTCGCTTGTATCTGGTGATTTGTCATTTGGTTGTGTCCAGGTAGCAAATCACGTAAAGATTCACTATTGTCAGTGTTGAATAGGAATTGCATCGTTTCTTCCTTGATCTTTGTTTAAATTCCATTTAATTACCTAAATTATCATACTTGTTTTTGTTGTGAGAACCAATCTATACGATCAGTCCAACCGGCAATGTCATGCCGCTGTCTTCAAAGACTAATCAGGACAGGCATTTAAGACTAATCAGGACAGGCATCATTTGAAGGAAGAAAATAGGCTCCCCAGCTTCCATTTGTTTCTATTGGAATAAAATTGTGGCCAGCATCGACTAATCCAAGAGGTTTAGCCGACAATCATCTTCTCATTGAGCGATCTTGATATGGATTTTCCGAATAAGGAGAAAGAAGCATCCTGCCAAACACTTTAATTGGCATAAATAACCTTGGCTGGGCTTTAAAGATATCAGGTGGGTGATGTCTGATAGATCTGCAACGAAAACCCACTCGCGCAGAACCACTTCCTTCCTCTACCTATTGCTTGAGTGAACTGCTTGATCCCTTCCCTTGTTCCTATGACTGTATTGTAGTTTTTGCCATAGTTCTTTAAGCTATCGAACCAGGCTTCCGAGTTGATATTAAACCGCTCCAGGATTGGTGCTAGATCTGAGGGAATTTCACTAGATTTATCCTCTCTGATTGCTCGCCCGGCCCAATCGGTCAGTTCCAGATAGTCTGGCAGGCTAAAGTTCAAACCAGAGGTTTTGTCTTGATGCTCGCCACCAACGAACGGCTCTAAATGCTCTGGTGCTGCGGTTGTTGCTTCTACACGATTCCCTGTTTGCTCAAGTGTTTTTTGATAATGTCTGATGCGATCCTGGATGGAGGTGAAGTCTGATGCTTCCGGTCGATCGGCTATCTTTGCCCGGATCGGATTGAGGTCAACGTAACTCATACAGGTCAATAGGG